>JBJTOP010000355.1:0-19437 GCA_046074645.1 Planctomycetaceae bacterium | reverse complement strand
GCAATGAAATCGCAGACGGATGTGGTTGTGATCGGCAGCGGACTGGGTGGTCTGGCAGCAGCCTGTACTCTGGCAGCCCGGGGACATCGTGTCACAGTGGTGGAAAAGAACGCGTGGGTTGGCGGCAAGGCGGCCATCCTCGAGGATCGTGGTTATCGATTCGACATGGGCCCCACGATCCTGACCTTGCCATCGGTGCTGCGACGAATCTTCAGTGAAGCTGGCAGGCGTCTTGAAGATTATCTGGACATGGTGCGTCTCGATCCGCAGTGGCGCTGTTTTTTCGAGGATGGCTCACATTTCGATCTCGTGGAGTCACTGCCTCAGATGCAGCAGCATCTGCGGGAATTCACCGGCAGTGATCGTACTGGCCAGGGCTATGAGAAATTCATGGCCATCTCGAAGCAGCTTGACGAAGTTTCACAGAAATTCTTTTTCTGGAAGAGTGTCGGTGGGATTGGCGACACCATGGATCTGAAGCAGTCGTTTTCACTCAGTGTTCTGAAAGACGTGCTCAGCCTGCGATTTGGCCGTACGGTTGCCGGTATGGTGCGTTCGCACATTCCCGACGCGCGAATCGCGCAGATGATGGACCACTTCACGCAGTACGTCGGGTCTTCACCGGAAGCATCCCCCGCGGTGCTCTGTGGCATCGCACACATGCAGACGAACGAGGGCATCTGGTATCCGATGGGAGGAACTCGAGCTGTTCCGGAAGCCCTGCAGAGACTGGGAAGAGAACTGGGTGTGCAATACCTGACCGGTCGCCAGGTACGGTCGATTAACGTTCAGGCAGGTCGGGTTTCAGGAGTGACGCTGCAGGGTGGCGAAGTCCTGCAGGCTGGCGTTGTCGTATCAAACTCCGACTGCGTGCGAACCTGCAAAGAACTGCTGCCGGAATCGGTCGCGCAAAAGTTCCTTGCGAAGCGAACCTTTGAAGCCGCCTGCTCGGGTGTGGTCCTGTATCTGGGACTCAAGAAACGTTACGAGCACATTCTGCATCACAACTTTGTCTTCAGTCGCGACCCGCATGCGGAGTTTCAGCAGATCTATCAGCAGGGTGAGCCGGCCGATGATCCAACCTGTTATCTGTGTGCCCCGTCTCTGTCCGGCGACCACGTGGCGCCGGCTGGCGGGGAGGCTCTGTACGTGCTGGTGCATACTCCCTACCTCAGGTCGCACCACGACTGGAGCCGTATGCTGCCGAAGTATCGTGATGTGATTATCCAGAAGATGAAACGCGTTGCAGGGATGGAAGACATCGAAGAGCGGATCGAGGTGGAACATGCGCTGACACCGCAGGGGATTCACGAGCGATACCACGTGCTCAACGGAGCGATTTATGGACTGGCCAGCCACGGGCGGTTTCTGGGTGCGTTCAAGCCGGCCAATCGGGTGACTGAGCTGCCGGGACTGTATCTGGCCGGCGGGTCGGCGCACCCGGGACCGGGGATGCCGATGGTCATGATGTCCGGCTGGATTGCCGGCGATACCGTGGACCAGGATCTGGGCGGCGTTTCGCTGCGACAGACGAGAGCCGCCTGACGTTTCAGCCTGTTGGGGGCCGACCAGTGATGGATTCATGGGGTTCGCGAGTGTTGAACCGAGGCTTCCGGCGGTACGTGCGGCGGTTTGTCAAGTCGTCATTCAACGCCGTCCGGGTTGCCGGCGCTGAACACGCTCGTGGTCTGACAACTGGATCTGTGGTGATTTACGTGAATCATCCTGGGTGGTGGGATCCGATGGCGGCGGTGCTGTTCACGGATTTGCTGCTGCACGGCCGAAAGTTCGCTGCACCCATGGACGCCGCGGCACTCACCCGATATCCGATTCTGGAACGGCTCGGCTTTTTCGGTGTGGAGCGGGAATCGGCTGCAGGGGCTCGCGAGTTTCTGCGGCAGAGCCGACGTGTTCTGGAGCATGGGCAAACAGCGCTTTGGATAACGCCGGCCGGCAGATTTCATGATGTGCGGGAGGTCGTTCCGTTTCAGTCCGGTTTGAGTCATCTCGTGGACCGAAGTTTCGTCGGCAGCGTGTTACCTATGGCGCTGGAGTATGCGTTCTGTAACGAGCGTCGTCCGGAACTGCTGGCACGATTCGGTCCCGCGATTGATTGCCGGGGGCTTCCCGAGGAACGGGCCGAGCGAACGGCGTTTCTGGAGCAACGACTTGCGGAACAGCAGACAGAACTGACCCGGCAGGCGCTGGAACGCAGCGGAGCCGCATTCGAGCGACTGCTGGCCGGGGCCAGCGGTATTGGTGGCGTCTACGACGCCTGGAGACGTCTGACTTGCTGGCTGCGCGGAGGCAACTTTGATGCTCGGCATGAGACATCTGCCGGAGGTGGGCAGACATGAACGACTTTTGGCCGAAACTGCTCTGGAGCTGCTGTTTCGGATCCACACTGGGAGTCGCGCTGTTGTTTGTCAGCAATCTGCTGCAGTTTCGCCGGGCACCGCGATTGTTCGGAGGCCACGGTGATTGCGGCAGCAAGTCTCTTACTGATCCACAACCAGACCTGCTGCGGGTCTCTGTCCTGATCCCGGCCCGAAATGAGGCGGCTCGGATCGAAGCCACACTGCGGTCCATTACAGCCAGCCGACATGTCGAACTTGAAGTGCTGGTACTCGATGACGAAAGTACCGACGGTACGGATCTGTTGGTGGAAGCGTGGAGTCTGCGAGACAGCCGCGTGCGGCTGATTCGGGGACGACCAAAGCCTGCTGGCTGGAGTGGCAAGCAGTGGGCCTGTCAGCAGCTGGGTGAGGCAGCCAGTTACGAGGATTTGGTGTTTGTAGACGCTGATGTGCAGGTAACGGCGGAGGCGATCGCGCGAACCGTGGGCTATCGCAGGCATGCTGAAGTGGACCTGCTAAGCGGATTTCCAGAACAGCGTGTGGTGACTTTCGGTGAACAGTTGCTGATTCCTCAAATGTACGTGATTCTGTTGTGTTTCCTGCCTTTTGTGCTGATGCGAAGAACGCGGATGGTGGCGGCTTCCGCAGGTTGCGGTCAGTACATGGCAACGTCGCAAACAGCGTGGAGGGCTGTGGGTGGGCACGCAGCGATCCGGGAATCTCTGCATGATGGGATTCGGTTGCCTCAGGCCTATCGGCGATGTGGGCTGCGAACGGACGTTTTTGATGCAACCGACATGGTCGAATGTCGGATGTACGAGTCGTTCGGGGAGACTTGGCGAGGACTCCTGAAAAATGCAGTTGAGGGCTTCGCGAGGCAGCCTTTGCTGCTGGTCATGACTATGTTGATGACTCTGACATCAGTGGTTCCCATACTCTGGGGCGGGATTTTGATTTGGCAGGAGGGCAACGCGGCTGGTTCGCTGGGAGTGGCAGTCTGCGTGCTGCTGAGTTATCTTCCGCGGATGATGTGCTGCCTGTATTTCGACAGGGCATGGAAAGCGGCATTACTTCAGCCGGCTGCGATGCTGCTGTTTCTGGCGGTCCAGTGGACAGCGTGGACGCGCAGTCTGCTGGGACTGGGTGTGCAGTGGAGATCGCGAACCTATGAAGCAGCGGGTCCATGATTGATCGCGCCTCACCAATTCTCAGGCTGGATTCCGTCCGCAAATCATGGCGTGGCCGTGAGGCGCTGCGCGGAATTTCGCTGGAACTGTACCCCGGCGAACTGCTTGGCTTTTTTGGACCGAACGGCGCTGGCAAGACCACCATGATTCGCTGCATCGCCGGACTCGTCGCTCCGGATGCCGGAAAAATCGAGCTGCGGGTTCCTGAGGGATATTCAGGTTCAAAAACAATACGGCCGGGGCTGGTACCACAAAATATCGCCGTCTACCCGGACCTGACCGTGCGGCAGAATCTCGAAGTCTTTGGACGCCTCGAAGGTGTCTCCAGAAAACTGCTGAGGGAACGAATTCCCGAAGTGCTCGAATGGGCCGCACTGGCCGATCGAGCAGAATCCCTGGCAAAAACGTTGTCAGGAGGGATGCAGCGACGACTGAATATCTCCTGCAGTGTGCTTCATCGCCCAGCGGTCCTGCTGCTGGATGAACCTACCGTTGGAGTCGATCCGCAAAGCCGGGAGCGGATCTATGCCATGATGCAGCAGTTGAAGGAACATGGAACTGCTGTCCTCATCACCACTCATCAGCTGGAGGAAGTCGAAACCCGCTGTGACCGCATCGTGGTGATTGATCATGGCACCATTGTGGCAGAAGGCCAGCTCGAAGATTTAATCCAGAAAAGCCTCGGGCTTCCGCACCGCGTGGTGCTCGAATTCGCGCGAGCAGTCGAGGACGAGCTGCCAGGATTTGAAATGGATGATCAGCGAACAGCAGCCGTCTGTCGTCTTGCCGACATGCAGCAGCTGCCAGGGATTCTGGGAGTGCTCTCAAAGCTGTCCCAGGCACCTTCGCGGATTGATGTTCGCAGCTATGGTCTGCAGGACGTCTTCCTTGCACTCACGGGAAGGAGTCTGCGGGAATGATGCTGACCATCCTGCGAATTCAGTATCTGCGACTGCGCAATAATCCGCTTGAACTGCTCCTCGTATTCGTCATGCCAGTGCTGTTCTTCAGCATCTTCGCGATGATCTTCAGCCGTGGTATCGCTGCGGGAACGGAACAGCCGGTGCGACTGGGGCTGGCCGTCCCCGAACGAACGGCAGCCGCCGAGGCGCTGCTGGCGGCCATGGCGAAAGCAGAGACTGTGGAATGCACTACGCTCGAACTGTCAGGCGCTGAAAACAGCGAACTGTCCGTCACGGAAGCGGTCGAACGAGCGCAGAACTCCAGTCGCTACGACCTGATTCTGCAGCTTCCTTTGAAGTTTGACGATTCAGCCGATGCCGCAGCCCGTTCCGGAAAACCAGCCGAAATTCGCGTGATCACCGATGGTCAGAATGCGATGGCAGTCGCCATTGTCACTTCCCGGCTGAAAGAGTACTACGCTCGACGGCGAATGGAAGACGCCGCGAGAACTCTGCAATCAGTCATTTCACGCTCACCCAGGCTGACTCCGCCACCCTCGACTGCCGTTGTCGCTGCAGAGACTGCTCCTCTGCCAGCCCCCAGGCCAGCACCTCTGCCTGATATCGATCTGCCGACCACCTTTCCTCGTCCCCCCGAGCCCGCCGAGATCTTCAACATCGCATCCGCGGACAGACTGCTGGATGAGCAAACAAGTCGCCTGATTACCGTCTGGGACCCGCCAGCCCTTGAGATGCAACTGCGCCCAGACGAAGATGCAGACATCACCGCTCCTCTGATGTCGACACAGGCAACCTCAAATCTGCAGACACCTCCGATTGCTGAATTTGAATCTCAGTCTGAACCTGATTCTGCGACAAATGCTGCAGCTGACAAGACCAACGGTGGCGACGATGTACGAATCGAGCTGATCAATCCGCAGGCTGATGGTCGCTCAAATCCACGAATCGCGATGTATGCCGCCGGAATCGCAGTGCTCTTTCTGCTGTTTGCCTGCACCGGTCACGCAGGCACGATGCTGGATGAAGCCGAGTCGGGTACTCTGGATCGAATTCTTGCCAGCCACGCAGGTCTGTTGCAAATCCTTGGTGGCAAGTGGCTGGGCATCTTCTTTATGGGCTGTCTGCAGCTGACTGTGATGTTTGTGTTTGCGGATGTGGTGTTTGGAATTGAGCTGCGGCGAAATGCTGGCGGCTTTGTAGTGATGGCTGTGTGCACTTCGGCCGCTACCAGTGGCTTTGCACTTCTGCTCGCAACTCTCTGCCGATCTCGAGCTCAGCTGAACGCAGCAGCCACCGTCATCATTCTCAGCATGTCAGCGATCGGCGGCAGTATGATTCCGCGATTCGTCATGAGCGAGCGGATGAAGGAACTGGGACGCTGGAGCTTCAACGCATGGGCACTCGATGGATTCCAGAAGGTCTTCTGGTTTCGCACTCCGCTGGCCGAACTGAGGGCTGAAGTTGCAGTGCTGCTGGGAAGTGCTCTCGTCATGGCCGTTCTGACACTGATATTCTCGGGACGCTGGAAGCGAGGTGTCTGAAAGTGGCGCGGAACATCGAAGCAACAGAGTCCACTGAAGTTCGCAGCTCGGGGCTGAAAGCCGCGACAATTCTCGCCGTGATTGTGTCAGCCCTGTGGTTCATGCGGCAACGTCAGCCCGAATCACCGTCGCCCCCGCTGGAAACGCAGCCCCCCCCAGCCCCCACGGTATCCACAGAACCTGCCGCCATCGCAGCCCCTCTGCAACAAACCGTAGTCGTGCAGGTCTCAGGTCTGAAGACAAGGCCCGCGGCGGTGATGGTGGCGGTGTTTCTGACGGACGAAGGATTTCCTGACGTCACTTCAGCAAGCATCACAGCCGAGCAGGATGCGAAAGAAGAGCTTGCAGAGATACCAATGCAGCTGCCATTGTCAGGTATGGCAGCCGTGGCTGTGTTTCAGGATCTCGACGGCAACGGTGTCCTCACGAAGAACGTCGTCGGACTGCCGACAGAGCCCTATGGATTTTCCAAAAACGCCCGTGCAACCTTTGGACCGCCACCCTTCGACGCCGCAGCTGTCGATCTTGCCACGATCACCGAACCGCTGCAGATTTCAGTGCGGTGACGCTCCGGTTGCCTTCAGCACCGAAGCAGCGTGCGACCGCAAAACCGTTCGCAACCCCCTGGCGTCGAATTTAAGAAACTATGGCTCCTGGAATCAGCCCGTGAGTGGACCACGCCTTCAAGCGACTGCTGGGAAACGAAAAACACCCCCGCATACGATCTATTTTCTGAACGCCGTCCTCACTGGACAACCTCGGAACTTCGCCCATCCATCAGCATCTCCGTTCCTGCCGAACCGCTGTTTCCAACCCTGCTGTGCCCACCGCCACTGTTGTTCCGACCGCTGACCAGCTTTACGTCTGAACCAGGCTGGAGGCCCACGCACTGGCCATACCATTAAGGATCACCGGCAGCCACGCTGCGGTATCCGGGCTGATGAATGCTTCATTACCGGCAGCAAGGCAGGCATGAGCCATTCCATAGAAGATACCAAGGACTGCCGAACACATAGCCAGATTCGTAATCAGGCTGTGTGATTCGCGCCTCAGTACAAGCGGCAGTGCGAGTGAGATGCTGAGCAGACAAAGGATGGGCCGCGTGAGTCGTGCATGCAGTGCGAGACTCTGATTGCGAACAGGGATGACGCCGGCAGCGGGTTTGCGAATGCGTTCCACAAGCTGGAATGAAGACAGGAGCCTCGTGTTGCGACCTCCGCTGCAGAGATAGTCAAAGGTGACGTCTGACACTATGAAGACATCCCTGCCGCTGGGAGTTGGCAGGATGCGATTGCGACCTTCTGGGGTCAGTGCATCCACATCGAGCACCCCGGTAACTTTTTGCAGGAGCCAGCCGTTTTGGCCGGGGGCTTGTGGCGGTGAAGACAGCCAGGATGCCTTTTCTGCCTTGAGGATAAAAGAGCGTTTGCAGAGTCGCCCTTCGCGAAATGCGAAGCGGGGGCCGACGAGTGTGCCTGATCCTGGCAGCACATGGTCTCCTGCAATGTGGGTCAGGTCATTTCCGTAGTCATAAACAGGATCGACCCGCTGTATCTCTGCTGCGCGGCTGCCGCGAGGTGTCTGCAGTCGAACGGCCAGCGAGGGAATCACAAATTCCTGATTGACAAGGAGTGCTCCATTCAGAATGAGAGCAGTGACCAGCAGTGGACGCAGCAGTCTGAAGGCTGGAATACCGGCAGCCAGCAACGGAAACGTCTCTGAACTTTTTCGGAGCAGCGCAACAACAGTAACGGCGGAGACGACGATCAATATCGGCCCCGCCATCTCGAAGAAATCAAATGTGCGAAAAAAGTAGTATTCACCGATACGCCGGAAAAGCTCAACCTGGCCATTTGCTGTGGGCGTATCTCGAGCCAGATTGTCCTGAAACTCGTCGATGTTCATGAACAGGTCGATCACCACATACAGGCCCAGCGTGGCGACGAACAGCAGCACAAATGTGTGCAGAAATCGGCCTGTGACATAACGGTCGAAGGTAGTCAGCATGCGTCCCTGCCTGCAGCCGGTTACCGAGACTGGCAGGCTGCCTGTTTTTTTCAGATTTCCCCAAATGAATTACACCGGAAATCACTGCCTGGGGTCAAGAGGTGATTGGATGACAGCAGCAAAGCGGGAGAGGTCATTTCCGATGGCGGTGGCTTCTTCATGGGAGAGCAGGCCTCGGCCAAACCGGACGAGGTTGAATGCCGCAGCAATCCTGAAAGGCAGATCTTCCAGCCCGGCCCTGGAAAGCTGCGGAAGAAAGGCAGCTCGGGCAGCTTCGGCGTTTTCGCGCGCCGTGGCGGATTCCGAGATGGAGAGTCCGCCGCGTTCACACAGTTCACAAAACTGAGAATAAAAGCGGATCACGGATCGTACGTGTGTGCGACTGGTTAAAAATCGATCGCGGAATGCGTTGAACAGCCCTCTTCCGGCGCCCGCGTGGAGGGTTCGCACTGCGAGCCCCATAAGTGTGATCATCAGAATCCATGCGGCTGCTGAGCTCAGGGTGAGTCGCCCGGACGAAGGTGCCAGCAGTGCTGTAAAAAATTCTCGGATAAATGGCCAGATTCCCTGACGGCGGATTCGCTCGAACGTGTTCCGCGCTGCCTGCAGTACAGGCTGGAAAATTGCCCGCTGTCGCTCAGCACTCATGCTGTTGACGCTTCCCTTCCAGAAATCGCTGATGACCGCCTGAAAGCCCGAAAGCAGCGAACGCTCAGCAACCGAGCGGCTGGTGAGCATGCGGGCAGCCAGCGGAGTCGGATCAAAGGCGACCCAGCGCCCGCCAATCCATGCTTCCCCCCAGGCGTGGGCGTGACGGTCGAGAACCTCGTAGTGTTGTTTCTCCGGATTCCATTCACAGCCGCTGTAGCCGGTCACCAGTCGTGCAGGAATACCCATCGCCTGCAGCAGCAGAACTGCAGCTGACGCGAAGTACTCACAGTGCCCCGCACGCGACTCGAACAGGAAATATTCAACAGGATCTTTGTCAAATGGCACGGTGGGCTGGTCAAGTGTGTAACGGAAACCGTTTTCCGAGTTCAGCCATTCAAGAGTTTTGCGGAGTCGATCCACTTCAGACGCGAGGCGAGTGCGGGGGCCGGACAACCGCCGAGCGAGCTCGTACAGCCTTGGGAGTCGATTACTGATTTCGCCCATTCGGTAGAACCGCGAAGCCTGTTCATTCAATTGTGTAAACCTGAGCTGCTGCACAGACGCCGGCAGCCGCGGATCAATATGCCAGAACGGCGACGCTGCCTCGGGCTGAAGGAGCAGCGAAGGGCACTCAACAATAACTGTCATCGGTCCCACTGGAGCAGTTGCGGAGCCCGGCCCCAACCACGTGAGCATATTCGCCAGCGATCGAAGATTGATGGTTCTGCCTTCAGGTGGAGTGATGCGGGCAATGGGATGCGGAGCAAGCACAACCCGGCTTTGAGGTTGTTGGGCGGTCAGCGTAATCTCATGAAATGCCGCCATTTGCGGAAATGGGAGATTCATATCCGGAATGTCAAATTGTGGCGAAGTGGAAATCCAGCGGCCGCGGTCATAGGCCGCAAACACCAGTCCCCGCAGTTGAAACTCGTCCACTTTGAGCGACTTTTGGAGCGATTCCACGCGCTCCGGTTTGCGTTCCGGCAGACTGCGGACGTGGAACGTAAATGCCAGCCGATTGCTTTGCAGCAGTGAGCCGGTCTGGCCGAGCTGAACGCTGTCGGAGAATCCAGTGCTGCTGTTTCCTGAACCGCCGGCAGAAGCTGTGTTCGCGAGCCCAATTCCGCCAGAGACCCAGATACGCGGGAATACAGCGAAGACAAACAAGCCCACCAGAATGGAAATGATCCAGGAACCGAGGACTGAAAAGCTGAAACGCCAGCCAGTCCAGATATCCCCCGGATCCCGATCGAGTCCATGTCGGATGATGACTCCGACAAGGCCCTGCTGTTGCGGAGCGATGGAGCTGGACTTAGGAGCGATTCCGAGGAATCCGCGAAGGAATTTCAGCGAGCGTCGTCGCCACGGAACGCGTACTCGCGGCTCACCCGCGCCGGCAGCAGCCACCGTCGCCGTCTGCTGATTGTGCCAGAGAGCTGTTCGGTAAAGCGAGAACACGGACAGCGTCCAGATCATCAGCAGGGACATCAGGAACAAAGCGGTACCGAATGCAACGCTGGCCGTGAGCACACCGGCAGTTGTGACCTGAAGAACTGAAAGGGCGGCCAGCCACCAATACTGCCGCGGCGTTTTTTGCATGCCCAGAACAATCCACGTCAGGAAGACGAGGAAGTCAGTGCCAGCTGTCAGTCGTTCGAGATTGGAATCTGAAAAGTTGTTGAAAGCCACGGCGAGCGCTGCCAGTCCCAGCAGGTTGGCGGTGAGCGTAGAGAGCAGCTTTCTGCGACGATGATCGACATAAAACAGCGTTAAAGCGGCTACCAGAGGAGAGAGGGCTGCGGGAAAAATGCGAGACAGGCTGGAAGCCAGAATTAATCCTGCGAATCCAGTCAGCAGTCCGATGCTGATGAGAAACGTTGCTTGCAGCCGACGGTCTGCGGAGGAGATGGCAGCTGTGTTCATAAAGTAATCTGCCAGGCAGCGGCGTCGATAAACCAGGCCGACAGGTGTTGCTGGAGACAGGGCAGGATTTCAAGCCGAGAGATCAGGTGCGGATCGAAGCGGTTTTGAGCGGCCGCAAGATCTGATAGTGCCGCCCGGGCCACTTCCGGCCGTGGAGTGATCAGAATTAAATGCTGGCTGTGTGAAGTCGAGAGGCCAGCGGCGCGAAGGAGTTCTGGTAATGGCGGTGCGGGGGAGGGATTGCACGTGGCAAGTGCTCGCAGTGACGCTTCACGGAAAGCACTCGCACCCTGCACATCGACATCGTGGAACTCCTCTCCGGCGATCAGGAGTCGATGACGACCGGCCGTGCTTTTCTGAGCCTGATCTACACACAGGGTCGCGGCAAAGGAGATCGCTGTTTCCAGTTCCTCAGAAGACGCCCCGAAAGTCGAGCAAAGGTCCAGCAGCAGGACGAGTCCGGTTTGACGATTCTGCTGGTGCTCGCGAACCATGAGTGATGTGTGGCGGGCAGAGCTGCGCCAGTGAACAGCGCGTCGGTTGTCACCCGGGCGGTATTCGCGAATACTGTGAAATTCATCGTCCTGCAGTCCCTGCCGAGGTGTTGCGGAGGACTCAGAATCCTGCAGGTGACGATCTCGCCGCTGCCATGAAGGTAACAGCCGCCCAATTGTCGGATAAACGAATAACTCCGCAGAATGCTCGAATATCTGGCCTCTTTCCCCAATGCCCAGCGGAAAACGGCTGGATACACGCAGCGGGCCAAAGCGATACACGCCCCGCCGGGGCAGCGACAACTGATAGCCGGCCGACCGAGCGCCACCGGGGGCGATACGCACGAAGACAACGCGAGGCTCGGCCTGGATGCCCTGACCAACGACAAGGTCACGAACTTCAATCAGCCGTGACGATAGACGTCGCTTATGGTTTGTAATGCTGACTTCCACCGTGAATAAGCTGCCGGCCGGGGCAGAATTGGGGAGCGTCCGGGCAATCGTGATCCGCGAAAGCATCGCCACAACGACCCAGCCATTCAGTACAAAACCGCCGGCCATCAGCCCAAAAACAAGAAGCAGCATGTTGCCCGTATCCGGATTGCCACCCGTAAGCGCCGCGACAGCGATAATCAGCATCATTCCGAGGCAAATGAGCCCCTCGCGAGGCACAAGGACGCGTGGCCCAAGGCCGATTCGCTGAGCGAACGCGGCCAGACGCTGACCAACAAACGCCGAGACGATCGCCAGCACCAAAAACAGGACACCCAGCCCGATCAGAGCCAGTCGGCCTTCGGCAGGAAACTCAGGATAACTGAACGGCAACACAAAGGCCGCGAGGAAACTGGCAGTCGCGGAAAGCAGCTGGACCACAAGCCCGGCGCCGACCGAAATCGGAAGCACTCGAGGTTCGTCACGGCTCGCTGACATCTCTGCAGTTCCCTCGGAAATGACTTCAGGCATTCCGCTGATCAGTCGTCTGAGCAGAACCGGTGTCGGAACTTAGCTCGGCCTGGCCTGACGGCTGATCAAAATTGAGCGTTCGCTGGCGGTCTGAAAGACCGGTGAGCTCGCGAAACAGAAAACTTGGCTGAATGTCCTGATTGCCCTGGTACTTACCAGTCCTGTATTCAGTGATCGCGCCTTCAACCGTATGGTAAAAGATCTGACAGACCTGCACCGCCGGATATACTCGAATTGGCTGGATGGCAATCATTTCAAGTGTCCAGTAACCGCAGAAGCCGACGTCGCCGAAACCAGCCGTGACATGCACGAACATTCCCAGTCGCCCGATGGAGGAACGACCTTCAAGCATTGGAACCAGATTGCGGGTTTCCGTGTATTCCATGGTGCGGCCCAAATACATCTGATTGGGCTGCAGCACGAGTCCCTCGGGCGGGATCAGAATTCGGCGGAACCGATTCGGCCGCCGCATGTCGAGCACGATTTCTTCGTAGACAAGCAGTTCGTCGTGCAGTCGAAGATTGTAGCTGTTGGGATTGAGCTGTTCGTCGTGAAATGGCTCGATCCGGATATCACCGCCCAGCCGAGCTTTAATTTCAGAACCGCTGAGAATCATGAAACACCTGCAGCACCGGTTGGCCCGGCCGGCCAGAGAGATGGGAAAACAGACAGGCAGAGCAGCAGATTAGGTGAGAAGGGGGAAGGAATCAACCTGCAGGCCGGGGAACTAAGAAGTTGAGGATGTAAGCGGTCGGTAGCTTGCCTGAAAGCTCGCCACAGTGTCTACTTCACGACTCCGATCAGCGGATCGTCGCTCTCCCCCGTACCACCCGCCCTCCCGCCAACACAGGGTTCCGCAATGACTCGCCACCTGAGCTCTCTGAGATGCACAGCCGTCCTCATGCTGTTCCTGATTCCATTCCCGGCTGCAGCCGACGACTTTCAATACGAGTTTCAGGACCTCAGGATTCCCAAAGCGACCGCTGAAGAACCTGTTCGTGGACAACTCTCCACGGCCGCGGCCGCTCAGTACCTCGATCAGGGGTCGCTCGCCTGGAGCGGCAGCAGGAACTGCGTCAGCTGCCACACTAACGGAACCTACATGACTATCCGTCCCGCACTTTCGCCAACACTGGGGCCACCGAACGAATCCAACCGCAGCTTCTTTCTGGATCAGTTCAGCAAACTGAAGGATCAACCTGTTGACCGACTCAAACAGGCTACCCGACCCGCTCAGGTGATTTATATCGCTGCCGGACTCGCCGAATGGGATGCTCACGTCATCGGCAAGCTCTCACCTGAAACCGCTGCTGCTCTCGAACTGATGTTCTCAATTCAGACAGATGAAGGCACATGGGGGACTCTGGATTGCTGGCCACCCTTTGAGTCAGATGCATGGCATGAAGCCACGGTGGCGGCAATGGCTGCTGCCGCAGCACCAGGCTGGCTGGAGTCCGTGCGATCCGAAACCGGAAACCCGCAACTCAAGGCGGCAGTCCTGAAACTTGAAGCCTACCTCAGCAAGGACAACGGAGCTCCGCATGATTACGGACGCGTTCTGCAGCTCTGGGCCGCTGCCCGAGTGCCACAACTTCTGGATGATGCTCGTAAAAAGCAGATCATCGATATGATCTGGAAACATCAGCGTCCCGACGGTAGCTGGTCCTTGCGGTCGTTCGCCGCGCCCGAAGCCTGGGGTAATGGCAATCGCGCTGCAAGGCTGCGTGCGGAATCTGATCTGGAGAACCCCGCCGGCGATGGACACATGACCGGTCTGGCAGTCGTGGTGCTGAGAGAACACAACGTCGCCGCTGATGATCCCCGCCTGAAAAAAGCCGTCAGCTGGATCGCGGCGAATCAACGTGAAAGCGGACGCTGGTGGACGCGATCGCTGAATACCGATTCGTGGCACTTCATCACCTACAGCGGAACCGCATATCCATTGCTGGCACTTCAGATGTGCAACGCGATTCCCGTCGCAGGAAAGTAAGCCACTCTCTGCATTCGATCATGTCATGGCCGCACGCCGACAGTGGCGACGAATGCGCGAAACTGACTGCAGCGTTTCCGGGCGCCCTGCTTCCGTATGGAACCTGCGACGAAAGTTTTTGACAAGGTCGAGCCACGTTTCTGCACTGCACTCCAGCCGTGTCAGGATCGGATCAAGCTGAGGAGGAATTCTGCCAGGTTTTTCCATTCGTATCTGACGACCAGTCCAGTCGATTAACTGGAGATACTGGTCGAGTGTCATCTGCAGGCAACCGCGATTGGTGAGTCGACGCGGGGTGCTTTGCACGCAGACCTGCGGGGCCTCCGGGGTCAGAGCAATTGGGGCCAGCCAGCCAGCATTTGGGCCCTGTTCGTTTTCCGAATTCACAGACACGGCAGAGGAGGTTGCAGCGATGGCCTCGCGATCAGCAATCCTGTCCCGCAGACTTGTAAATTCACTGGTTTCGGGCGTCTGAGCTACCGCAGCACGGATCGGGTTAAGATCCACGTAAGCCATGCAGGACGCAATTGCAGTCTCATCAAGCAGTGGGTTGGCCTTGAACCGCGCTTCCCAGAAGTGACCAGTGAGGTTGTCGTCTCGGTTGGCACGCTTGGCAATTGGTTCAGAAATGCACTTCATAAACCATGAAACACTGGACAGCCGAAAACGCTTTTCGGCAAGGCCCGCCTGATCGTTTCGGATTTGACTGAGCTCTTCAGGGGTGGGGGCCGCAGGAAGGCCAGTGGGTGTGCGACGCTGCGGAAAGAGCATCCACCAGCGAAATGCCACTTCGTCGTCAGACCACTGGCAAACAACATCCGGGCGAGTTCGAATGACCAGATGCATGTGATTGCCCATTAACGCATAACCAAGCGTTTCTATGGCAAAAATACCTGCCAGTTCCTCCAGACGACTGCGGATCCATTCGCGGCGATGCGAGTAATCCTGGCCGGACTTGCGATCCCGACCACACAGATGATTCCGTCGCACACAACGACTGATCAGGTGGAACACCTGAACATCCGTCCTTGAAAAAATTTCACGACGATTCACACGTGGCATGTCAGACCTTTTCAAGCACTGGCACAACAGTTTTTCACAACAAAAAGAAATTAAGGTGCGTGGCACCTTGACAGCAAATTTTCAAGGGAAGACTGAAAAAAAACTGAGTTTTTTATTCATGTACGTGATTGAGAAGTTGGATGAAGTCTTCGCTGAGCCCGGCTTCGCGGCGGGGTTCGGCATGAAACTGGTCACCGCGGGCGCGGGACGGTCTGATGGGCCAGTGCAGGGCCTGGGTCCATGCCTCCCAGTCACTTTGATGGGGGTGTTTGAAACGCCTGAGCCATTCGATGCCAAACTGCACGTGGCGGATTTCGTCGCGATGGATTGCCCGCATGATCGCGGCACTGCGGAGGTCACCTGCGTTGCGGAACCACGTTTCGAATTCAATGGTGTGATCGAGGTTCGCACCTTCGAAGACGAGCGGCAGGCCAGCGACGTATTCCAATTCGGAGCGGAATTCGAGGGCTTTGGTCCAGATCCAGCCATTGACTGGCTTGTCGCCAAATTCCAGCCCCAGCTCGTGAGCCCGCTGGATGTGCAGGCGTGTGTGGCGTTGTTCGTCGAGCATGATGCGGGCCAATCCACTGCGGAATTCGGCTGGTGCAGCAGGGAAGGCGAGCAGGACCATGGCCATGACTTCAAGCGCCTGAAGTTCGTGATTGGCCATGATGTGGTGGGCGATGGCGCGTTTGGCGGGGTCTTTGAGAGCCTCAGCTTTGGGCATTGCGGGGGCTGTGCGGCGAGCGGCGAAGCGGAGTGCATCGGGGCGGGCGGGCTGATCAACGCGCAGAGCCGATTCTGGAGTGAGGTCGGTGAGTTCGGCGGGGCGTACAAGCTTAGTCGGGAGCTCTGCTGAGAACAACACCTGTCGGGCAAAGGCAGAAAGTTCCATTGCGGTTCAGTGACTCAACAGCCAGGCGAAAAGTCCCTTTGCCAGGTGCATTCGGTTTTCGGCCTGGGCAAAGACGATGCTCTGGGGGCCGTCAATCACATCATCGGTGACTTCCAGACCGCGTTTGGCCGGAAGATCGTGCATGAAGACGGCGGAGGCGGGTGCGAGTGCCATCAGGCGACTGTTGACCTGGAAGTCGGCAAAGGCAACTTTGCGACGTTCAGAGTCGTCTTCCTGACCCATGCTGGCCCAGACATCTGTGTAGACGATATCGGCCGTCCGCACGGCCGTGTCAGGATCGCTGGTGCAGAAGACCTTGTGGTTCGGGTATCGCTGTGTGAGCCGTTGCAGGAATTCCGGGGTGAACTGGAACCCTTCCGGGGCAGCGAGAGTCATTGGCATTCCGCTCATGGCAGCCGCAATGGCCAGCGACATGGCAACGTTATTTCCATCACCGACAAAAACAAGATGTCGCTGCGTGGGGCTGGAAAGGGTTTCGCGTATGGTGAGCAGATCCGTGAGTGCCTGACAGGGGTGACGTTCGTCGGAAAGCCCATTGATAACGGGACAGGATGCGTGCGCCGCCATGTCTTCAATGAGTTGCTGTGAGAAGGTGCGCATCGTGATGAGATCGCTGAATGAACTGATCACGCGCGCCACATCAGCCAGGCTTTCGCGACCGTTAAGCCCGGCTTCTGCGGTCGTGAGAAAGATTCCGGAGCCTCCGAGGTGAATCATGGCAGCTTCGAAGCTGTTGCGAGTGCGCAGCGAGGGTTTCTCGAACAGCTGCACAAGCACTCGACCTGGAAACAACTGTGGTCGCTGGCCCTCGCGGAAGAGTTGTTTGAGTTCCTGGGCTTTGTCGAGAATTGCGTGCAGTTCGTCCGGGGTGATATCAAAAAGGGAGGTCAGGTGCTGCATGATCCGGAAGCCGATGATCGGCGGGCAAGAGTGCGAAACCGGCAGAGCGGACTGTTGACCGAAGTCCGCACCAAAACGTTATCCTGGCACCTTTGGCGACTGGAGTTAAGCGAAAACCGCAGAAATTTGTCGGGAGTTCATGATTCGGGGGCAATGGAAACGGCGATCGACTTAAAAGCGGGGGTTTTGGAAAGCGGATCAACCTCGTGTGGCACCAGCACATTGGCCTCGGGGTAATACATGGCCGCATTCCCCTGCCGAATGTCGAAAGGCCGCACAAGAATGTAACGCATTTCTCCGGCTGAACTGCGAATGCGAACTCGCTGATCGACAGCCAGCCCCATCTGAAGAATGTCGTCGGTGTGCATCAGGATCACGTCCCGGCGTTCCTGGCCCCGATAAATGTCCTCTTCGTCATAGACCACGCTATTGAACTGCCCTTCGGACCGGAGCGTCATCAGCTGCAATTGTCCGGGTTGAAGCCCGCGACCTGGAAGCGGCGCCACATGAAACTTTGCGCGGCCTGTGGGAGTCGGAAACTGATAATTCCGCACGGCGCGGCCTGGGACGTGAAATTCCTTTCGCTCGCCATCGATACTCTTCAGCTCTTCGTAACCGGGAATCAGATCTGCAATGAGCTCCCGAATTGCCTGATGGCTGTGCATCGTGGCCCAGTCCAGTCGCGGGTCATCCCTGAAGACGCGCTGGCCAACATCCGCCAGAATCGCTGCTTCGCTGCGGGCGTGCGGATGTCGTGCCGGGCCGCCATCGCTGAGCCGCACGAAGCTGAACATGGATTCCTGCGTTGTGGGCTGCGGTTCTTCATCGCGAGGAAGCACGGGCAGGATGAGCGTTTCCTGACCGGTACCCCAGGCGTGACCGGTATTGAGCGTGGTGGAAAGATAGACGATTGTCTTTATCCGGCTCAGCGCATCGAAGGCTCGTGCCGCAGCCGGATTGCTGCCATACAAATTGCCGCCGAGGCACAGCGCGAAATCCATTTTCCGGGCCCAGGCGGCATCCATGCAGGCCATGGTGTCCAGCCCTGGAGATTTGGGTGGCTGTATTCCCAGTCGCTTTTCGAAACGCTCCAGAATATGCTGCTTGAGAGCCGGCGTGACTCCGACGGTGCCCAGACCCTGAACGTTGCTGTGGCCGCGAATCGGCATCAGCCCCGCATGCTCACGTCCGACCATTCCCCGGAGCAGTGCAAGGTTGGCGATCGTGTGAACGCTCTGAGTCCCGTGCAGGTGATGAGTGATACCCATGCACCAGCCAATGATCGCATTTTTCGATGCGCAGTAAGCGTTGGCGATGCTTCGAATCTGCTCACGATCAACCCCGGACTCCTCGATGATCCGGTCCCATGCAACCCCCTGCACGTGTGATGCGAATTCCGCGAAGCCCTCCGTGTGGCGTTCGATGAAGGAGGTGTCCTGCGACTGAAGTTCGAGCACCTGTTTGGCGATACCGGTGAGCAGTGCGAGGTCGCCACCGACGTGAGGCTGAACGTACATGCTGGCAATGTCGGTGCCAAAGAGCAGACTGCGGATATCGCTGGGGACGCGGAAATTCTTCAAGCCCAGCTCCTGCAGCGGGTTGATGACGATCACTTTGCCGCCGCGACGACGCAGCTGCATGAGCGATCGCATCAGACGCGGGTGATTGGAGGCCGGGTTTGCTCCAATCAGAATGTACAGATCAGCATGATCCAGATCCTCTAAACGAACAGTACCGGCTCCCGTGCCCAGCGCCATGTTCAGGCCCACGCCGCTGGCCTGGTGACAGTAGTAGGAACAGTTGTTGACGTAGTTTGTGCCGAAGAGCCGCGCAAGCAGCTGGAACAGGAAGCCTGCCTCGTTGGATGCTCGGCCGCTGGCATAGAAAAACGACCGCTCCGGCCCCGCCCCACCCATGCGTTCGGCAATCAGCGACAGTGCCTTGTCCCACGCAATTGGCTGATAGGAGTTTGTCCCGGGGGCAAGATAGAGTGGTTCGGTGAGTCGCCCGGAATTTTCCAGCTGCCGCGAAGTCATGCCGCGAAGCTGGCTGAGCGTCATGCCGGCGATTGCACTGGTCTGCAAGCCACCCTGCAGATCTGACGCCATCGCCTGAAAAGATTTTTTGCAGACTTCAGGGAAATGACCGCCCTCGTTGACCATTCCCCCGAGCTGCCCACCCATGCCCACCGCACACGTTTTGCACGTGTTTTTGGAACGCATCGCCCTCCACATATTCCACCAGCCCACGCGCCGGGCCAGACGCAGACTGTACATGATGGCCTTCCAGCCACCGCCACTGCGGGGTCGCTTGATCATTGTCCGAATTCCTGTACTGCACTCATCGTAAAAAAAATCGACAGAGGAACGATAAGCCGGGTTTTGTCGAGGATGTTCATTTCTCTGGGATGCCGGTTACCCGACACCTCTTGCAGCCCACCCGAAGGTCTGCGAAACGGACCGCTTCGCCACGGAAAACCGTTGTCCCTTCTGCATGGCCTTGCTCCCGATGGGGTTTACCCAG
>JBJTOP010000354.1:0-1253 GCA_046074645.1 Planctomycetaceae bacterium | reverse complement strand
GGAAAATCGCCGGCGGTGGCTGCAGAGTTTTGCATGCGGGTTTGGTGCGATGGCATTTCATGCATTCGCAGACCATGTTGCCCGAGCCACAGAGGTTGGGGGCGTGCTTCCACATCACTCGCCGCGCGCCAAACGCGTGCTGTTTCTGTTCATGCACGGCGGCGTATCTCAGGTGGATTCGTTTGATCCAAAACCTGCTCTGCGCAGATGGCATGGAAAGCCACTGCCAATTCGCGGTCTGGATCGACTGGATATTGAACTGCAGGATGGAGCGGGTTACGGGAAGGTCCTCGACTCCCCGTGGAGATTCAGGCAGCACGGCCAGAGCGGAGCATGGTTCAGTGAATTGTGGCCGCAGCTGGCCACGCATGCGGACGATCTGTGTTTCATTCGGTCAATGCACACACGAGGCACATCGCATGGTCAGGCGGTGTCGATGATTCATACGGGGGACGATAATCTGCTGCGTCCTTCGGTGGGAGCATGGGTCAGTTACGGACTGGGGACAGAGAATGAAAACCTTCCCGGCTTCGTCAGCGTGACTCCGCCGGCAGGTCACGGCGGTACCAGAAACTATGGGGCCGCCTTTTTGCCGATTCACCATCAGGCCACGACGCTGGGGCATTCTGCCAGCAGGACGGCGGAGGCGACGATTGAATTCCTGGAGCGGGGCGAAAGACATCCCGGGGATCAGCAGCGGCAGCTGGAACTGCTGCAGATGCTGAACAGGAAACATCTGAACCACGTGCAGGACTCGAGAATTGAAGGCGTCATTCGCAGCTTTGAAACGGCCGCTCGCATGCAGGGGGTGGCGCCGCAGTTGATCGACATCAGCGGGGAAACAGCAGCGACTCGCGAACTCTACGGCCTGAACCGCCCGGAAACGGCAGACTTTGGTCACCGCTGCCTCCTCGCGCGTAGGTTCTGCGAGGCCGGCGTGCGGTATGTGCAGGTCAGCACACCCTATGTCTGGGACCAGCATGGGGGACTCCAGAAGGGCCATACAAAAAATGCTCTGGCCACCGATCAGCCCATCGCCGGACTGCTCACGGATCTCAAACAGCGGGGATTGCTGGAGGAAACACTCGTGGTCTGGGGGACGGAGTTCGGTCGAACACCAGTGGCTGAGGGCAAAGATGGCCGAGACCACAACCCCGCCGGATTTACGATCTGGCTGAGTGGCGGCGGAGTGCGGGCAGGATACAGCCACGGAGCAACCGATGAATTCGGCTACTTTGCCCAGGAAAACAAAG
>JBJTOP010000353.1:0-65013 GCA_046074645.1 Planctomycetaceae bacterium | reverse complement strand
CGCAAAAGCCGCGAGTCCATCATTCCGTAGCAATAGCTCGCGTGCTCTTGCATGTCCAGCGAAGGGCACCCATAGGATCTCCGCGCGTGGACGACTCGATGATCGATTCCAAAGCGGCTATCAGTTCTGGCTCAACGACCTCTTTCGGATGCCGCCCAGCCCCGGACCGTCGCTGACGGCCCGGCTCGATGCGGTTGGGATCATCAAGTTCCTGAATTCCAGTGCGAACTGTGCGGTCCGACAGACCTGTTGCGGCAGCCACGGTGGCTACGCCACCCCACCCTATCGCTCGAGCTTCCACTGCAGCCCACTGTCGCCGCCCGCGCTCGTCGAGATGCGGTGCAATCGCTACGTACTTCTGTCGAATCCGTTCAACTTGAGTATTGTCTGGCATGCATAAAGCATGTCAGTTTCGCCGAGATCACACAATACCAAATCCGGCAATTAATTCTGTTACAGCTCCTAAGTCCTGAACAAACCTCGTGATTTCATTGCATTCTCTGCGCGATCAGCAGATTGCACCCGGTTGAACGCGAGTTGGTTTGAAAGTTGAAGATTTCCCTGCTGAGTGGACAAGCCGCTTTGCCGGTCAAGTCAGAAAATCCGTCTTTGTCTGCAAGAACAATAGTTGCATTGCACCCATGGTGTTCGAAGGAGCGGGTGGCAAGGAGCCTTGCGAGCGTTGCGGATCTCAGCAGCACCTCACGTGCATTCGACAACAAATTGCCGTTCGGGAATTCGACGACTTTCGCACGTACAGCCTGAATCACCTCATCCTCCTCAAACTCCTCCGCTTCCCATTGCTCCTCGTAATGTTGAAGCGGTTCGAGGACGAGTGAAACGTGACGACTGCTGGAGGGTGTCGAAAACTCTTTTCCGCCAACACACTGGAACGCGTTGACGGATCGCACAGCAGTATCGAGAGCCAACTCCGGGCTATTTTCGACGACGAACCGAAATCCCAATGCCCCTCGGCCGGGTGGCACGACCACTTTTTGAAGAGCCTGCAGGGTTCGCTCCGCCTCTGTCTGATCGCCAAAATCAAGCCGGCTAAGGCAGATCAGAGACAGACAGCCACTTTTGGACACTAATCCTGCAAGCGCGAGTGACCTCAATGCTGTGCTGTCGGACGACTCTTGTTCAAGGCTCCCCAGCACGCTGGTGCTTTCCTGCGAATGCTGAAAGGCTCGGTGGACCATCCCCCAGACAGTCTCAGGGGATTCGCACAGCCACTTGCTGATCGCCTTGAACTCAGATGTGGCGTCAATAATCACGGCAATCACAGACGCCGGATCACTGTCCAGCGATCTGTTCAGCGACTCCCTGAAAAACCTCGACACATCCGACTCTTCAGGGCAGTCAGCATTAAGCAGACTGAGTCGCTTTGGGTCGATCAGTTCAATTTCGCCAGCATCGATTCCCGCTGTTCTTTTGCAGATTTGAGGAATTCCGCGCGCCAGTTCATCACCAGCCACGCAAATAAAGTTGGCGAACGACAGGCTTCATGACTGATGCTCACGGCTTCCGGATTCAGGTTTCTGGTCAGTGATCTTCCATGACTTCAGCTCAACGGAGCCAGCAGGCACGATCCCCTTGCGGTCGCTCCTCCGTTTAAGGCGAAGCCAATCCGGATTCCCCAGCGGATTTGAACCTGCAAGGCCGCCCCAATCAGTGCTTAACGAATCCTGAACACAACAGATAAAGTGCTCGATCAGCGCAAGTAATAAAGAAAAACGTGGTTTCGCCAACGTGTCCGTCAGCAACCAGTAATGTTTCCCAACAGAGAACCTCCAGCGTGGCGAGACTGGAGATTTGGACTTACCGATCACTTCGAAGCAAAGGCACACCATTGCACCAATGTCGATCGATGCATTAAAGTCGGAGTTGGCAGCGTCTGTGATAAAATTTTTGAGAACACGAGCATCATGGTCTGAGCACTTCCCTTTCGATGCGAACACCCTGCAGTTCCATGACTTGGAAAGTCATGGACTACGCCGCAACAACTTTGGCAAGTTCAGGAAGCGATGTGCGTTCAAGCAGTTCGAGGAAGTTGCCCGCGTCGTCTGCGGTGGTGAGCCTGCTGAGGAGGTTATATCGCGAACGAAGCAGTCTGAGACTTTGCCTGACCGGGTCGGAATTCGAATTCTGCTCAGATTGTGCCTCGAATTGTCAGGCAACAAGCCCGCGTGATGGTCCAAACTACCACCCAGCATTCAACACAAGCACTCCATATGCCCCAAATTTCCCGCAACTCCAGCCTTGCACCCGATGACCAGCATCAAGACGGTCATCACGCAATAATCTCCCCAATCACCCGCCCATGGACGTCGGTCAGTCGATAGTCCCTCCCCGAATACCGGTAAGTCAGTCGTTCATGGTCCAGCCCCATCAGGTGCAGGATCGTGGCGTGCAGGTCGTGCACGTGGACGCGGTTTTCGACTGCTGAACAGCCAAACTGGTCGGTGGCGCCCCACGCTATGCCACCACGGACGCCGCCGCCGGCCAGCCAGACGGTGTAGCCGTAGTGATCATGGTCGCGACCCTTCTGTCCTTCAGACGTGGGCGCGCGGCCGAATTCGCCGCCCCACACCAGCAGCGTTTCCTCAAACAGACCACGCTGTTTCAGGTCCTGAATCAGTGCCGCGATTCCCTCGTCACAGGCCCGCGCCAGTACTGTATGACCACCTTCGATGTTGTCGTGCCCGGTATCCCAGGCAATGTCGTAGCCGTCTATTGACAGCGACAATTGCACTGCACGAACTCCGCGTTCCACCAGTCGTCGCGCGAGCAGGCAACCTTTGGCGTATTCACTGTCCCCGTAGAGCTTCCGCGTGGATTCGGTTTCCCCGGAAATATCGAACGCCTCCGGTACGCTGAACTGCATCCTGAACGCCATCTCCATCGCCGAGATCCGACTTTCCAGCGCCGCGTCCTGCTGCTGGTCGGCGTGCAGGCGATTGAGTCGGGCAAGCAGTGCGGCCTGGCGGCGCTGGTCGATCGGTGTGACGAAATTATTCCGCAGATCCTGGAGTACGGACTCCGGACGCATGTCATGAATATTGACATAACAGCCCGTATACGCTCCCGGAAGAAAGCTACTGCCCCAGTTCGCCTGACCACCGCGAGGCTGAGCCCGTGGAGACATCGCCACAAAGCCAGGGAGGTTCTGGTTGTCTGTTCCAAGGCCATACACCAGCCACGATCCCATACTGGGACGGTTCGGCTGCAGATGTCCGAGGTTCATCATCAGCATTGCACCGGCATGTTCCGGGATGTCGGTGTGCATGGAGTGAATAAAGCAGATGTCGTCCACGCATTCGGCCACCTTTGGAAAGATGTCGCTCACCCAGCGTCCGCATTCACCGTGCTGACGAAAACGGAAAGGTGAAGGGAAGAGTCCGTTGCGGGTGTTGCGAAGTGATTTTCGGTCGACTTCGGCTGGTCGCTGACCGGCATACCGAGCGATCTCGGGTTTGTAATCAAACGTGTCCACCTGCGAAGGACCGCCAGGCATGAATAGTTGGATGATGCGTTTGGCCTTTGGCGCGAAATGGGGGGCTTTGACCGCGAGTGGAGAAATCGAGCCGACAGTCACTGGACTGAAACCAACTGCTCGAGGTGCTGCCAGCGCGTTGCCGTCCATCATCGCAGCAGCCAGCCCCATGCTGCCGAAACCGGCTCCCATTCTGCGCAGCGATTCCCGGCGACTGAATGGTGGCAGAGGGTTGATGTGAAAAGTGCTCATGACAAGATCCTTATTCGATGTGCATGAATTCGCTGCAGCTGAGCAGAACCTGAGCATATTGCTGCCATGGGGTGAGCGGTTGCTGCAGGGCGGATGGTCTGCTGTCTTTCTGCTGACCTGCTGCGTCTTCCACGGTTTCGCCGCCAGCTCGCGCCTCTGCCAGAAACTCCTGCCCAAGTAGTTGATCGGCAGCCTCGGCGGGCCTTCCAAAGAGCAGCCGGCAGGCCAGATCGATGCGACCGGTGTCGTCAGAAGCCTCACGTTCCAGTCGCGCCGCGAGGGCTCGCGACCGAGCCGCCATGAACGAACTGTTCATCAGAAACAGCGACTGCTGCGGGACGACGCTGGTCCCCCGGCCTTCGCTGGTCGCTCGTGGCAACGGAAAATCGAACAGTCGCAGAAAGCTGTCGGATGCATAGCGATCACCATTGCGGCTCACGGCAGCATAAATCGTTCTGCGAGGGGTATTGAGCAGCGATTCAACGGGGGGGCCACCCGGTGCGAGGTCGAGTTCGCCGGTGGCTGCCAGCATGGCATCGCGCCACGCTTCCACATCCATTCGTCGAGGGTTCATCCGCCACAGCAGACGGTTGTCGGCATCGACTGCGAAGGCTGCCGCGTTCATACTGCTGGCCATCTGCCAGGCGGAGGAACGCAGGATGACTCGATGAAGATGCTTCAGCGACCAGGGGGCAGGCCCGTCGTGGAGTTCTGCGGCAAGCCAGTCGAGCAGTTCAGGGTGCGTGGGAGGCTGGCCGAGCTTCCCGAAATTACCAGGTGTTCTCACGAGACCCTGCCCGAAGTGCTGCAGCCAGATGCGATTGACGAGCACGCGTGCGGTGAGTGGATTGCGGCGGTCAACGATGGCGTCAGCGAGCTGTGCGCGGCCACTGCCGGAAGTGAACGGAACATCGCCGGGTTCAAGAATTCGCAGCATCCTGCGAGGCGCCACGGGACCGGGCTTACGCAGGTTGCCGCGAATGGCCAGCGGCATATCAGCGGCGCCGGATTCGGCAAGCGCGTGGGCGACGGGGAAGTGCGGTGGTGAGTTGGCCTGGAGCTGTGAGAGCATCTCTTCGTCGGCCTTTTGAGCAGCAGATTCGGCTTCATCAAGTGGTCGTTTTTTCTGGTCTGCCATTTCCTTCCGACCGCGTATTCGGTCCTGGACCTGCTTGAGTTGCTGCTGGTGGTTATTGAATTCCTGTACGACTTCTGCAGGTACAAGCGGGGCTTCGCGGTTTACGGAATTGTTGAAGATACCGGCGAGAGAATAGTAGTCGAGTTGCGGGATGGGATCGAACTTGTGGTCGTGGCAGCGAGCACAGGAGACGGTGAGTCCCAGCAGGCCGCGGGTGAGTGTATCGACGCGGTCATCGAGCGTTTCTGCGCGGGCCTGAGCGATGGCGTCGGGATCACCGCCGTCAGAAACATAGGTCGGGCCCAATGCAAGGAATCCCGTGGCTTCCGGCTGCGGGGGCGTCGCCAAATCTCCGGAGATCTGCAGACGCAGAAATTCATTGATTGGCAAATCGTGGTTGAGTGCCCGCACGACCCAGTCCCGGTAACGCCACGCGTGCGGCAGAGCAGCTCCGTCGAGGAAACCGCCAAAACCGTCACTGTAACGGGCCACATCGAGCCAGAAGCGTCCCCAGCGTTCGCCGTATTGAGGCTGATCAAGGAGCCTGTCAATGGCGGTATCTACAGCTGCCTGCCGATTGACCGCGACAGCCTCTTCAAACTCCTGCAGCTGGGCTGGTGTGGGCAGGATTCCGATGAGATCCAGAGAAAGCCGTCGCAGGAACACGCGTGGGGAAGCCGGGGCCGCGGGCTGCAGGCCGTTTGCTTCCAGTTTCTGAAGTATGAAGGAATCAATGGGGGTGGCGATCCACGCGGCATTCTGAACGGGTGGAACTGCTGGCCGCTGAATCGGCTGCCAGGCCCAGTGTTCGCCGCGGAGCTGATTGAAGTCCCACGAGCGTTCTGCGGTGGACGCCGAGGCCGTATCGGGCCAGGGGGCTCCCTGCCGCACCCATTCGACCAGCACTTCGATGTCCTGCGGATTGAGCTTTCCGGCAGGAGGCATTTCCAGACCCTGCCAGCGGACAGCCTGGAGCAGCAGACTTTCGTCGGGACGTTCGGGAACGATGGCCGGACCAGTGTCGCCTCCCTTGAGCACTGCAGCTCGAGAGTCGAGTTTCAATCCGGCTCGAGTCGTTTTCGCATCGCTGCTGTGACATTCAAAGCAGTGTTGGGCGAGCAGTGGACGGACGCGGCTTTCGAACCACGTGATTTGTTCTTCAGTGAAGGCGGGCTGCGTCTGCTGAGCGACCGCGGGCAGCGAACAGCAGAGTCCCGGCAGGAGGCTGATGAAGAACAGACGGAGCGGCGACATGCGAAGTGAATTCCGTTGATGGAGTGCCAGAGTCGCTTTTCGCTCTGCGAAAAGAAAAACGACAGTGGCCCATGCACGCCAATTCTCGACTGCCCGGCCTGGCCCTGTCCACTGCAAACCCGGACAGAGGTAGAAAAGATTCAGGGGAATTCGGTGGGAAAAGCCGCTGGTTTTGGAGAAATCGGTGCGGATTCTCATTGACTTCCCCCAGACTCCTGTTCCCCTCGCAGGCGTGCATCTCCGGTTCAAACTGGATAGACTATCGTGGCGTTCCCGCCCCGCGATCGCTCGTTGTGACGTCCGCAATGCCGGCCCCGTTCCTGTAGCCCAACACATTACCTGCCATGAAAACCGACGAACTGCGCGAAAAATACCTTTCGTTTTTCGAATCCAAAGGCTGTGTGCGCCGCCCCAGTGACGTGCTCATTCCGAAGGACGATCCCACCGTACTGTTCACTCCGGCGGGTATGAATCAGTTCAAAAATCAGTTCCTGGGTATTGGCCCGCTGGATTTCACCAAAGCCACCACCAGCCAGAAATGTCTGCGCACGGGCGATATTGGTAACGTGGGAGTGACCGCCTATCACCACACCTTTTTTGAAATGCTTGGCAACTTTTCCTTCGGCGACTATTTCAAACGCGAGGCGATTCACTGGGCCTGGGAATTTCTGACCGACCGCCGCTGGCTGGGACTCGACCCAGGACGACTCACCGTCACGGTCTATCTCGACGACGACGAAGCCTTCGGTATCTGGAACAACGAAATCAAGCTCCCGGCTGACCGAATCAGTCGCTGCGACGAATCCGAAAACTTCTGGCCTGCATCAGCGCCTTCCCAGGGTCCCGACGGTGTCTGCGGCCCCTGTTCCGAAATCTATTACCTCGCACCCGGCGCCACGAAGCCCGTCGAGATCTGGAATCTCGTGTTCACTCAGTTCAATCGTGTGGGCAACCCACCTGGCAACCTGCACCCGCTCCCGAAACAGAACATCGACACCGGCATGGGGCTCGAACGCTGCGCCTCCTGCCTCCAGGGAGTGCTCAGCAATTTCGAAATTGATATCCTCAAACCACTCTGCAACACCGTTGGCGATGTCCTGAAGCTTAAATACAGTTACGATGCCGCCCATGGCCGTGCCTGCCGCCGAATTGCCGATCACGTGCGCGCCTGCACTTTCGCCATTCACGAAGGTGCCGTCCCCGGTCCCGAAAAAGCGAACTACATCGTCCGCCTGCTGCTCCGCCGAGCCGCCATGGAAGGTTACCTCCTCGGACGCAACACCCCCTTCCTGCATTCGCTGGTTCCCGCAGTCGTCCAGGCCATGCGGACACCATATCCGGAAATCGCCGAGACAGTGGAAACCGTTTCCAATGTGATTCGCGCCGAGGAAGAACAGTTTCTGGATGTCGTCGATCGTGGTATGCCGCGGTTCGAGAAGCTGGCTGCAAAAGCAAAGTCCACCGGCGTTATCTCCGGAGAAGATGCCTTTGATCTTCAGGCCACCTACGGCTTTCTCATCGAGCTCACCGAAACGCTCGCCGCACAGAACAATCTGACCGTGGACCGCGAAGGCTACGACAAGGCCCGCCGACGGCACGAAGCTACAAGTGGCAGTGGTGCCTTTGCGGATTCCGTAATGAGCGCCGGCCCCATCGATTCGCTCAAAAAACAGGGAGGCACTCGCTTCCTTGGCTATGACAGCCTGCATTCAGAAAGCCGAATCATCGGGATCATATCCAGTGGCGAACTTGTCCCGGAATTCTCCGAGATCGGCCACACAGAACCGCTCGGCGTGGCGCTCGACCGAAGTCCATTCTATGCCGAATCCGGTGGTCAGGTCGGTGACTCCGGAACACTCTCGGCCGATGGTTTTGAATTCCACATCGTCGATACTCAGAAAGACGGCGATCTCTGGATGCACATCGGCCATCTGCTCAAAGGGAAACTCAGCGAAGGAATGCACGTGAGCGCCCAGGTGGATGCGGATCGCCGCAGCGGTATTCGCCGTGCCCATTCCGCCACCCACATCCTGCACCATGCTCTGCATTGCACCGTTGGAAAAAATGCCACCCAGCGCGGTTCCCGCGTTCAGCAGGATGAACTCCGCTTCGACTTCGCCCACAACCAGGCACTCACGCCAGCTGAAGTGCATCAGGTCGAGGACATCATTAACGCGTGCATCGCCAGCGGTGCCCCGGTCGTCACCGAGCTGCTCCCCATCGAAGACGCCCGCAAACGCGGCGCGATGGCCCTCTTCGGCGAAAAGTATCCCGACGAAGTCCGCGTAGTCACCATGGGAGACTTCAGCGTCGAACTTTGTGGCGGTACGCATCTCTCCAGTACCGGCCAGGTCGGACTGTGCCGCGTCGTTTCCGAAGAACCCGTCGCCCGCGGCGTTCGTCGCATCACCGCTCTCACAGGCCCCAAAGCACTCCAGAAAAGCCGCGATACTGACGAACTCATCTCCCGACTCCAGCGACAGCTCAAAGCCCCCCAGGCCACCGAACTCCCAGGCCGCGTCGAAGCCCTCCAGCAGGAAGTGCGCACTCTTCAGAAACAAATCGCTGAACTCACAGCCTCCGCCGTTGCTGATGCCATCGGTGACCTCGCTCAGGATGCCCCGGTCATCAATGGCGTTCGCATCATCGCTCGCTCACTGCAGAATGTCTCCCGCGAAGCCCTCCGCGATTTCGCCGATCAGCTGCGAGATAAATACAGTCCCGTGGCACTCGTGCTCGGCGCTGTCATTGACGGCAAAGTAGCCCTCATATCCGCCGTCAGCAAACCGCTCGTCAAAGACAAAAATCTGCACGCAGGCAATGCCGTCAAAGCAGCCGCAGCGGCTGCCGGTGGCGGTGGTGGTGGACGCCCCGATCTCGCAGAAGCCGGTGCAAAACTCATCGAAAAACTCGAAGACGCCATCGCTGCCGGCGCCACGGAACTCAGTCGACAGCTTGGTGGTTGAAAAACTCATCAGCAGGCTCGAATTGGGTGCTCAGGAATCTTCCGGCCATCAGGTAAAGTCCCGCTGGCCCTCGCCTCGCAGATGCAAGGAATACTGCGGCGACGCCTGAGCAGCCACCGGGCTTTACTATTCAGCCACAGGAACGCATTTCATGGATGACTCCCGCCGTTCTTCTCCCCCCACAGCGGCAGACCCGCCGGCGTCTGAAACCACCACCAACAACGCTGCCGTCTGCGCCTCCAGTATCATCGGATCCCATCCAGCGCAGCACGCAGAATCAAACCGCCGACTCCAGTTTGTCGCCATAGCCGCCTCCGTACTGCTCGCCATTTGCATCGCCGCTGCGCCCGCTCTCCTCATTCACACACCGGCCCGCAATATTCTGATTGCCACTGCCATCCACGGCGACACTCTGGTGGCTGTTGCCGCGTCAGCCGATGGTGGCTGGTTCCAGCCACTCGTGTTTCACGATCTGCTGTTGCTGGATGCCAACGGAAAAGTCTCTTGCCGTGTCGATCGAGCAGAAACATCAAAGGGACTGCTGGCGTACCTGATAGACAGCTCCCCGCTGCATCTGGCCATCCACGATGCCAGGCTTAAAGTGGATCTGAACCCCGACGGCAGCTGGCCCGAATGTGGCAGTCAGGGAGATTCCGATTCACAACTCACATGGTCCATTCAAAATGCCGCATTTCAACTGAACGCCCCCTGGCGAACACTGCCGATTGTGGATTTGCAGGGACTGCACCTTGATGGTCGCGTCGGACCGGACACCAACGGCCACAGACAGCTTGCCATTGAATCCTTCACCGTCCTTGATCGCGCCCCAGTTTCAGATAACCATGCCAGCCAGAATCTGGCACTGATCGCTCCAATTCTCTCCCGAACGACTCGCATCGACGGCAATGCCACCGTGCATTTCGAAGGCATCACCGTACCGCTCGATGGCCCCGCTGCCAATGCTCCATTCCCAGTTCGCGGCCGGGCTGCATTTCATTCACTGGAAGCGTCCCTCAGACAGGATTTTCTCGGCGAGCTCACACACCTGATACCAGCATCCGGCCTGCAGCTGCCAGGACGCATCGCGGTGCTCGATCAGACCGATGTCCGCTTTGAAGTGACGGCAGAAGGTATTCATCACGATGGCATGATTGTACTACTCCCTGAACTGGCTCAGAACCTGCAGATCACCACCAAAGGTACAATTGGACTGGACGAACGACTGGACATTGAGCTGACAATCAATCTGCCGGAACAGCTGACGGGGGCAACGGCAGAATCCACCGACAAACCACTTGCAGCTCTGCTGGCCGGGCTTGCCAAAGAACCACTGCGACTGCATGTCACGGGTACCGTGTCCTCGCCAGTCTTCGCTCTGCCTGAAGGCATGGACCTCGCAGGCGAACTCCTGCGGCGCGTCGCTCCCGATGTCATCGATACGGCACCTCCCTCCGTGACTTCAGCGGTCACAGGACTGATTCGCAGTATCAGCAACGAAGACAAGTCCGAAGGCAAGCGAAAATTGCCTGGGTCCATCATCAACCTGATCCGCGCTGTCGATAAGTCGGCAAAGGACCGAAAGAAACAGCGGAAGTAGCTTGTCTGTGGATGGATTGTCTGTTGGTTGAATCGACCTTAAGAAGGCGTTTGTACTGGTCAGACGGGACTCAGCGCCGTCAATTGCCAGAAATGACGTCCGGAGTTTTTAGGGCCACTGCTCCGAGACTACACTGCTCCACGACGTGACGGCAAATATCCACACAATTGTGACAACCACGTCGACCCAAAAGCCAATCGATGACTTTAACACCAACTCAAGGATATTCAACGCGAGGCCGAGTCCCGGTTTCATCCAATCTTCTACCCAGAGGCACAATTTCGAAGTCCAGAATATCCAGTGTGCGCAGACGCGAGCTCTCGAAGCGCTTCTCCATCGCGGATTCATGCACATCAGCAGAATTGCAACGGTAGCACAAATGCAGGGACCCCAGAAAAACCAGAAATCGGAAAAGACTGCCCCGAAATAAATCGGGCCCAGCTCGCCCACAAGTTTCTGGCGACACCATTCCAGCATTCCGGACTCGTTTTGCTGCTGCTGCGCCTCGCTAAAAGTTCGAGCGATGACTCCGCAAAGCATCCACGCGGGCAGGGAGTATATTTTTAAGTACATCTTGTTCAGAATCGCAGCGTTGCGTGTCCGCTGACCGATGGTCAGATGCCAGGCCACAAAGATCGCTATGATGGCGCTCACAACAATGAGTTCAGTGCTTCCCACAGGATTGATACTCCTCAATGTTTGAGTTGTTGCCAAACTTCGCGCACGGAAGCGTCGCGACGGCAGTTCGAACATACGAAAAATGAATCCATACTTTCACTCTGCTGCATCAGACGGATTTTGATTCGAAGCAGTTCCGACGCCTGACGATTGCCTTTCAGCGATGCGGCGAACAAGGCCAGCAGGCCCGCTTTCAATCCAAAAATCGCGGCGAGTGGGACCATTGCCACTGTGCCCCCAAGGGCCACTGCGACTTTGGACCACTTGGGTTTGATCATTGATTGACACTCTGGGCAAACCACATTCATGAACAGGTACTCCGGCAGGCCCATTAACAACGGGGAATCGCAAGTTTCTGCGTGGACGGAAATCGCGCCCGGCATGTGTCATCACGGTAGTGCCCGCGCCAAAAGTTGGCTGCTGCAGTGTTGCTGACAGAAGAGCCCGAAATTGTCAGCGGGACAGATGGCTCATCTTTGATTTTGTAAAGCTGTCAATATCATTGTCGACTGAAGTGCATATACTTGACGTCACATATGATGTTGTCTGCCTGCGCTGTCCTGCCTGTGTCATATTCCATGCCGCATTTCACTCAGACATTTCGACTCCTGCACAACAATCTCAAAGACGTCCTTGCGGAAAGGGACTCTTTCGGAGATGAGGGCTGGCCAAAGTATCGGCAGTTCTTCGAATTCCTTCGGTTGCGACTCGGCTGGAATGCGTCCGAGCGGGAATACCGCGTGCTGAAGACACAATGCCTGGGGCCCGCAATTTTGGTGGAGGGACTGTTGGCGTATTTGGCTGAGTATCGATCAAATCGGCTGAATGCCCTGATCAGTCCGAAGAGCTCCCGTGAGATGGAGCCGCATCCGGTGCAATACTTGCTGGATCAGTGCACTACCGTCGTGGACAAGGAACTCATTCGCACCGACTGGCGCTACCATGATACCTGGCGGGCCCTGCCAGCACTGGTTGCCGCTACGTGTGCTGGGCGCGAAGAAGAAATGCTTGTCAGAGCATCCTCGGAGTTCGAGACGGTGAGTTCATGGATTCTGACCGACGTTGGTCGTGTATTGCATAGTCAGCCACCGTTTTCCGACGGGGCTGATGCGGAGCAGGCAGCGAAGTATCTGAGTTTTGGTGAACGTCATATGCGACGGACCTGCAAACAGTTTGCCGAACAGTTGCGACGTTGGTGGACTCGTTGTGGTGATGTCGTAATGTACGCTTGTGCGGGAGTTGATCCGATTGGTGTCTCGGTTGCAGCGTCATGGTTACATCAGGGTTGGCTCTCTCAAAGGGTTTGATGTGCCCCTCTACCAGCTTTCGATACCTGACCCGGCAAACCTCCCATGGCTACCTCGATCCCCTGGGCACGCAATGTCACTCGTATTTTCCGCTCTGCACATGTACCTGTCGCGGCGAAAATGAGTTGCATGGAACACGTGGTTGGTGAGGTGCTCCCGAATTGCTCTGCCATTGATCGCTGTGAATTTGCTAGTATACCTGCCAATTGGAAGCGATTTCTGCAGTCTTCACCCCTGACTTTCCTCGAGTCTTCCCCATGTCCACTCGCATTCTCAGCATTTCGGGTCTTCGCGGCATCATCGGCAACGGCCTCGATCCTGTCTATGCAGCTCGTTTTGCCGCGGCTTTGGGGACGCTTTATCGTGGCGGTCGCGTGGTGGTTGCGCGCGACGGTCGTTCAACGGGGTCGATGCTGCAGCACGCTGTTTTTTCCGGCCTGATGGCGACCGGCTGTGAAGTGCTGGATGCCGGCATCTGCACAACTCCCACCTGTGGAGTTCTTGTGCGGCACCACGGAGCTGCCGGAGGACTGCAGATCACGGCCAGTCACAACCCCATTGAATGGAATGGCATCAAGCCGTTTGCTCCGGACGGCAGCGTGTTCAACCGCGACCTTGGCCTGCAGTTACTTCAGCTTCTGGAAACCGAAGAGATCTCGTGGAAGGACTGGTCCGGCATCGGCCACGTGACCACTCTGGAAGATCCCTCCCGAATTCACCTCGACAAGGTTCTGTCGCTCGTTAATACCGAAGCCATTCGTCGTCGTCGTTATCGTGTTGTTCTGGACTGCAACCATGGTTCTGGCGCTGTGGCCAGCCCGAGACTTCTGGAAGAGCTTGGGTGCGAGGTGATTGTGCTGGGTGGTGAACCGGATGGACGGTTCGAGCATATTCCTGAACCCGTTGAAAAAAACCTGACGGATCTCTGCCGGGCAGTTGTGCGGCACGAAGCCGATGCCGGATTTGCTCAGGATCCCGATGCCGATCGGCTTGCAATCGTCGATAATCATGGACGTTACATTGGCGAAGAACTGACGCTCGCACTTGCCGCCGATTACGTTCTGGAACGCCGTCGCGGTCCTGTGGTGGTCAATGGATCCACCAGCCGAGTCATTGCTGACATCGCAGCTCGGCATGGCTGTCCTTTTCACCGCAGTTACGTGGGGGAAGCAAACGTCTGCGCGAAGATGCGAGCAGTCAATGCGGTGTTTGGAGGTGAAGGCAACGGTGGAGTCATCGATCCTCAGGTGGGCTATGTTCGGGACAGCCTCGTGTCGATGGCCTGGGTGCTGGCTGGTATGGCCGAAAAACGCCGCACGCTCGCACGCTGGGCCGACTCGCTCCCCATCTACACGATCGTCAAGGACAAACTCACCTGCCCTGCCGACGCGGTTCCTGCGGCCTGCACAGCCCTTCGCGCCGCGTTCCCGGACGCCGAAGCCCGTGATGGTGACGGACTTCGGCTGGACTGGGCGGATCGCTGGGTTCAGGTTCGTGCCAGCAACACAGAACCGATCATTCGAATCATCGCGGAAGCTCCTGAAACCCACGATGCCGTGGCCCTGATCGACCGCGCCATGGACATTGTCCGTGTCGCCGTCGCGAATCGCTGATTCACTGAGAATCTCCGTGAGAGCTGCAGGTTGTTCTGTTGTCACCGGGCATTCCCGGTCAGAATGAAGCGAGCAGTCCGGGCATGTCGCCTTTGCTCGGTGTGTTTTCAACAGAATAAGACCTCCAATGTCTTCCCAGGATCAGTCGGCTGCAGATGCCTCCAGCAGAGCCACCCCAGCACAGTCGGAGCCGATTTCGCATCCGTCGGGTAAACCGCTGCTGCTCGGACTTTTTGCCGCCACCACCTATTCCGTCGCCAATCTCGCACTCCGAGGACTTTCCAAATCTGATGGTGGGCCAGGCTGGGACATGTGGGTGGCCGGAACCAAGGCTTTCCCGACCTTTTTCATCGCCGTCGTGCTGATAGCACTGCGACGCAGCCGCGGTCTGAACTCGTTTGCTGCATTCAGCTTCATCTGGCCAGTGGCCGTGGCCGCTTTTTTCAATCAGCTGGGTGGCAACTTCGCATTTCAGATGTCGCTCCGCATGATCGGACTGGCCATCTCCGTCCCGATTTGTTTTGCCTCAATCATCTGCAGCGGTGCCGTTGCCGGCCGCATCTTTCTGGGTGATCAGGTCACTGTCCGCAACGCGGTCAGTATGGCCATGATGGTCACGTCGATCATCTTTCTTTCAAGCGCCGCCACTTCCCGCGAGAAAAATCCTGAAAAGCTCAAGGCAGCTGCGATTCCAACCGAGCAGTCCGCAACCAGCCCGACCGCTGCCGATCCATCAAAAGCACAAACAACCCCGACCGCCAGCAACTCGCCAGCACTCGGTGTGATTCTTTCCGTAATCAGCGGGCTCTGCTACGGAGTATCCGGGGTCTTTATTCGTCGTGCGGTTCGTTCACAGATGCCCGTAGCGGCCACTCTTTTCCTGTTCAGCGCTGCCGGCTTTCTGCTGCTCTGCCCAGCCAGCCTGCTGCTGCTCCCAGTCTCCGCAATTACCCAAACGACCACTCAGGAATGGTTCGTAATCGCAATTGCAGGCACCTTCAATGCGATTGGTTTTTTTGCAATTACCCATGCAATGAGGTCGCTCACCATCAGCCGCGCCAACGTCATCAACGCTTCACAAAATGCCATGTGTGCTGTCGGCGCGATGTTCATATTCAACGAGCCGCTTTCGCCACTCGGATTCTTCGGCATCGGACTGACCATTGCCGGACTGCTGGTGCTGGATCGCCGCTGAGCGATTCCGGAGCAACTCGTTGTGATGGCAGGCGACCAGCGCGTCGTGCTGTGAATTCTCTTTGTGATTACCGAAGACCGGATAGTCCGATCAACTGCCGGACCGGCTGCTGCGACGAAGCAGGCAGGCGCCAACGAAATCGCGAAACAGCGGGTGCGGCTTGTGTGGTTTGGATTTGAATTCCGGGTGGTACTGAACAGCAAGAAACCACGGATGAGGTTGCAGCTCGACGACTTCCACCAGTGTGCCACTGGGGCTGGTGCCGGCGATCACCATGCCTGCATCCATAAACTGCTGTCGGTATTCCGGGTTGAATTCGTAGCGATGGCGATGACGCTCACTGATTTCCGGGACACCGTAAGCGCGGGAGGCGTGCGTGCCTGTGGTAAGCAGACACGGCTGGGCGCCCAGCCGCATGGTCCCACCTTTGCGATTGACGGTTTTCTGCTCTTCCAGCAGACAGATGACGGGATTGCGGGTATCGGCGGAGAATTCGCTGCTGTTGGCGTCTTCCAGTCCCAGCACATTGCGGGCGAATTCGATGACGGCACACTGCATTCCAAGACAAATTCCAAAGAACGGCAGCTCGTGCTCGCGAGCGAACTGAATGGCCTGAATCTTGCCTTCGATCCCTCGCATACCGAAGCCTCCGGGAACGAGCAGTCCATCGACCCCTTTGAGCAGCATTTCAGCGCTTTGACGCTCGAATTCCTCCGCTTCGAGTCGCTTGACGATGATCTGGGTGGAGTGAGCGAAACCGGCGTGGTCAAGCGATTCGTAGATGGATTTATATGCGTCGCGATGTTCGATGTACTTACCAACAACGGCAATAGTGACTTCATGCCGAGGATTTCGAATGCGATGCACCAGCTGGCGGTATTCTTCCATTTGCAGCGGGCCGCACTTGAGCTGCAGTTTCTGGCAGATCAGGTCATCGAGGCCATGTTCCACGAGTCCGACCGGGACTTCGTAGATAGAGAACTCCTTGTCCACTTCCTCGATCACAGCTCGTTTTTCCACATTGCAGAACAACGCGATTTTCTCCGTGTGTTCACGGCCAATCGGACGTTCTGTGCGGACGATCAGAATGTCCGGGGAAATGCCGATCTCCCGCAGCTGTTGAACGCTGTGCTGGGTGGGTTTGGTTTTAGCTTCGCGGGCAGCCTTGAGGTAGGGCACAAGCGTGAGGTGAATGAACATGCAGTTCTCGCGGCCAATATCCAGCGGAATCTGGCGGATGGCTTCCAGAAACGGCAGGCCTTCGATGTCACCGACGGTACCCCCCAGCTCTGTGATCACCACATCAACATCCGGAGTGGCCAGGCTGAGGATGCTGGCCTTGATTTCGTCCGTGATGTGGGGCACGACCTGGACGGTCCGCCCCAGATACTCCCCGCGACGCTCTTTCTCAATCACCGACAGATAAATCTGGCCGGTGGTGTAGTTGGAATGCCGATTGAGTTCCCCGGACGTGAATCGCTCGTAGTGGCCAAGGTCCAGATCAGTTTCTGAGCCATCGTCGAGCACGTAGACCTCGCCGTGCTGAAACGGACTCATGGTTCCCGGATCAACGTTGAGGTAGGGATCGAGCTTCTGCATGCGGACTTTCAGGCCGCGGCTTTCCAGCAGCATTCCGATGGATGCAGACGTCAGTCCCTTACCCAGAGAACTGACAACTCCTCCAGTAACAAATATGTGGCGACTCATGTTCCGTCCGTGCAGATTAACAGTCTGGTACAGCCGACGTTCCGTCGCCCGCAGAACCCGCTCCCCGAAAACAGGGCACGGGCAATCGACAGTCGGCCATTGCGTGTCTTAACCGGAATTTCACCAGTGCTCAATCGATGCGACTGGTGAATTTTATCTTCCCGCAGTTTGCTTCTGTGATATGCTCTCAGACGTTGAACAGGAAATGACAGATATCGCCATCCTGCATCACGTATGACTTGCCTTCCACCCGCAGACGGCCTGCAGCGCGGATTTCCTTTTCCGACTTGTAGGTTTCCAGGTCCTCCAGAGTGTACACCTCGCAGCGAATAAAGCCCCGCTCGAAGTCGCTGTGAATCACCCCCGCAGCCTGAGGAGCGGTAGCGCCGACCGGAATGGTCCAGGCACGGACTTCCTTCTCGCCAGCCGTGAAATAGCTCTGCAGGCCAAGCGTCCGGTATGCAGCCCGCGCAAGCGGTCCGAGGCCAGGTTCGGTGAGCCCTACAGAATGCAGCATTTCTGCCCGATCAGCTTCATCCAGCTCCGCCAACTCGGCCTCCAGCCGGGCACAAATTGGCACGACGTGCGCGCCATGTTCCGCCGCGTACTGCCGCACCTGCTGTACCAGCACCCCGTTCCCCTGCAAATCCTCTTCCGCCACGTTCGCCACAAACAACACGGGTTTGGCAGTCATCAATCCCAGGGCACGAACGGCCTTCGCTTCGTCCTCCGTGAATGTGCACGTTCTGAGCGGCCGGCTGCTGTTCACCCACTCCTGACACTTCTCCATCACCGCAGCCCGCTGCTTTGCTTCCTTGTCACCACTCTTCGCCGAACGCTGAGCTCGCGGGAGAGAAGTCTCCAGTGATTGCATGTCTGCAAGGAGGAGCTCCGTTTCAATGATCTCAATGTCCGACATCGGATTTACTGCGCCCGAGACATGCGTGATGTCGTCGTCCACAAAGCATCGCACCACCTGTAGAATCGCGTCCACCTCGCGGATATGGCTGAGAAACTTGTTGCCCAGACCCTCGCCTTCACTTGCCCCCTTGACGATTCCGGCAATATCGACCAGTTTCAGCGCCGCGGGGATGACTTTCTGCGGTGGAATGTATTTGGTGATTCGCTGCAGTCGCTCGTCCGGAACGCTCACGATCCCCTCGTTCGGTTCAATCGTGCAGAAAGGATAGTTGGCACTCTGAGCTGCCGTGGAGGAAGTGAGCGCGTTGAAAAGAGTGCTCTTGCCCACGTTCGGCAGGCCGACAATTCCGGCTTCCATGAAAAATCCGTCCAGCTGAAAACAACAGATGTGAATCGAAATTCGCACAATCCGAGGATTCTACCGCAGCACTTCGCAGCGGTCACCCCTGCAGCCGTCGAAATCTCAACGCCTTCAACGGTCCCCCGTCCCTTGCACCACTCGGTTGCTCAATCCCCATCAAATTCCTACAACCGACACCGTGGCGGTCGCCGGCCCCGCCGCTCAGAAGATACCTGGTTTATGCCCCCCACCCCTGTTCCAGTGAGCTGGCCGTTGAATTCAGGAGCGTTCCCGATGCTGCGAAAACTTTCTACGACAATTCTGCTGGTGGCAGCCTGCTCGCTGGTTCCTCTGTCCCCTGCCGTCGGTCAGGATCCTCCGTGGAACGTCTACCCCGAAGCACAGCCTCCGTACTATCGCATTCGCTACCCGGCTTCCACGGAACCAGGAGAACTCATTTTCCCGGCAAATTATTCCATATGGATTCCCCCGGGAGTTAAACAACTCCGCGGCGTTGTCGTCCATCAGCACGGCTGCGGAGAAGGTTCCTGCCGCTCGGGTCTCACAGGTGCGTGGGATCTCCACTGGCAGGCTCTTGCTCTCCGCCACCACTGCGCTCTTCTGTCACCAACATACGAACAGCCCGATCAGGCCGACTGCCAGAAATGGTGCGATCCACGCAATGGGTCCGCGAAAGCATTTCTCAAGGCCCTGAGCGATCTGGGGGAACTCTCCGGTCATCCCGAGCTTGCTTCCGTTCCCTGGGCACTCTGGGGCCACAGTGGTGGCGGACACTGGGCCGGCGGCATGCTGATGCTGTATCCGGAACGCGTCGCCGCGGTGTGGCTACGTTCCGGTGTTCCATTACTCCAGCCCGATCCCAACCGAAGTAACATTCAACCCCACAACCTCCCGGACACTGCACTGACCGTTCCCGTGATGTGCAATCCGGGTACACAGGAAGGCGTCACAGTCAGGGATGGCCGCTTTGCAGGTGTCTGGCCCGCCAACGAAGTCTTCTTCAGAGCACTTCGATCACGCGGAGGCCGCATTGCTGTGGCCGTCGATCCGCTTTCCAGCCATGAGTGCGGCAATCAGCGATATTTCGCTATTCCCTGGCTCAGCGATGTGCTGGAGCAGCGACTTCCGGTTGCCGCCAGTGAATCGCTCCAGCCAATCTCTGACGCCAGCGCGTGGCTTGCCCCGGTCACTGGTTTTGAGGCAGTCCCGGCGGCCGAATTTGCGGGTGATCCCCTGACGATGGGGTGGCTGCATTCGCCTCGGATTGCCACAATGTGGATGGAATACGTCCGGAATACGGACGTTTCGGATCACTCACCGCCGCCTGCACCTGTTCACGTCAGACTTAACGGCAACGAACTCCGCTGGGACTGCACTGCCGACCTCGAATCCGGCCTTGCGGGCTTCCTGATTGAGCGGGATGGTGTAATCGTGGGAAGTACTCTTGAGCAGGCTAAAAACCCCTTCGGCAGGCCACTTTTCCAGAACCTCCAGTACAGCGATACTCCTCCACAGCCGCTTGTGGAGATGATCTGGCGCGATCCTTCACCCGCTCCTGCGGAGTTGTCCGGATATCGAGTGATTGCAGTGAACACAAAAAAACAGCGTTCTGATGGTGATCAGATCCCAAAGTGAGAGTTCAGCTCCGGCAACTGCCTGCGACCGGATTCGCGGTTGTGCTTTCGGGAGACATCAATTCGACATCCTGAGTCATCAGATTGAGTCGACTAATTGCGTAAAAATCTGGAAAATCGTCGAAACGGCGCGAACATTTCGCTGCCCTGCCCGTCTCCATAGAATTGCAGAAATTGCAACGGTGAGCCGGAGGATGCGGCAACTTTTCCACGAGGCCAGGATTTGCGGTGATCTCGGACGTCTGTTTCTCGTTCTTTCAATTGGCAGGCGACGGCAAATCTGCATTTTTTGGCGATCGGCTCGCTTTTTGCAGACCGCACCAGCACAGACCTGTCGTCCTCGGCTTGCACAGCGATTCAGTCTTCGGCAGAAGCTGCATCTCCCAGTTTTGTACACAAAAACCTGAAACACAGCGAATTCGGATTTCCCGGTTCAGAGGGTTTTAAGCGACAAAAGCACGGAAGTTGCTGCAAAGAGGCAACATTGGAAGGTCAGAAACGGGTTGAGGGTTTCCAGCGTGAGCTGCAGAACCACGAGTGAACAAAAACCAGCCAGACGAAGGAGGCAGCCATGGTAAATGCCGTATCGAAACGCAGCACAGCACCAGCAGTCACCGTTGATGCAATCGGGGTTGTCCGTGGTGCTCGCACGGTCCCCCGAACAGCGGTGCTGCCAGCCGCGATCGCTGCACAGATTAACAGCCCTGCGCCATCCGCCGATCTCCTCAGCCGCTACCAGCAGGGTGCCTCTGCAGAGGAACTGGCGCAGGAATTCGGCATGAGCCGTCCGGCGATAGTCACCGCGCTGCTCAAGGCCCGCTCACATCGATTGCTCGAAATGCAGATCGAGTTCATCGACAGCATGGAGTTCCACCAGCCCGGGGCGGAATCGCGAATCTGCGGTCCGGAGCCTGCTGCTGAGGCTGGCGAAGGCCGTGTCCGCGTTCCTTCAGGGCTGCCCGCGTATCTCGAAGAGCTGTACCGCGTCCCGCTGCTGACGCGTGAACAGGAACAGTACTATTTCCGCAGGATGAATTTTCGGAAATTTCAGCTCCTGCAGCTGCGTCCTCGGCTGTCTTCCGGAAAGCCAACCGAAAAGCTCATCAAAAGCCTTGAAGGAATGGCTGATGACATCCTTCGCATCAAAAATCACCTGATTCGCTCCAACCTGCGACTGGTGGTTTCCATTGCCAAAAAATACCTCAAATCCGGCACTGCGTTTTTCGAACTGGTGAGCGATGGCAACGTCTCCCTCATGCGCGCCGTTGAAAAATTCGACTACGCTCGGGGAAATAAATTCTCCACCTACGCATCCTGGGCAATTCTCAAGAACTTCACCCGAAGTGTTCCCGCGGAACACCAGCGGCTGGATCGTTTCCGCACAGGACAGGACGAAATCTTCGCTCAGTCCTCCGAATACCGCACGTCCGCAATCAATGAAGAACAGACAAATCGTGGCCAGCGGGACATCATCCGCGAAATGCTCAAGGAACTCGACGGTCGCGAACAGAAAGTCATCGCCTTCCGATACGGACTTGACGAGGGTGCCGAACCGCAGACGCTCGAACAGGTCGGCTGGCGCCTTGGTGTCACCAAGGAACGTGTCCGCCAAATCGAAGTTCGAACTCTGGAAAAACTGCGCCGAATCGCAGAACGCCGCGCCGTTGAAATTCCCGGATTCTGAGAAATTCGCTCAGGATTCCCTCACGCGAGGCCGAAATCACGGGGCATTTCGGGCGGATGCCCTCCGCTTTTTGCCCCGTCGTTTCACCTTCCTGCCCCAATACCCAATTCGGCCTCCAACAACATTCCCCTCCCACCAAACCGGCTCGTTCCCGCAACGAATCCCGGACAACACTTGCTAAATCCTTCATCCAACGGTATCATCTTCTCCCCCTTCGCGGGCAGCTTGCGCTAGTGTAGCTCAATTGGCAGAGCTCCGGTTTTGTAAACCGGCGGTTGTGGGTTCGACTCCCACCGCTAGCTTCCTTCGGCCTGTAAAGTTAAATCCACGGTCAGTTCCGCTCTGGTCTCACCACCACGACGAACTCACCATTCCCATACACCTGTCTCCCGGCGCTGAACTGCCGCTGTGCTCCGGGAACATCACAACGCAAATCATCTGCGGCTGCATTTCGAAAACCACCCCCCGGGGGAATACCTAAGCGGCCAAAAGGGCCAGACTGTAAATCTGGTGGAGTTTTCCTTCACAGGTTCGAATCCTGTTTCCCCCAATCCGGTACTGATCATTGCGGGCGTAGTTCAATGGTAGAATTCCAGCCTTCCAAGCTGGCTGTGTGGGTTCGATTCCCATCGCCCGCTCTTCTTATTTTTAACCGCTGCTGTAGCTCAGTTGGTAGAGTACGTCCTTGGTAAGGACGGGGTCATGGGTTCAAGTCCCATCAGCAGCTTCAGGGATGTTGTGCGTCCGGATCTTCCCAGGCGAGGCAATCTGCAGGGTGTTCGGTCGCTGTACTTCCACGGAAGTCAATTCTTCGTTAACATGCGGACAACGCATGTGGCGTTTCTGTCTTCTCAAGCGGTCGCTCTGCGTCGGAGCGACCATCTGCTGGCCGTTTCGTGTGGCCTGTTTCCTTGGAGATGTTTGTCGGGCTGGTCGAATTTCCCGGCGAAGTTTATTGCGGAGTTGGGTGAATGGCAAAGGGTAACTTTGAGCGAACAAAGCCTCACGTGAACGTCGGCACCATCGGTCACATCGACCATGGAAAGACAACAACGACAGCGGCAATTCTCGCGGTGCAGGCAGCCAAAGGACTGGCGTCCGTCAAATCCTACTCGGACATCGCCAAGGGTGGTACTGTCCGTGACGCAACGAAGACGGTGACCATCGCGGCCAGCCACGTCGAATACGAAACCCCGAATCGGCACTACGCACATATCGACTGCCCAGGGCACGCCGACTACATCAAGAACATGATCACCGGCGCTGCTCAGATGGACGGAGCAATCCTCGTTGTCTCCGCTGCTGACGGCCCGATGCCCCAGACCCGCGAACACATTCTGCTTGCTCGCCAGGTCGATGTCCCGGCACTCGTCGTGTTCCTCAACAAATGCGACCTCGTTGACGACGCGGAACTTCTTGATCTTGTCGAAATGGAAGTCCGCGAACTGCTCACAAAATACGGATTCCCCGGCGACGATGTTCCGCTCGTACGTGGCAACGCCCGCGGTGCTCTCGACAATCCCGCCGACGACAAATTCAGCAACTGCATCACAGAACTGATGAAGGCGCTCGACGCTTACATCCCCGAACCAAAGCGCGCTTCTGACAAGCCGTTCATGATGGCCGTCGAAGACGTGTTTTCGATCGAAGGTCGCGGTACTGTCGCAACCGGTCGTATCGAAGCAGGGATTGTGAAAGTCGGCGAGAAAATTCAGATCATCGGCCTCAAGGACACAGTCGAAACCACTGTCACCGGCGTCGAAATGTTTCAGAAAACGCTGGATCAGGGCATCGCCGGCGACAACGTTGGTCTCCTCCTTCGCGGACTCAAAAAGGAAGACATCCAGCGCGGTCAAGTGCTCGCTGCTCCTAACTCAATCAAGCCACACGTGAAGTTCGAGGCTGAAGTCTACGTGCTCAGCAAAGAAGAAGGTGGTCGACATACCCCATTCTTCAGTGGCTATCGTCCGCAGTTCTACTTCCGCACAACGGACGTCACCGGAACCACAAAGCTGCTCGGTGGAGCAGAAATGTGTATGCCCGGTGACAACGTTCGAGTCGAAGTCGAACTCGGTAAACCGATCGCCCTCGAAGACGGTTCGCGTTTTGCCATCCGTGAAGGTGGTAAAACTGTCGGCTCCGGCGTCGTTACCAAGATTCTCCAGTAATCCTCTCTCCGAAAACCAACGGCTGCCTGCCCGCCCCGCCGGTCAGGCAGCTTTCTTTTCCCGCCGAGGTGCCTTGTGCGTGAATATGTCTGGCTCGAATGTACCGAATCCGGTGCTCGAAATTACCGCGTGATTAAAGAAACTCGCGGTACCGAACGCCTCGAACTCATGAAATACTGCCCCAAGCTCCGGCGGCATACGCTCCACAAGGAATCTCGAAAAAAATAGCCCTGCGGCGAGGGCAAAGCCACACGGGAGTAGCTCAATTGGCAGAGCACCGGATTCCAAATCCGGCGGTTGGGGGTTCAACTCCCTCCTCCCGTGCATCCGCAGCACACCATCCCTTCACCGTCCTTACCATTCCTGAACGCATTTCACACCCGAGCATCCGATGGCCTCCAAAAGCGATACGTCGCTGACACAGAAATTGTTCAGCACCGGTCTCTATAAGGCCAACCAGGGTCGGATGGTCAGGCAGTTCACGTTCTTCGCTGCCGTAGTGGTCGCGGCATTTGGCTGCATCACCCTCGCCAACGGTCCACTCATCCGACAGGTCCGCGTGGTGCAGGTTGCCGCACCACTCGGACTGTGGCTCGCCGTTGGTTGGATCGCTTTCAGGGCTGTCAATTTTCCAAGATTTGCTGACTTCCTCATCTCCGTCGAATCCGAACTCACCCGAGTCACCTGGCCACCACGCTCCGAAGTGACTCAGGCAACAGTTGTCGTCCTCGTCACCATGGCGTCGCTGGGTATCTTTCTCTTTGTGATCGATCTCGTGTGGACCTGGACGTTTACGTTCATCGGTTTCACCGAGATGTTCAATTAGTCCCTGACACTGCAGACAAAAGGCATAAGGCATGGCTGATAAAACCGATGCTGCTTCCGCCCAGAAGATGCAGTGGTACGTGCTCAAGGTTCAGACAAACCGCGAGCGCACTATCAAAGAGGCAATTCTCAAGAAGATCCGACGCGATGGGCTCGAAGAATTTTTTGGAGAGATCGTCATCCCCTCCGAGAAGGTCGTAGATACACGAACTCCTCATAAGGCTCAGGATCGCAAGCTGTTTCCTGGGTATATGATGATTAACATGGTGCTTAACGACGAAACCTGGTACTTGATCCGGGATACTGGGGGTGTTGGCGACTTCGCCGGGGCGGCCGGTAAGCCACTTCCCATGGAGGCTCACGAGGTCGAACGGATGCTCGGGAAATCCTCCGAGCAGGCGACTGCCGCCCCAAAGGTTCGGATCGCATTCTCCCGTGGGGACGTCGTCAAGATTCGTGAGGGTGCGTTCGAGAATTTCGAGGGCACAGTTGAGGGAATCGACGAGCACTCAGGGAAAGTTTCTGTACTGATTGAAATCTTCGGACGCACAAGCCCCGTCGAACTTGATCACTGGCAGGTCGAAGTCGTCTAGCGCAAACGAGCCACACCGGCACATTTTCGGGAAACTCTGATCATGGGTAAACAGCGTCAGGTCACTGCTCAGATTAAGGTCCAGGTCACTGGAGGCCAGGCTACTCCAGCGCCCCCAGTCGGTACCGCGCTCGGTCCCCACGGCGTGAATATCGGTCAGTTTGTTTCCCAGTTCAACGAGAAGACTCGTGACATGATGGGGGTTACGATCCCTGTCGTCATCACTGTGTACAACGACCGCTCCTTCGAATTCATCCTCAAGAGCCCCCCGGCCGCGGTGCTCCTGAAGAAAGCTGCTGGCATCGCCAAGGGATCCGGCAGCCCGCTGAAGAACAAAGTAGGCACTGTAACAACCGCCCAACTGGAACAGATCGCTAAGCAGAAGTACGAGGACCTCAACGCGTCCTCGCTGGAACAGGCGAGACGTATGATCGCCGGTACCGCTCGCAGCATGGGCCTGGAAGTTCTCGACTAATCAAGTATCCCGTTCGTTCAATCCACCGTCCGTCGAAATCAAGAGGTTCCCCATGGCCGCCTCCTCAAAACGTATGAAAGCTCTCACCAAAAAAACAGGTGAGCTTGGCGCACTCAGCGTCGCCGATGCAGTCAAGGCCCTGAAAGGCCTCGAAGGCTCTCTGCCAAAGGGCGTAAAGCCTTGCCGCTTTGACCAGACAGTGGAGATCGCTGTTCGACTTGGCGTCGATCCCCGCCAGGCTGATCAGATCGTTCGCGGCTCCATCGTTCTGCCCCATGGCATCGGCAAAAGCCAGCGAGTGCTCGTCTTCGCTCAGGGTGAAAATGTTGGCATCGCCCAGACAGCAGGCGCAGACCACGTGGGCGGCCGAGAACTGGCTGACCGGATTAAGGAAGGCTGGCTCGACTTCGACGTCTGTATCGCGACCCCGGACATGATGGGCGTCGTGGGACCGCTCGGACGTATTCTCGGCCCGCGCGGACTGATGCCCAGCCCCCGCGCAGGGACCGTCACTCAGGATGTTGCCAACGCTGTCCGCGAGTACAAGGCAGGAAAGGTCGAGTTTCGCGTTGATAACGGTTCAAATGTGCACTGCGTGGTTGGTAAACTGTCGTTTGACGCAACCCGACTCACAGAGAACATTGAGAGCCTGCTGGCCTTCATCCGCAGCCTCAAACCCAATACTTCAAAGGGTGTCTACCTGCGAAGTATGGTTGTGTCTGCCACGATGATGCCTTCCATTGGCGTTGCCGTCTGATTTTTCAGTTCTTCCGCACGGCGTCTCTCAGCGAGCATTTGTTATGGGCAAGCAAGTAAAAGATCTGGTCATTGCTGATATTCAGGCGCGAATTGGTGACGCGAAGGATTTCATTGTTGTTGATGCGTCAAAGCTCGACGCCATCACCGCCAATCGATGGCGGCTTGCACTTCGCAAAGAGCGAATCAGTGCTCTCACTGTCAAGAACTCAATTGCCATGAATGCCCTCCGCCGCTGTGGAGTCAAAGGCATCGATTCTGTGCTCGCAGGTCCCTCCACCCTGCTCTGGGGCTGCGATGATGTTGTTGCCCTGTCCCGATCAGTGACCAAATGGGCAAAGGATATACAGAAGCTTGAAATCAAAGGCGCTGCGGTTGAGGGCCAGACCCTCAACGCTGCCGCCGTTGAAACTCTCAGCAAGAGCGCCGGTCGCCGCGAGACGATCGCTGAACTTGCCGGGCTGATGCTCGCACCGGGGCGTCAGTTGGCTGGTTGTCTTCAGGGGCCCGGCGGTCAGCTCGCTGGCCAGCTGAAGACCTTGTCCGAAAAAGAGCCAGCGACTTAGGTGAGGCAGCGTGGCGCTGTCTTGTGGATTTTCCGGCTTAACGAAAGCCCTGTTACCGTCAACGAAAGGTCCTTGTCATGTCTGCGGAAGCAGCAACGTTCGATGCAACTACTAAAGAATTGGGTGACCGTATTGTCGGCCTTACGCTGCTCGAGGCCAAGAAAGTCGTGGACTACCTGAAGGAGGTCCACGGAATCGAGCCAGCTGGCGGCGGTGCCGTCGTTATGGCCGCAGCACCCGCTGCTGCTGCAGAAGTCAAGGAAGAACAGACTGAGTTCACCGTCGTCCTCACCGGCTTCGAAGACTCCAAGAAAATCGCCGTCATTAAGGTCGTCCGCGCCGCCACCGGGCTCGGCCTCAAGGAAGCCAAAGACCTCGTCGAAGGCGCCCCAAAGCCGCTCAAGGAAGGCATTTCCAAGGAAGACGCGGAAAAGCTTAAGAAGGAAGTCGTGGACGCTGGCGGTACCTGCGACATCAAATAAGTCGTACGCAATCAGCTTCGACAGAGCTTTTCGTTTGCTGTGTCCGGGGCGATCTCGCCCCGGACAACGCAGATCACACAGATCCCACTCGCTTATCACAAAAAGGCTCGGCAAACTGTGCAGAGCGTTTGGCGGGTTTTGATAATTCGGCCGGTCCGCACATTTGGCACTGTCGATTCATTCGACACGTGTCTATTGTCGCGCGCACCCCTTCGTTGCTCTTGACTTTCCCAATCGTGCGGTCACCCCCGCACTTGGTTTTCGCAGGCAGGATACAGGCATGCCCGTCCCGTCCGTTCGTACCATCGACCAGGATACAGTCCGAAACTTCGGGAAAATTCAGTCTGATTTCGAGATTTCCGGGCTGACACAGATCCAGACAGCCTCCTACGCCCGGTTTCTGCAGCTCGACCGTCCCTCCCGAGATCGGCTTGATATCGGACTCGAATCGATTCTGCGAGAAGTCTTCCCCATCTCCAGCTTCGATAACCAGTTCCGCCTCGAGTACGTCCGCTATGAGCTCCTGAAACCGCGATACACACCAGAGGAGTGCCGTCAGCTGCGACTGACCTATGGGATGCCGTTCCGTATCTGGATGCGTCTCGTCAAGGAACAGCCAGTTGAAGAGGAAGTTTACCTCGGCGATATCCCGGTGATGATCGGTGGCGGGGAATTCATCATCAACGGAGCCGAGAGAGTCGTCGTCAGCCAGCTGCACCGATCTCCCGGGGTCGACTTCGTCATGGCCGAGGAAACGGCCAGCAGCGACCGCAAAACTCACTCCTGTCGCATTATCCCGGAACGGGGCAGCTGGATAGAACTCCTGGTAAGCAAGCGCGACGCGATCGGTGTGCGAATTGACCAGAGCGGTAAGTTCTCAGCCCTCACGTTGCTGCGGGCTATGTCCCGAGAACACTCCACCGATGCACAGATCATCCGACTTTTCTACAGCACCACCACAGTCAAGTTGTCCTCCAAAACCACCGTCGAAGAGCTCGAGGGACACTGGTCCGTCGAAGACGTCGTCTACCCTCCGAAGCATGAACGAGCTGGGGAGATCGTAGTTGATGCCGGCAGTGAAATTTCGGAAGCCATCGCCGAAGAGATCATCAGCAGCGGACTCAAGTCCATCGACGTCGTCCTCTCCTCTGAACTCCGCGATGCGCTCATTATGAAGACGCTCGCAGAGGACGGCACATCAACTCATGAAGAAGCCCTGCTCCGCATCTATCAGCGCTTACGTCCCGGGAACCCCCCTAACCTTGATAAAGCCAATGATCTGTTTCGTGAGAAGTTTTTCGATGTCAATCGCTATCGGCTCGGACGGGTCGGACGATTCCGTATCAACCGCAAGTTCCAGCAGGACATCTCTGACGACGAGATGACACTCAACCCGGTTGATTACATTAATGCAATGAAATACATCGTCCGCCTGCGCGGGGGCGACGAGTCGGCACAGATTGACGACATTGATAACCTTGGAAACCGTCGACTCCGCACCATCGATGAGCTCGCGGCCGACGAGATCCGGAAGGGCTTCCTGAAGCTCAAACGGACCGTGCAGGAACGTATGACGGTGAAGGAAAATGAGAATATGACCCCGAGGTCACTCATTAATCCTAAGAGCGTCAGCGCCGCCATTGAATACTTCTACGGCCGCAGCGAACTCTCCCAGGTTGTCGACCAGACCAACCCCCTGTCAATGCTCACCCACGAACGACGGCTCAGTGCACTTGGCCCCGGCGGTCTGAACCGCAAACGAGCTGGTTTCGAAGTTCGCGACGTACATATCTCCCACTACGGCCGCATCTGCCCTGTCGAAACGCCGGAAGGCACCAACATCGGCCTGATCTCCAGTCTCAGCATTTACTCACGCGTCGATGATTATGGATTTCTGATTTCCCCTTATCGTGTGGTTCGCGACTCGCGAGTCACCGACGAGGTTGTCTGGCTCCGTGCTGACGAAGAAGCCACCGCCTTCGTATGCCCCGCGGATACTCTTGTAGAAAACGGCCAGATCGCCGAAGAACGAGTGCTCGCACGGAACAAGAGCGATGTGGTCTGGATCGACCGCAGCGAGGTCCAGTTCATTGATGTCGCGCCCTGCCAAATGGTCGGTGTCTCTGCGGGACTCATTCCGTTTCTTGAGCACGACGACGCCAACCGAGCACTCATGGGTTCCAACATGCAGCGTCAGGCAGTACCTCTCCTCATCGCTGAGCGTCCTGTCGTCGGCACCGGCATGGAACCCTTTGTTGCTCAGAATTCCGGTATGGTCATTCGCGCTGACAAAGCCGGAAAAATCACTTACGTCGATGCCAACGTCATTGAAATTGACGGTCGCCGCCACCAGCTTCGCAAGTTTGTGAAACTCAACGAGCGCACCTGTCTGAACCAAAAACCGATCGTGCGAGTAGGCGACAAGGTCAAGCCCGGGCAGGTGCTCTGCGACAGCGCCGCAACCCGCAACGGTTCGCTGGCACTTGGGCGAAATGTGCTGGTGGCCTTCATGTCGTGGGAAGGTTACAACTTCGAGGACGCCATTATTCTCTCGGAGCGGCTCGTCAAGGAAGATGTTTACACCTCAATTCACCTTGACGAATACGATGTCGAAATCCGCGAAACAAAGCTCGGTCGCGAAGAATTTACTCGGGACATTCCCAACGTCAGCGAAAAGGCCCTGCGACACCTGGACGACTCCGGAATTGTCAAAGTTGGAACCCGCGTCAACCCCGGCGATATCCTCGTTGGTAAGATCTCTCCAAAGGCCAAATCCGAACTCACGCCCGAAGAGAAACTCCTTCACGCCATCTTCGGCCGCGCCGGTGAAGATGTCAAAAACGAAAGCCTCGAAGTCCCCAGTGGCGTGAGCGGCATTGTGATCCATACAGAGAAATTCTGTCGCCGCATGAGCCTCTCCGAAATTGAGCGCAAGAAGTTCGAGGAGGAACTCAAACGGGTCGAGCGTGAGGCTGATGTGGCCATCGCCGATGCGTTCCGAAACTTTCTCACCGAATTCGAAACAGTGCTCGAACAAGCCGTTGTTGACGACGACGGTCGGGCTCTCGCAAAGCACGACGATGCACACGCCGTCGCCGAATACGCACGACGTTTTCAGATTCACTTCGAGGAAATGGACATTCGCAGCCCCCAGAAGCGGACGGCAGCCCGTCGCGTTATCCGCGACAGCTGGACTCTTGTCGAAGATGTGATCGATCGCGAAGATCACCGTGCAAACAGCATGAAACGCGGCGACGAACTCCCCAGCGGGGTTCTCCAGATGGTCAAGGTCTACGTCGCCTCCAAACGGCAGATTTCCGTTGGGGACAAAATGGCCGGTCGCCACGGTAACAAAGGGGTGATTTCCAAGGTCCTCCCGATTGAAGATATGCCGTTCCTTGCCGATGGCACCCCGGTCGACATCATTCTCAATCCCCTCGGCGTTCCCAGCCGCATGAACGTCGGACAGATTTTGGAAACCCATCTTGGCTGGGCCGCCGGAACGCTCGGCTACCGCGCTGTCTGCCCGGTGTTCGATGGTGCCGGTGAAGAAGAAGTCCGAACCGCTCTTCGAGAGGCCGGACTTCCGGAGGAGGGTAAGACGTATCTTCATGACGGCCGCACCGGAGAACGGTTCGAGCAGAAAACCACGGTCGGCTACATCTACATGCTCAAGCTGCACCATCTCGTCGATGACAAAGTGCACGCCAGAGCCACCGGTCCCTACTCGCTCATCACCCAGCAACCACTCGGAGGAAAGGCTCGCTTCGGAGGCCAGCGTTTCGGAGAGATGGAAGTCTGGGCACTCGAAGCCTACGGCGCCGCCTACATCCTCCAGGAACTGCTCACCGTGAAAAGCGACGACGTCGAAGGCCGCACCAAGATCTACGAAAGTATGGTCAAGGGAGAGAACACGCTTGAAGCGGGAACTCCCGCCAGCTTCGACGTGCTTAACAACGAAATTCGCGGCCTCTGTCTCAATCTGCAACTCGAAAAAGCTGTCACATGATTTCTTAAACCTCAGGCCGCCTGTTCGCCACCTGCCCCTGCCCCCATCGCAACCCCGGAATCATCGTCGGTCTTCAGGAGATAACTCGTGAGCGTCAGCGAAGGAACTTTTGATCGCGTTAATGACTACGCCGCCGTCAAGATCAGTCTTGCAAGTCCTCAGGACATCAAAAGCTGGTCATTCGGCGAGGTTAAGAAGCCGGAAACCATCAACTACCGCACCTATCGCCCCGAGCGCGATGGACTCTTCTGCGAACGCATCTTCGGACCTGAGAAGGACTGGGAGTGCGCCTGTGGCAAATACCGCGGAATGAAGTACAAGGGCATGATCTGCGATCGCTGCGGCGTCAAGGTTACTCACAGCCGCGTCCGACGCAAACGCATGGGCCACATCGAACTCGCCGCACCCGTTGTCCACATCTGGTTCTTCAAGTCGATGCCCAGCCGCCTCGGCGCTCTGCTCAACATGAAAACCACCTCGCTCGAAAAAGTAATCTACTTCCAGGATTACGTTGTCATCGATCCGGGCGACACGCAGCTCAAAGTCTGCCAGATGCTCACAGAGGAAGAAGCCCGACAGGCTCGTATCGACTACGGTGAGGGTAACTTTGAAATCGGCATGGGCGCCGAAGCCATCAAAAAGCTGCTCTCCCGCATGCATCTCCGCGACCTCTCTGTCGAACTTCGCGCGGAACTTGCAGGAAAGCCTACCCAACAGAAAAGCAAAGACCTGATTAAGCGACTCAAGATCGTCGAAGCCCTGCGGGACAGCCGCAACAGCCCCGAATGGATGGTGCTCGACGTTATCCCAGTCATCCCTCCCGACCTCCGCCCACTGGTGCTTCTCGACTCCGGAAACTTCGCCACCAGCGACCTCAACGACCTCTATCGTCGCATCATCAACCGTAACAACCGCCTGAAGAAACTCGTTGACCTCAATGCGCCCGAAGTCATTGTGCGCAATGAAAAACGAATGCTCCAGCAATCGGTCGATGCACTCTTCGACAACAACCGCTGCAAACGCCCCGTGCTCGGATCCAGCAACCGCCCGCTCAAGTCGCTCACCGACATGATCAAGGGCAAGCAGGGTCGCTTCCGCGAGAACCTTCTCGGAAAACGCGTCGATTACTCCGCCCGCAGTGTCATTGTTGTCGGCCCTGATCTCCGGCTTCACCAATGCGGACTCCCCAAGAAAATCGCACTCGAACTCTTCCAGCCCTTCGTCATTCGCCGCCTGAAAGAACTCGGACACGCCGATACCATCAAAAGCGCCAAACGCATGCTGGAACGCCGCGATGAAGACGTCTGGGACATCCTCGACGAAGTCATCCGCAACCACCCTGTGCTGCTCAACCGCGCCCCCACCCTCCACCGTATCGGCATCCAGGCCTTCGAACCAGTTCTCGTGGAAGGCAACGCAATCCGCCTGCACCCGCTCGTCTGCAAAGGCTTCAACGCTGACTTTGACGGCGACCAGATGGCTGTTCACCTGCCCCTCTCCATGGAGGCTCAGGTCGAAGCCACAACTCTGATGATGTCCACCCATAACATTTTCAGTCCTGCCAACGGCGCCCCGATCATCAGCGCCTCCCAGGATATCGTCATGGGTTGCTACTATCAGACCGTCAAGAAACCTGACCGCCCCGGCCACGGAATGGTCTTCTCGTCCATCGAAGAAGTCTTCATGGCCTTCCAGCAGGGCAAAGTCAATCGCCATGCCACAATTCGCGTTCGTCTTCCGCGAGGCAAAACCGTGAAAGGTGAAGGCGCCGAAAAGTTCCGCTCCGGTGGCCTCATCGAAACTTCCCCAGGGCGTGTGTTCTTTAACGACGTCCTCCCACGTAAGCTCTCCTTCTACAACCAGACGCTCGGCAGCAAGGACCTCGCTCGCGTCATTTCCGACTGCTACCTCGAACTTGGACGCCGCGAAACAATCGAACTGCTTGACCGCATGAAGAGTCTCGGCTTCCGCACATCCACAGAAAGCGGACTCTCATTCGGTGTCAGCGACCTTTGCACCGCACCAAACAAGGACAAGGAAATCACTGAGTCCGAAAAAGCTGTGATGAAGCTGATGAAGCTCTTCGAACGTGGCGTCATCACGAATATGGAACGCTACAATAAGGTGCTCGAAACCTGGACTCACGCACGCGAATCCATCACAAAGTCCATGATGGAAAGGCTCCGCGAAGACGTTCGTGACGGCGGAGCTTACGTAAACCCGATTTATCTCATGGCCCAGTCCGGTGCCCGAGGCGGTGTCGGTCAGATCCAGCAGCTGGCAGGAATGCGCGGCCTGATGGCCAAGCCCTCCGGCGAAATTATCGAAACGCCCATCAAATCCAATTTCCGCGAGGGCCTTTCTGTTCTCGAGTACTTCAGCTCCACCCACGGCGCCCGCAAAGGTCTCGCTGATACCGCCCTCAAGACCGCAGACAGCGGATATCTCACCCGAAAGCTCGCAGACATCTGCCAGAACATGGTCATCACCTGCAGAGACTGTGGTACTACCAAAGGGATCACCAGAGGTGTCGTTTACCGCGGCGAAAAGGTTGAAGTCAGTCTGGCCGATGCTATTCGAGGACGTGTCAGCCGAACCAAAATCACCAACCTGATCACCGACGAAAATATCGTGCTCGAAGGTGACCTCATCACCGTCGAAAAAGCTCGAAAAATCGAGGAAATGGGGCTCGAACGCATCCAGGTCCGCAGCCCTATGACCTGCGAAGCTCCGCTCGGACTCTGCCAACTCTGCTACGGTATGGACCTCTCTACCGGTGACCTCGTCGAACTTGGACTCGCCGTCGGTATCATCGCCGCGCAAAGTATCGGAGAACCAGGTACTCAGCTCACCATGCGTACCTTCCACATGGGCGGCGTGGGAACAACCGCTGTCGAGGAAAGCGAGTTAATTGCGAAGCGCGCTGGTCAGGTGCGGTTTACTCGCATTCGTAGTGTGATTAATTCCGAAGGCCGCCAGGTTGTGCTCGGCAGAAACGGTGAAATCGCCATCGTCGATGATCGTGGACGCGAGGTCGAGACGCAGCGAGTTCCCAACGGTGCTGTGCTCGAAGTTGCCGAAAATCAGCCCGTAAAAGCCGGCGATGTGCTCTGCAAATGGGACCCGCACGCTATCCCCATCATCGCTCAGGTCGGCGGACGTGTCCGGCTTGAAGACTGTGTCGAGGGCCAGTCCATCAGGCTCGACAAAGAAGGCTCAGGTACGCTCCGACGTACCGTCATCGAGCACAAATCCGGGCTGCATCCTCAGGTGGTGGTCGAAGACGGCACCGGTCGCATCCTGGACTTTTACTACCTCCCCGAAGGCGCGTCCATCGAGGTCGAAGATGGTGGCGTTGTCAATGCAGGCTCTGTTGTTGCCAAAACACCCCGTGAGTCCACGGGAACTCAGGACATCACCGGTGGTCTCCCCCGTGTCACCGAACTCTTTGAAGCTCGCAAACCACGCGATCCAGCGGTCGTTGCCGAAATCGACGGCGAAGTCGAACTCCCCGCAGAAAAGAAACGCGGTAAGCGAATCGTAGTGGTCAAAGCCGCCGATGGCTCAGAAGTGGAGCACGTGATTCCCCACGGAAAAGATCTCCAGGTTCACTCCGGAGACCAGGTCCGCGCCGGCGATGCCCTCGTCCGCGGACCGCTCGTCCCACAGGATATCCTGAAGGTCAGCGGTCCTGAAGAAGTCCAGCAGTATCTCCTCCACGAAATCCAGAACGTCTACCGTGCTCAGCGAGTTGAAATCGATGATAAGCACATCGAAATCGTCGTCTCGCAAATGCTCAGAAAAGTCCGAGTCGACAGCGTCGGCGACACTGATCTCCTCCCCGGAGTACTCGTTGACCGCTTCGAACTCAAACGCATCAACGACTCGCTCGAAAACATGGGCAGGATCACCGACCCAGGTGGCTCAGACTTCGAAGAAGGCGGCAAATACCCCATTTCCGACATCGAAGAGGTCAATCAGGAGCTCACTCGCCCCGCCAGGTTCGCCCCTCTCCGCAAGGCCAAGTCCAGCCCACAGCTGCTGGGAATTACCAAAGCCGCTGTTTCAAGCGAAAGCTTCATCTCCGCCGCCAGCTTCCAGGAAACCACAAAAGTGCTCACCGAAGCAGCCCTCGGAGGTCGTATGGACAGCCTCGTCGGACTCAAGGAAAATGTCATCCTCGGACACCTGATCCCCGCTGGTACTGGATTCCACCTGCACCAGGACGCGCAGGTTCGCATTCATGAATCTGCCCAGAGGGAGCAGGATGAACAGAAAGCCCGCATGGCAGCGGCTCGCAAGGATATGATGGGAGCCGCCGAAGTCCAGGCCCGCAGAGCTGATCCCGAACGCCCTGCTGCTCCGTTCCTTGCAGACCTCAGCGCCGACGAACTTGATCGCCCCTGATACAAAACTCTCTCACATCCACGGATTCTCCGACAATCCGCTGGACGTCCGCTTCTGCGGTTGACGATCTCCGCTCAATTCGTTACACTCCCCTGTTTCTTCCGCGCCAGCCCCCCATGCGGCGCTTCCATGGTCCCATTTCGGCTGTTTGGCGAACTATGCCCACCATCAATCAGCTCATCCGCAACCCTCGCAGACAACAGTCATCCAAATCCAAATCCCCCGTTCTCGAGGGCTGTCCTCAAAAACGTGGCGTTTGTCTGCAGGTCAAAACGGTGACTCCCAAAAAACCAAACTCGGCGCTCCGAAAGGTGGCCCGTGTTCGGCTCTCCAATGGGAAAGAAATCACCGCCTACATTCCCGGTGAAGGGCACAACCTCCAGGAACACTCCATCGTCCTCGTTCGCGGTGGCCGTGTTCGCGACCTTCCAGGTGTGCGATACAAGATCATCCGCGGCGTTCTCGATACTCTCGGTGTCTCCGACCGCAAACAGGCCCGCAGTTGCTACGGTGCCAAGCGACCCAAGGGTGGTGCCGCTGCCGCTGCTGCCGGCAAGAAGAAAAAATAATCGTCGGCTCGCCACGCTCGTCGTTCCTGCCATCCATTCCAAAATCCCGGCATCTCGTGTGTTCTGAAAGAGTTCTCTGCAATGGTCAAGAAATTCACCGCCAGCTTGGAACAGCTCAAGCCTGACACTCGCTTCAATCATCTGCTGGTTTCAAAGTTCATCAACTGCCTGATGTACGATGGCAAGAAAAGCGTCGCGATGAGTGCCTTCTATCGCGCGATGGATATCGTCAAAAAGCAGCTTCCCAACGAAGATCCTCTCAACGTCTTTCTCGCCGCTGTAGACAACGTCAAGCCCTCCATCGAAGTGCGGTCCAAACGCGTCGGCGGAGCCACTTATCAGGTGCCCACACCCGTAAATCCCCGCCGTCAGCAGGCGCTGTCAATCCGCTGGATCCTTGAGGCCGTCCGTGGCCGCAAAGGACGCCCCGTCGATCGCTCACTCGCAGAAGAGTTCGTGGCTGCCTTCCGTCGCGAAGGTGCCGCAATGAACAAACGTGAAAATGTTCATCGCATGGCAGATGCCAACAAAGCGTTCTCCCACTTCGCCTGGTAACACTCTTCCGATTCACCCAGCGCCGAACAGACCTGCCCGGTTTGTTTGGCGTTTTTTTTTCGGCTCCGTCTGATGAAACGATCCATCGATTCTATTCGTAACATCGGTATCATCGCCCACATCGATGCGGGCAAAACCACTACGACAGAGCGAATCCTGTACTACACCGGCGCCTCTCATCGGATGGGAAACGTCGATGAAGGAACCACACAGACAGACTTCGACCCTGAGGAAGCTCAACGCGGCATCACCATCTACTCCGCTGCTGTGACTTGTCGCTGGAAGGGTTCCACCATCAATATCATCGATACTCCAGGTCACGTTGACTTCACCGCAGAAGTCGAACGCAGTCTGCGAGTCCTTGATGGGGCGGTGGTAATCTTTAGTGCTGTCGAAGGAGTGGAAGCGCAGAGCGAAACTGTCTGGAGGCAGGCAGACAAATATGCGGTGCCACGCATCTGCTTTATTAACAAACTGGACCGTATCGGAGCAGGGCACGACCGTGTGCTTCGCCAGATTCGCGAACGTCTCTCCGCCACACCTCTGCCCCTCCAGATCCCGGCAGGTTCCGGCCCATCCACCAACGCTGACGGCTTTCGCGGCATCATCGATCTCATTACCATGAAGGCAATTTACTGGGATTCCTCCAGCCGAGGACTCAACTTCCACGAAGAGGAAATCCCTGTACAGCTCCGAGATGACGCCACTCTGTGGCGCAGCGAACTCCTCGACACGCTCTCACTCCACGACGAGGAGCTCATGGTTGCCTGCATGGAATCCGATTCCGTCCCCGAAGAACTCATCCACGCCGCCATTCGCCGCGGAACTCTCGCACGCGCCTTTCAGCCCGTTCTCTGCGGCGCGTCACTCGATTACATCGGCGTTCAGCCCGTGCTCGATGCCGTGACTCGCTATCTCCCCAGCCCCATCGACCGACCACCCGTGTCCGGGGTGATCCCCAGTGGCAAGCAACAGGGAGAAACTGCACTCCGCAGGGCTTCCGCCGAGGACCCCGCATGTGCGCTCATTTTCAAGGTTCAGGCCGAAGCTCATGGAGACCTCTATTTCGCCCGCGTCTACTCCGGACGACTCAACGGCAACTCCAGAATGCTCAACCCCCGTACCGGCAAAAAGGAAATGGTCACGCAGCTCTGGCATATCCAGTCCGATTCGCGGGAGAAGGTTGAAGAGGTCGAAGCTGGTGACATCTGTGGAATTATTGGCCCCCGAGAATCTGCCACCGGCGACACGCTCTGCGACACGCAATCCCCAGTCGCTCTGGAGTCCATCACGTTTCCCGACACCGTGATCTCGATGGCAATCGAGCCCGAGTCGAGCAACGATCGCAAAAAACTCGAAGAAACACTCAAACGGCTCGAAAAACAAGACCCCACCTTCCGTGTGCGTGCAAACAGCGAAACCGGCCAGACCATCATCAGCGGCATGGGTGAACTTCATCTGGAAATCATCCGCAACCGAATGCTCCGTGACTTCCATCTCAAAGTCCGCTTCCACAAACCCCGCGTCAGCTACCGCGAAAAACTCATCGGCGGAATCACTGTTCGCCAGGACTTCCACCGCCAACTCCCCTCAGGGAATATCTCCTTCGGACTCACACTCACAGCTGCCGAAACGCCCGATCCCACAGCGGGAATTCTCGTCCAGCACAAGCTTCCCGCGGAGGCACTACCAAAACAAGCCCTCCAAATTCTCCTCGATTCCCTTCAAAAAGAAGCCGAAGCCGGAGGGAACTACGGCCACCCCATCATGGGGCTGAGGCTTAATGTGGACGCCGCCCAGTACACAGACGGAGAAAGCTCAGAAGTCGCCATCCGCACGGCTGCCGCCGAAGCCTTCCGACAGGTTCGCACTGAAGGCCGTATGGTCATTCTCGAACCCATCATGAAGCTGGAAGTTACTACCCCGGACGATTTCCTCGGAAATATCCAGTCCGACCTCAACTCCCGCCGCGCTCTGATTCTCAATTCCGACCGCCGCGGCGACCTCTCTGTGCTCCTCTGCGAAGTACCACTCATCGAAATGTTCGGATACTCCAATCAGGTCCGTAGTCTCTCTCAGGGCCGCGCCTCCTATTCAATGGAACCATCACGATACGAAATCGCCCCGGAACGCTCACTCGACCCAGCATTCTGACTCAAGTCTCTTCTCCCATGATCCGAAACACAGGATTTCCGTTCTCAGCTTTGTTGACAACGAAATCCGTTTCAATTACAATTCCCGATTCCCCTCAATCCGGGGGCTTGGGTGAACATCACGTAAACTCTTTGTTCAAGGCGACTTACGGTGGCTGGTTCAGGCGAAGAATGCATCCGAATCCGGATGGAGGCATACGATCACACGGTGCTGGATCAGTCTGCTGCCGAAATTGTGGATACGGCAAAACGCACCGGTGCAATCGTTCATGGGCCGGTTCCTCTCCCGACCCGCATCGAACGATACACTGTACTCCGAAGTCCCCACATTGACAAAAAGTCCCGCGAACAATTTGAAATTCGCACCCATAAGCGGCTCATCGATATCATTCAACCCACTGGAAAAACGGTCGATGCTCTGAACAAGCTCTCGTTGCCAGCCGGGGTTGACATCAAAATCAAAGCCACTGCAACCTCCTGAAAACCAGGGAATTTGGTTCTTCAGGCTCAAACTCCTCCTGAAGGTTCTGCACCTCAGGATGAATCGTTCCCGGTAAGCCGGTCACCAGACCCAAAACTCCGGGTTTGTATTGTTCTCTCTTCCGCTTCTTGTGCGGGTGTTTGACATGTCTGTTGGACTCATCGGTAGAAAAATCGGGATGACTCAGGTCTATGACGCCGACGGTGTCATTGTTCCGGTCACGGTCATTGAGGCCGGCCCCTGCGTTGTGACTCAGATTCGCACGCTCGCTCGGGACGGCTACAGCGCCGTGCAACTGGGCTTTGGCCAACTCTCCCGCGGCAAAGCCAGCCGTGCTCGCCGCGGTCATGTCGCTCAGATCGGCGGACGCCGTCAGACTGCACGATCCGCTGAACACGCTGTTCCAAAAGCCGGAGGTGAACCGCCCCGGTGGCTTCGTGAGTTCCGCACAACCGACGACGCTCATGGGTTCACCGTGGGCCAGCAACTCCAGCCCTCACTGCTGCAGGCCGAGAAATTCGTCGATATCATCGGCGTTTCCCGCGGCCGAGGATTCTCTGGCGGTATGCGTCGCCATAATTTCCACGGTCAACCCGCCAGCCATGGTGCAAAACGCGTTCATCGTAAACGCGGATCTGTCGGTGCCAGTGCCGACCCGTCCCGCGTTCTTCCGGGTACTCGAATGGCCGGCCATTACGGCGCTGAACAAGTCACAAGCCGCAACCTCCGCGTTGTCCGAGCCGACGACGCCAATAATCTGCTCCTTGTTCGAGGTGCCGTTCCTGGTCCTGACGGCGCATTTGTCATCATTCGACGGTCGGCCAAAAAGGTCAGGTCCTAAATCCCTTACGCTCCTTAGTGGTGTGTCATGATTTCCCTACCAATCAAAGATATGGCCGGCGCTGACTGCGGACAGTTTACGTTCGACCCCGCAGAACTCACCGACTCCATTTGCAAACAGCTGCTGCATGACGCGGTAGTCATGTACCGCGCCAATAAGCGGCTCGGTGAAGTCCAGAACAAATCCCGAGGTATGGTCGCCGGCAGCACCAGGAAACTCTTTAAGCAAAAGGGTACCGGCCGTGCCCGTATGGGGCCGATTCGAAGCCCCATTCGCCGCGGTGGTGGTCGAGCCTTTGCAAAAACTCCTCGTGATTTCTATTATAGGCTCCCCCGCAAAGCCGTGCAGAAGGCCACTCGCATGGCGCTGCTCAGCAAATTCCAGGACTCAGAGGCTGTACTCCTCAAGTCATGGGACGTGCCTGAAGTCAAAACTCGTCAGATCAGCGGCTTTCTCAAGTCCGTAGGCCTGACAGGCAAAACTGTTCTGCTCACCACTGAAGGCGTCAATCAAAACGTCTACAAGTCAGCCCGCAACATTCACGGTGTGATGGTGCTCCCTGGCACCGACCTCAATGCGTTTTCGCTGCTCCGCCAGCGTCACGTCGTGATCACCGTTGCTGAACTCAATCGTATTCTCGGTCGTCAGTCCTGAAATCGGTGCCAACATGAGTATCAGTGAGTCCGGAGTAGTCATCCAGCCCCATCAGGTGATCCGCCGCCCGCTCGTTACAGAGAAGGGCACGTGGTTGTCTGAGCGACACAATGCCTATTCCTTCGAAGTTCATCCGCTTGCCACAAAGAGCGACATCCGTGATGCCGTTCAGAAAATGTGGTCCGTACGAGTTCTCGAAGTGCGAACCCAGTCACGACTCGGGAAGCCACGTCGGCACAAAATGCAGCCAGGCCGTACACGGAACTGGAAAAAGGCGATCGTAAAACTTCACCCCGAGGACCGCATCGCGTTCTTCTGACAGTCAGACTTCGCACCTTACCAGTTCCCGCGAAATTAATGAAAGTGCCTTTATGGGTCTTCGGTTTTATAAGCCAGTCACACCGGGACGTCGCGGTGCGTCTGTCAGTGATTTCTCTGAAATCACCGACCGTCGCAAGCGCCCCGAGAAAGAACTCAGCGTTCGCTACAAGAAAAAGGGTGGGCGCAACAACCAAGGTAAGATCACCGCAAAACACCGCGGTGGCGGTCACAAACGTCTCTATCGCATCATTGACTTCAAACGTGATAAAGACGGCGTCGTCGGAACTGTGACGCACATCGAGTACGATCCCAACCGCACGTCGCGAATTGCACTTGTTCAGTACGCCGACGGCGAGAAGCGTTACATCATTGCCCCTGAGGGTCTTGCAGCCGGGGCAAAGGTGGAGAGCGGACTCGGTGTTGAGCCAAATGTCGGCAACTCCATGCCACTCAGCCAGGTACCGCTCGGCACCGTTGTCCACAACATCGAGATGCAGCCCGGTCGTGGCGGTCAACTCTGCCGCAGCGCCGGCATGGGTGCCACGCTCAACGCCCGCGAAGGCCGCTGGGCCCAGATCACTCTTCCCAGCGGCGAGGTGCGACGTATCCCAAGTGCCTGCCGTGCCACAATTGGCGTGGTCGGCAACGGAGAGCACAGCAGTGTTGTGATTGGCAAGGCTGGCCGAAATCGCTGGAAGGGAATTCGTCCGCGGGTTCGCGGAACGGCGATGAACCCCGTCGCTCACCCGATGGGCGGCGGTGAAGGACGAAACTCTGGGGGCCGTCACCCCTGCTCTCCTCGCGGCGTCCTCTCCAAAGGCGGCCGCACCCGCAATCGCCGTAAGGCTTCGGGTAAGGCGATCATTCGGCGGCGCGTGTCTGTCCGTTACGGCGAAGTTAAACTCTGATTGCTCACGGGGTAGTTTAGATGGGTCGGTCTCTCAAAAAGGGCCCCTTTGTCGATCCGCGGCTTCTCGAAAAAATCGAGAAACTCAACGATGCCGGACGTAAGGAGCCACTCAGGACTTGGTCAAGACGCTGCACGATTTCTCCGGAATTCGTCGGGCACACATTTCTCGTTCACAATGGCCGGGCGTTTCTCAGCGTGTACGTGACAGAGGACATGGTCGGGCACAAACTCGGCGAATTCTCTGCCACTCGTACATTCCGCGGTCACGGGTCGAAAGGCAAAAAGTAGCCATGAGCGCTGTTCGTGCAACTCATCAGTTTGCCCGCATCTCCGCCACCAAGGTCCGGCCCTTTGCCGATCTGATTCGCGGCAAGACCGCCGAGCAGGGACTGCTCGTCCTGCGCTACGAACCCAATCGTGGTGCTCGGTTCCTTGAGAAAGTGCTGAAGTCGGCAATCGCCAACGCCGAGGACCGCGGAGTTCGCAATCCCCAGCGTCTCGTTGTCGCTGAGGCCCGTGTTGATGGTGGTCCAATGTTCAAACGTGTGCATGCCCGTGCTCGTGGCATGGCCAATCTTATTCGCCGCCGCTCTGCTCACATTCACGTAGCCATTGAGGCTCCGGAACTCGGCTGAATTCCACGCGTATCATTCGGGGATTTATTATGGGTCAGAAAGTCAGGCCAACTGGATTCCGCGTAGGCGTCATGGAAACATGGCGAAGTCGCTGGTACGCCCCCAAGCGTGAATTTGGCGATCTGCTGCTTGAAGACTTCAAGATCAGACACTTCGTTGCCACCAAGTACGCTCAGGCGGACATCGCCAAGGTCGAGATCGAGCGAACTCGCGATCAGGTAGTCGTGCATTTGCACACCGGCCGTCCCGGTGTCATCATCGGCAGCCGCGGCAAGGAAGTGGACAAGCTCAAGGCTGAACTTGAGGATCTCACGGGACGTCGCATGGATGTCAAAGTCCTTGAGATCGCAAACCCGAACAGAAACGCAACGCTCGTCGCCATGAAGATTGCTCAGCAACTCGAAAAACGCGGCAGCTTCCGTCGGGCCATCAAGAAGACTCTGGACGAGGTCATGAGTTCCGGGGTTGAGGGTGTGAAGATCCAGATGTCCGGTCGACTCGGGGGTGCAGAGATGTCCCGATGCGAGAAGGCAAACCGCGGATCGATCCCACTCTCAACGCTCCGGCGGCACATCGATTATGGTTTTGCCCAGTCGAAAACGACTATGGGTGTGATTGGCGTTAAAGTGTGGATCGATCTGGGCGATTATTCCAACGAGGAGTCTTCCGATGGCGCTTATGCCAAAACGGGTCAAGCATCGAAAAAGCCAAAGAGGACGTATAAGAGGTAATGCGACTCGCGGCAACACTGTTGTGTTCGGCGACTGGGCTCTTCAATCGCTCGATCCCGGTCATGTCACCGGACAGACTATCGAAGCTTGTCGTATCGCTGCCAACCAATACGTGCGTGGTGAAGGTAAGGTCTTTATTCGTATTTTTCCGCAGAAGCCGGTCACCGCTCGGCCGCTGGAAACGCGAATGGGTAAGGGCAAGGGCGAACCTGATCGATGGGTCGCCGTGGTCAAGCCCGGTACTGTGCTGTTCGAACTGGGCGGCGTGACTCATGAGACAGCCAAAAGTTGTTTCAGTCGAGTGGCGCACAAACTTCCAATCCGTGTGAGGCTCGTCGGGCGTCGCCCGGACATCTAACAACTTCACCGGTCTGTTCCGGAACCAACCATGTCAAAAGTATCTTCTCTCCGTGAAATGTCTTTAGAGCAACTCACGCTGGAACTCGACGGCGCGCGAAAAAGCCTTTTCACGCTCCGTTTTCAGGCAGCCAGCGAGCGCAATGATGCCCCCAGTCAGGCAAAGCGGCTGCGACGTCGGATCGCTCAAATTCTGACCATACAGCGGCAGCGCGAACTGGCTCAATCCTGAATCCAACACAACTCAACGGCCCCGGTGGAACGATGAAAAGACGTCTTATTGGAACAGTAAAGTCCCAACTCCCCAGCACTCTGCGGGTCGAGATTGATCGACGCATGAAGCACGGGAAGTACGGCAAGATCATCCGCGGCAGAACCGTTTGTCATGTGCACGACGGCGCCAACGAGGCACGCCCGGGAGACGTCGTTGAGATCGAGGAAGCTCCGCCGGCATCGAAGCTTAAGCGGTGGGCTTTGGTCCGTATTGTCACACGTCCCGTTTCTGCAGAGGCAGCCGAGTAACTCACCGGATTCTTCAGTTCAGATATAGTCAGGGTGCCCCATGATTCAGATGCAGACACTACTCGACGTCGCCGACAACTCCGGCGCCAAAACCGCGCGATGCATTAAGGTGCTCGGCGGTACTCGGCGTCGCTACGCCAGCCTCGGTGACATTGTCGTCGTCAGTGTCCAGAAAAGCCTCGCAGGAAGCGCTATCAAGGCCGGTTCCGTTGTTAAGGGCGTCGTGGTGCGCGTTCGTCGAGCAGCCAGACGCCCCGACGGCTCCTACGTGCGGTTCGACCGAAACGCCATTGTGATCGTGGATAACGATGGCAATCCCAAGGGAACTCGCATCTTCGGCGCGGTTGCCCGTGAGTTGCGTGACAAGAAATTTATGAAAATCGTGTCTCTGGCCAGTGAAGTCGTCTAAGCAGAGCTTGGGGAATTGAATCATGTCCCGGTTGTTGGTTGAGTATAAATCCCGGATCATCCCGGAACTGCAGAGTGCGCTCGGTCGCAAGAACGCGCTCTCGCTGCCACGGCTTGAGAAGATCGTTGTCAGTATGGGCGTCGGCAAGGCTGTCGAAGATCGGAAGCGACTGGACCAGGCCGCTGAACATCTTGCCCAACTCTCCGGCCAGAAAGCACAGATCTGCCGAGCTCGGAAATCCGTGTCAGGGTTCCGACTCCGTGAGGGGCAGCCCATCGGTTGCCGAGTGACTCTGCGTGGTCGGCGGATGTACGACTTTCTCGACCGCCTCATTACTCTTGCTCTTCCGCGCGTCCGGGACTTTCGTGGTGTCAGCCCAAAGGGCTTCGATGGCCGTGGCAACTACAATTACGGCCTGAACGAGCAAGTCGTATTTCCGGAGATTGACCCGGAGACCGTGACTGCTGCTCAGGGTATGAATATCACTATCGTGACCACAGCTCGTACTGACGACGAAGGACGAATCCTTCTTCGAGCTTTTGGTATGCCTTTCCGGACGGATGGTTGAGTCTCAGACAGCACACAGGTGATCTCATGGCAAGTAAAGCAAAAATCGAGAAGGCGAAACGGGAACCCAAGTTCAGCAGCCGTCAGGAGCACCGCTGCGTCATGTGCGGGCGTCCTCGTGCTGTCTATCGAAAGTTCAAAGTCTGCCGTATCTGCTTCCGCAATCTGTCGCTTGACGGATTGATTCCGGGCGTCAAAAAAGCCAGCTGGTAATGGAAATGGTGTCCACATGATGACTGATCCGATCGCCGACCTTCTCACTCGTATTCGCAACGCAGTCCACGTTGAGCGTCCATTTGTTGATGTTCCTGCATCGCAAATCAAGGTCGCTCTCGTTGAGGCGTTGAAACGCGAGGGCTTTGTATGGGACCACGAGATCGTCGAACTCGAAGGCCACAACGTGCTCCGCGTCAGTCTCAAGTACGGCCCCAACGGGGAACACGTGATCCAGCATATCTCGCGAGTGTCCAAGCCGGGCTGCCGGGTCTACGTCGCCGCAAAGGACATGCGTGACATCCGGCAGGGAACCGGAATTTCTGTGCTCTCGACGTCCCGAGGGGTGCTGAGTAACCGTGAGGCCCGTCGCCAGGGTGTTGGCGGTGAGGTGCTCTGCGAAGTCTGGTGAATTCGGCTGTCTGTTTCAAAACGTTGTTCGAGAATTCAGGTGCAACATGTCCCGTATTGGTAAAAAGCCAATTGCAGTTCCGGCCTCTGTCAAAGTTGAGGTCTCTGGAAGTCGCGTCAGCGTCAAAGGGCCTGCGGGAGAGCTCTCTCTGAATGTGCACCCCACAATCGGCGTGTCCTTCGCGGACTCTGCCATCTCGGTCTCGCGCCCTGATGACAAACGCTCCAGTCGCGCCCTGCACGGACTCACACGCAGCCTGATTCAGAATATGGTCGATGGCGTCGTGAAGCCGTTTGAGAAGAAGCTGGAGATTACCGGGGTTGGCTACAACGCAAGCCTGTCCGGTGGTAAAATCACTCTTCAGGTCGGTTTCGCTAACAAGATTTCGCTCCCGGTACCGGCTGGAGTGAAATGCGAAGTTCCAGACGCGACACACGTAATCATCAAAAGTTGTGACAAGCAGGCCTGCGGCCAGTTTGCTGCTGAGATTCGTGCTGTTCGTCCGCCGGAGCCGTACAAAGGCAAGGGCATCCGTTACCAGGACGAGCATGTGCGGCGCAAGGCTGGTAAGGCGTTCGGTTCCAAGTAGTTTTATGCCGGAGTTGCTCCGGGTCTGATTTTGAGGCTGTCCTACTATGAGTTACCGTTCCCGTCTGGCTGCCCAGGAAACTCGACGTCGCCACCGCGTGCGTAATCGGATTGTCCGCGATGCTCACGGTCGCCCGCGGCTCTCCGTGTTTCGCAGCAACCGCCACATGTACGCTCAAATCATCGATGACGCAACCGGTCGAACACTGGTTCAGGCAAGCTCACTTGATGCCTCGCTTGCAGGCCCGGGTGGTGTTGGTGGCGACACCGAGACGGCGGCGAAGGTTGGCGAACTTGTTGCTCAGAGAGCCGTCCAGGCCGGAGTTACTCAGGTAGTTTTCGATCGTGGCGTATTTCGTTATCATGGCCGCGTTGCGGCGCTCGCGGAAGCGGCTCGAGCCGCCGGGCTTGACTTCTGATTTCTTTTCGTGCGGGGTGTCAGGTGTCCTCAGCTGATGTAAAGAGCGATAGCGGCGAACGCGTTGTCCAGATTCGCCGATGTGCGTGTGTGGTTAAGGGTGGTCGTCGGTTCAGCTTCGCAGCACTCGTCGTGACGGGTGACGGCAGCGGTCGAGCCGGATACGGCTATGGCAAGGCCATCGAGGTTCCTCAGGCGGTCGACAAAGCCACCAAACAGAGCCGTCGATCTCAGATTCCCGTCCCGATTGTGGGCACCACAATACCCCATCAGGTCATTGGCGAGTATCGGTCTTCCCGAGTGCTGCTCCTGCCGGCCAAGCCAGGTACTGGAGTGATCGCAGGTGACTGCGTCAGATCCGTCGTGGAAGCTGCTGGAATCGCTGATATTCTGACCAAAGCCTATGGCTCCACGAACCCATTGAATCTTGTCAAAGCCACATTTGATGCCCTCAGGAAATTGCGGACTCGCGAACAGATCGAGCGTCTGCGAGGAGTAACACTGTGATTCTCAATGACGTGCACACAGGCATTCAGCCTCGTAAAAATCGCAAGCGGATCGGCCGAGGTATCGGCTCTGGTCACGGTAAGACGGCCGGTCGCGGTCACAAAGGCTTCTTCAGCCGTTCCGGAAGCAGCACCCGCAGGGGCTTCCAGGGCGGTCAGATGCCGCTCTTCCGACGCGTCGCAAAACGCGGCTTCAGCAACAACGCGTTTGCTCCTGAAGTAGCTGTGATCAATGTCGGATCGCTGGCAGAAAAATTCCCCGCCAACTCAGACATCACCCCACAGATGCTTGTCGCACACGGACTCATCGCATCTCGTTTCGACGAGGTCAAAGTTCTGGGTGACGGCGACGTCCCCCATGCGTTAAATGTAACTGCCCATCGTTTCTCTGCATCTGCTGAGGCCAAGATCCTGGCAGCAGGTGGTGCAGTGCTCCGCATTGAGCGTTAGACCAGCGGCAGAAGGAGTTTCGTCGTGTTAGCGAAGCTGATGACCGTCTTCCGCATTCCGGAATTACGCAACAAGATTTTGTTGACGATCGTGCTGCTTGCTGTCTACCGCCTTGGCTTCCACATCACGCTGCCTTTTATCGATCATTCGGTTGTTGCCGAGACGATGAAAAAGAGCGACAGTGGGGCCAGTGGTGGAGTAGCAGGGCTGCTCCAGGTGGTCTCTGTTTTTGCCGCGACTGAGCTTCAGAGCGGATCGGTGTTTGGTCTGGGCATCATGCCCTACATCACTGCGTCAATCGTCTTTCAGTTGCTCGCGACCGTCTATCCCCCTCTTGAGTCGCTGCAGAAGGAGGGCGAGTCCGGTCGCAGAAGGATCAACGAGTACACCCGGTATGCGACGGTGGTCGTCTGTGTATTCCAGAGCTTCTTTCTGCTCTGGTCAATGCGGGGTGGTCAGCAGAAGGGACTGATTCTTGCTGGGTACACCGGGCTGCACTGGATCATATTCGGCACATTGGTGATGACGGCAGGCACCGTATTCCTGATGTGGATAGGCGAGCAGATTGATGCGTACGGGATTGGGAATGGCATCAGCCTGCTCATCATGGCCGGCATTCTTGCACGGCTCCCGTCGGTCGTTCAGAAGTGGGTGGATGGCATCCGGACGAAGGGTGTGGGGATTGGGACTGAATTTGGCATCGAGCGTCTGCTGGTGATGATCCTGGTGTTTGTTTCGGTGATTGCCGTGGTCATTTTCATCACTCAAGGTCAGCGGCGGATTCCGATTCAGAGTGCCAGACATGTCCGCGGCCGGAAGGTGAGTGGCGGAAATCAGCAGTGGCTTCCGTTGCGAGTGAACCAGTCAGGGGTGATGCCGATTATCTTTGCTTCCAGTCTGCTGATGATCCCATTCTTTCTGTTTACCCAGATTGGCATGGCATTTGGTGCTTCCGGGGCTGGAGAATGGTTAGGATGGATGGGTTCCCTGTTTGCTCCTGGGCAGGGTTTTGTGTACAGTCTGGGTTACATCATCCTGATCTACTTTTTCTGTTACTTCTGGACAGCAATTACCTTCAACCCTAAGGACATGGCCGAGAACCTGAAGGACAGTGGCAGCTTCATTCGCGGTTATCGTCCGGGTTCACCCACTGCAAACCACCTTGAGCAGGTCATGCTTCGGATCACCTACGTAGGTGCTGCGTTCCTCAGTGTCATAGCCGTTATTCCGACAGTCATCGCCAACACGATTACCCAGGACTTTGCAACCGCCAGTTTCTTTGGCGGCACCGGTTTGTTGATCATCGTTTCAGTGGCGCTTGATCTCGTCCAGAAAATTGACTCCCATCTTGTCATGAGAAACTACCCGGGGTTGCTTGATTCAGACAAGTAATTCTCGGTTTGCTTCCTTTTTGAATTGCCTGTAAAGGCGGGTGTTTCGATGAAAGTTCGTTCCAGCGTCCGGCGAATTTGTGACTTCTGCAAGCTGGTCAGGCGGCGCGGGAAGATCTTCGTGATCTGCTCGTCCAATCCGCGTCACAAGCAGCGTCAGGGCTGATTGTTGACCTTTCTGTGATCAGCTGGAGAAGTTCCAATGCCCCGTGTTCTCGGTGTGGACATTCCTAACAATAAGCCGACCTACGTGTCGCTCAGCTACCTTTACGGCATTGGTCCGTATCTGGCCGTGCAGATCTGCTACGAGCTGGGTGTGGATCCGCACGTTCGGGCAGGTGAACTGACCGAGGACGAGGTCAGCCGGATTACAAATCACCTCGACAAGAACTACACGGTTGAAGGTCCGCTGCGTCGTAAGATCCAGCAGGACATCGGTCGTCTGAGAGAGATTCAGTGCTACCGTGGTATCAGGCACCGCAAGGGACTGCCTGTGCGTGGGCAGCGAACCAAGACCAACGCACGGACGCGGAAGGGTCGCAAGAAGACTGTGGCAGGGAAAAAGGGCGTAAAAGACCTGAAGTGATTTACCTTTTTGTTGGGACTGAACTGTGGCGAAGGTCAAGAAGAAGAAGATCCGACGGAATGTCAACAAGGGCGTCGCCTACATCAAGGCGACGTTCAACAACACCATTGTGACCATGACGGACGCTGGTGGAGACGTGATTTGCTGGGCGACAGCGGGTACGGTTGGGTTCAAAGGGTCGCGTAAGAGCACGCCCTTTGCAGCTCAGCGTGCCGCAGAGACTGTCGCTGAGAAGGCCTAAAAGGTCGGGGTGCGTGAGGTTGATGTCCGGGTCAAGGGGCCTGGGGCTGGCCGAGAAAGTGCCATTACGGGCTTGCAGGCGTCTGGTCTGTCGATCAAGTCGATTGAAGATGTGACGCCATTGCCACATAATGGCTGTCGGCCTCCTAAGCGCCGCCGTGTTTGAGATCGTCGTTTGACTCTGGATTCAGGGGTAGAAAATGCGTATTCGTTGGCGTGGTCTGGAATTGCCAAGTCGGGTCGCTCTCGACCGGGAGACTCGGACTACTACGTACGGACGCTTCGTCGCCGAGCCGTTCGAGCGTGGGTTTGGTGCGACCGTCGGGAACAGCCTTCGCAGAATTCTGTTGTCCAGCCTCGAGGGCTCCGCAGTGACTCGTGCGCGAATTCATGGCGTGCAGCATGAATTTACGACGATCCCGGGAGTTGTGGAGGATGTGACGGACATTTGCCTGAATCTGAAGTCATTGGTCGTAAAGAACCACAGTGCCTCCAGCAAGACGCTTCGCATTGAAAAGCACACTCGCGGAGTGGTTACTGGTGCCGACGTGATCTGTGACGATCAGGTTGTGGTGATCAACAGGGATCTTGTCATTGCCACCATGACGGATGATGTTCCGTTTCATGTCGAGATGACTGTTGAGAACGGCCGTGGTTATGTGCCTGCATCGGAGCAGTATCAGCACGAGCCTGAAGTGGGCATCATTCCGCTCGACGCTCCCTTTTCCCCGGTGACTCGTGTTCGTAACACGATCGAGGAGACTCGTGTTGGTCAGCGAACCAACTACGACAAGCTCACGATCGAGATTTGGACCAATGGTACAATCGTACCCGAGATGGCCCTTGTGGAGGCCGCCAAGATTCTCCGCAAACATCTCAACTGCTTCATTACCTTCCGCGAGCCCGGTCCCGAGACTGGTCCCGAAGGCGGGCTTCGAGGAATGCTGGAGTCCACGGGCTACTCCCCGATCGACATGGAACTCGAAGAGAAGCTTGGGAAGAGTCTGGCCGAACTCAATCTGTCAGTCAGGGCTACCAACTGTCTCGAGTCGGTCGGCATCAATACGGTGCGTGACCTGGTCGTTCGGACCGATGATGAACTCCTGCAGGTGCGTAATTTCGGCGAGACAACTCTGGATGAGGTTCGCGACCGACTGGCAAACATCGACCTCAGGCTCGGCATGCGTTTGCCGAACCATTCTGTACGCTAGGCCGTCTGCTCGCGGCAACTCAGTCGGGAATTGGCCTGGCTGTGATCCCTGTAAACGATTTGTTTTGAATGGGTCTCTGTCATGAGACATCGCTGTGCTGGTAGAAAACTGGGTCGCAATGCATCTCATCGTCATGCGATGTTTCGTAACATGGCCGTAAGTTTGGTCATGACTATGAAGCGAACTGACGACGTTGAGGGAGTCGCGAAGGTTGCTGGGCGGATCGTCACGACGGTTGCGAAGGCAAAAGAGCTTCGGCCGTTGATTGAGAAGATCATCACCATGGGTCGAAAGGCACGTCGTCTTGTGCTGGACGCAGAGAAATTTGCTTCTCCAGCGGCCCGCGGGTCCGACGAGTGGAAGGCGTGGAGGGAGTCTGAGAACGGAAAGAACTGGGTGCGTGCGACTGCACCTGCTCTTGCATTGCGTCGGCGTGCTTTTGCGGCCCTGCGCAGCAAGGAGGCCGTGGACATCGTGTTCGGCGAGTTAGCTCAGCGGTTTGAGTCCCGGAAGGGTGGCTACACTCGAATTGTGCGTCTCGCCAGTGTCAGGCTTGGTGATGCTGGAGAGCAGGCAATCATTGAGTTCGTGGGTAACAACGATCGCAAGTCTTCAGGACGCCGAAAGGGTCCTGCTGTTGAAAGCGCCGTTGAAAGCGCCTGAGCTTTTTTTGCAGTAGTACTCGGGGGGACTGCCATCGGCAGTCCCTTTTTTTATATACCTCGTTGATTTCCAAACATCTCGACATGCAGCCGGGATGAGAAGTTCAGGCCGTGCGAGCGAGCAAGTTCACGAAGCCACTCGGATTTTTCCCGGAGTTGTTCGCGGGTTCTGGCCTGAGGCATGAGCCAGACAATGGAGTGCTCAATGTCGGGTAGTTGACCAAGCCACAGCATCACTTCTTCGATATCGGCGGGCTGATCGATGACGAATTTGAGGATCCCGGGGGATCGATTGAGCAGGCTGCGGACGACATCCGGCCGCAGGCGTGCGTCGTTGTGACGTGATTCCCAGTCTGTCCCAACCGGGTTGGAATTTGCCAGTTTCGGGCTGATGGCGATGAGATCGCACGTGAATTCGAGATCCACAGTTCCGGCAGTTTCTACAGTGACGCGTTTCCCGAGGTCTCGGCAGTGCTCAATCAGAGACGGCAGTGCAGGGACGAGCAGCGGTTCTCCGCCGGTGATGACAACATCCGGCGCTGCGCTGGCGGCGACTTCGTGAATGAGCTCATCCACGGTGCGGGCGGTCCCTTCGGGACGCCAGGAAGTGTACGGCGTGTCGCAGAAAGAGCATCGCAGGTTGCAGCCGGACGTGCGGATGAAGAGCGACCTGGTGCCCGCCCACGGTCCTTCGCCCTGAATGGATTCAAAGATTTCGGAGATGTGCATGGAGTCAGCGTTCTGAGACGTTTGCAGGGCCCCGGGGACGGGGGGTTGTCTGTTGCAGGGGCAGGCAGATGAGAATACCGGCAATGGCAGCGAGCCCCACGTGGAGCTGATTCACAAGGCGGGAAGCCGAATGCAGGCGATCGAATTCCTGGGTCCGAGGTTTGCCTGGGGGAGTGATGAGTTTGAGCAATGGTTTGTAGACGAGTTGGTGGTCTGCTATGGCGATCAACAGGGCGGCAGCGGCCAGTCCTGCGGCTGCAGCACAGCGATGCCTGCGTTGACTTCTGGTGAGCAGGACACAGAGCAGTGAGGCGCTGACGTGGAGCCCGAGGCAGCACCAGCAATAGAGATAATAAAGCGGAAATCGAATCGCGGCGAGCTGATCGCGAATTGCTGAGTCGAAGCGAGGGTGCACCTGTTCGGCAACGCTGGTAATTACAAACAGCACGGCTCCTCCCACCCATGCACCCGCAGAGAACCGCGCGACGGTGAGAGAGGTTTGCAGCAGACGGGAAGCTGAAGAATCGGTCAGGGCCTTGCTCCTGTGGTTTGAAACGAATGTGTGGGCAGAGTATACGCGGATTATTCTGGAAAGTCCTGTGTTGTCGATCATCAGAGGCTGAGTGGAGGTGTCGGGAATGCTGAGGAATCTGTTGGAGCGTTTCCGGCATCGCTGGCTGGACTGGCACTTTGTACGGTTTCAGCGGGAGCTTGAAGAGGCGTGGATTGGGCACGCATCTTCCTCCGGGCGTCCTCGTGGGCTTCGCTGGTCACAGTGTGTTTGGTTGCCGGATCGTCTGCTGTTGCGGGAGCGTCAGTCCGGTCACTGGTGGATGCTGAGAAGTGTCAGCCTTTCGTTTGAGGCAATTGAAGGTGGCGGTATGGAAGATGTTCAGGCCGTCTCGTCGCTCCGGGATGCCTGTGCCGTGTTTGTCTGGTCTGGGCAGTGTTGGAGATCGGGCGGCCGGGCACTCTTCAACATGGATCCTGCAGCGGCGGCGAGGCATCTGGAGGAATCGCACGAGGTTTGCCTTGAGGTGCGGGGCTGAGCGTTCACAGCCAGACACGGTGAAAACGGACTTACATTGCAGCAGGGGGTGTGATGCTGGTTTCGGCCTGCGGAGTATCCTGAATGATCCGTTCGACCGGCAGCAGCAATCTGACAACAGTCACGGAATCCTCAGCAACGATCGGCTGATCATCCACCTGCAGCGCAGCGAGTGGATCTTTGAGGATTCCCATCAGCAGTGCATGATTCAGCCCGATGGTATCGCTCAGTTCATCCCGTCTGAGTGCGTCGTTTCGAAGCTGCACGAAGGAGCGACCACCAGCGGCTTCGTAGAGCGAGGCCATCAGGAGGATGTCCAGAGCATTTCGGCTGCTGACATCCCAGGCCTGTTGCGGCTGTGAAGCAGTAGTCCTGCTGCGGGAAGTATTTTCGTTGGGTGTCGCAGCCAGCCGCACTCCGCGGAGGAAATCACGAATTTCCACGACTCGAATACCCCCCGTCTCGCGTGACCAGAGCTCGCCTGGCTTCAGTTCCCGCAACTGGTCTTCCGCGCGATCAGACGGGGAGTAGATGCGATTACCGCAGATGACCACCCAGTTCGTGATGGATGTTGGCAGCTGATGAGAAAAGGCCCCTTCGAGCAGAGCGTTGGCGGACAATCGCAGACTGGAACTGATAAGTGTGCGGCCGTTTCGCGCGGAGCCTCGGCGATCAGTCAGAAATGCCGTGGAGCCATCCGCGAGCAGTGGCAGTGCAGTGAACTCGGGGCCATGTTGCTTTTCGATGTGCTGGCAGACCAGCTGACCCAGCCCGGCGCCTCCTGGTCGATACATGCCTCCGAAGATATTTTCGATTCGACCGGACCACATCAGGCTGCGTTCTCCGCTGTCTCCGGCCGTCTCCCGAATCCAGACCGCATCCTGTGTACTGGTGTGTGCATAGCGACTTTCGCGTGCCGACAGGCTGGACCATGTACGGGCTCGGAATCGCTGTTCCCCGGCATCTTCGAACACATCCAGCAGTCCAATCTGACGGGTTGTAAAATCACTGTACTGGGTGCTGAGCCCCCGGATGGCGAACAGGCATCCCGCAGCGATGAACAGCGGCAGAGTGATCCATGTGAGTCGGGGGGCTTTGAAGAGACGAACAACGAGGAAGTAGTCAAACGGACCGACGAAGACGAGGAGAGCAACCATCAGCAGCATCACATGCCATGTGGACCATCTCTGACCGTCGGGTACTGCGTCGGAAACGGCGGCCAGTTGTGTGGAGAGATCTGTGATACCCACTGAGGCAATCCGACCACCGGATCGTGCCTGGTCGCTGCGGGCGGACTGTGGTCCACCAAACAGCAAAGTTTCATACAGCTGCGGCAGTGACAGCCACTTGTCAAGGGGGCGGTTGTTGAGATTGACTGCCACCAGCGTAATGACTCCAGCTCCCGCTGCTGTCCGCGAAATCAGGGGATCGCTGATGGACTGGACCAGTACCTTCGGTTGTTGCGAGGGCATTCTGAGGACTGTGACCGGATTGCGATTGGTTTGCAGGGCAACGGCCCCGAGGACGAAATTCTGGATGGCGGTCAGGTCGAGTGTTTGCAGCGAGTTGCCGGTCTCCGGGATATCAAACTTTGGCTGTATCCAGCGACCGACGGGTGACCGCAGCAGTGCATCCGCTTCGGCGCCGCAGCTGGTGACGAGGTGACCACCAGCAAGCACCCATTCGCGAATTGCGGCCCCCTGAGCTTCGTTGATGGTCCAGTCGCCATTGAGCAGCAGCACATCGATGCTGTCAAGACCTCGCGGCATGGCGGGGAGTTGCAACATGGAATCCAGCGAAAGCACTCTCAGGAGGTCGCGTGTTCCACGATCGGCGGAATACATCGCCGAAAGCTCGGCCAAACCAGCCTGCTTGCCGACGCAGAGCAGCGTAACTGGAGTCTGACGATTCATGAGCAGTTGCTGGGGCAGGCTGGCGGTTTTCGGCGGCAGTTGCCGATCGTTGTCGGCGCTGGCTTCGGCGGATGTAATTTCGTGCTGCCAAATCATGTTGCCGGCTGCGTTTCTGAGCCCCAGTTGGATGCTGCCTTCGAGCCGTCCCGACATGAAGACTCCTTCCAGCTCAACGGTGCCGTCGGCAGCAACGACCTGTTCTGCGAAGGTGCTTTCGGACAGGTCACCCCGGGGATCCGGCGCTGAGACGGTCAGGTGCACGGTTTCACCGGCGGCCAATCCGGAAGCCTGCAGCTTTATTGGGAGCCAGCGCCCGGGCTGGCCGTGCGAAGCCAGTCCGACCTGCAGCGAGTGCACCTGAACAACCTGTGCCTGCGTGACCGTGGTTGCGGAGGTGAGGCAGACCGCGAGCGATGCAATCGCGAGCCGCATCAGGCGTAGCCATGGTCCGCAGTGGCGATTTTCACGAGGTGAAGTGCAGCAAAACATTCGGTCAGGGATTCCTGTGTAATTCTGACAACCGGAACTGCGTGTGAATTGGGAGAGCATACGCTGAAGCGGTGGTTTTCGGGGGAAAAAGAGGGGAAAAAACTGGTTTTGCGGAGTAGTCGGCAAGCTGTTCCAAAGATCGTCGTCAGCGTTTTTGGAAAAACACTGGCTTTTTGGTACGCTTTCTGCGAAATTTCCTGCAGGCGTTATCGGGCCGTCCTGCGGTCCGTTGTATCCGCACCGGCAGCTCGGGCCGAGTTCCCGGCTCTGGTGTCAATTCGGTTTTGATTCTTGTTGTTGACGGAGGTAACCATTAAACGAACTCGTCCGACACCAGCTCCCCAGACAAACATGCCGCGTATGAACGAGCGAATCAGGATTTCTCCGATTCGCGTTGTCAGCGCTACGGGTGAGATGCTTGGGGAAATGGAAACTGCGGTGGCCCTGCGCATGGCGCAGGACGATGGTCTGGATCTAGTGGAAGTCAGTCCGGACGCACGTCCCCCGGTTTGCCGAATCATGAACTACGGCAAAGTGCTCTACGAACGCCACAAGAAGTCGGGTGGACCCCGCCAGCACAAGACTCAGCTGAAACAACTCCGCCTGCGCGCCAAAACCGGGCAGCATGACATCGAGGTCAAGGTCAAACAGGCCCGCGAATTTCTGGCTCGCAAGGACAAAGTCAAGATCAACGTCATGTTCAAGGGACGCGAAAACGCCCACCACGAACGCGGTCTGGAAATGCTCCACGAAATCGTCAAGATGCTGGAAGACGTGGCCGCCGTCGAACAGCCTCCTAAAATGGAGAGTGGCAAGATGGCTTCGGTGCTCTTCACGCCACTCAAGCACTGACACCTAAACTCCGCCCTGTTCCTCGGCTATCTTCAGGAGACAATTGCATGCTCCGTCTGCCATCCGCGCTGACCGGTCTCGCTGTCCTGATCAGCGGTTGCGAACACTCCACCGCTCCGCTGCTGCCTTCTGCAGCAGCGGCAGCAGTCGCTGACGAGAAAGCTCCCGGGCCCTCGTCACCTGTGAAACCGGCCGAAAAAGCGGAAAAAAAACAGGTAAAGGGAAAGTCCGTGAAAGATAAATCTGACGACGCCCCTGCCCAGTACAACAAGCTCAGCGAGTTTGAGTCGTGGGTGATCCTGCAGAAAGGCACCGAGAGAGCCTTCACGGGCGAGTACACAAATCTGAAGGATCCTGGGACCTACATCTGCCGCCGCTGCAACGCGCCCCTTTACAAGGCGAAGGATAAATTTGCCAGTGATTGTGGCTGGCCCAGCTTCGACGACGAAATCGAAGGAGCGGTCAGGCAGTCAAGGGATGCCGACGGCTATCGCGTCGAAATTACCTGCAAAAACTGCGGAGGACACCTCGGGCACGTGTTCTTTGGCGAGGGCTTCACTGAGAAAAATACGCGGCACTGTGTGAACTCCGTCTCCATGAAGTTCATTCCCGAAAACGCCGAGATGCCCCCCGTCATCCGAAAGAAAAGCTCCCGTTCCAGCCGCAACTCCAAAGCAGAAGAAAGCGAACCCCAAAACGCTCCTGCTGAACAAAAGCAAAAACAAGCTGAAGCAGGCAATGCTGCGCCACCAAAACCTGCCGAGTAGTTCTGTCGATGGATGACACAGACGAGGTTACAGCGTGGCATGAAGCGGGTCACGCGTGGGCTGCGCTGTTCGTAGGTGCTCGCGTGCAGTGTGTGTCAATTTCACCCGACGATGACGACGGTCCGCGTCGATTCGGAGACACCACAATCCTCTGGAGCCGTCGGCGGTTTCCTCCGGCTGTACTCGCTGAAAAGCTTTGTTGGGTCGCTCTTGCCGGTCCCGTTGCTGAAATGATCCACACAGGTCGTCGCTTTCATCCAGGGCTGGTGGCTGAATGGCAGCAGGACTGGCGTGATGCCCTTGATGCACTCCGGCCGATTCGCGATCCGCAAAAACGAATCGCTCGCGCAGAACGTATCACGATCGAGCTGCACGAAGCCTTCTCAGACGACTTTCACTGGTCCGCGATCGGAGCCATCGCCGACCATCTGCTCGCCCATGAAATCCTTGATGAAGAGCTCCTGTCCGAAGCTGTCGAACCCTGGATTGCTGACACGTAGACAAGATCGCACGGCTGCGCCTGCAGTCAACGACAAAGGCTCAGGAGCGACAAAACGACTGACGCCGTCAGCCCGACGCGGATATTGTCATTAATTCGAGACGGCAGGGACTCAATCACGGCACATGCGGCGACTGCCGGGGCAGTGAGCAGCAGCGCGCGAGTGAAATCGAGTGCCGGCTCCTGAGCTTCGGGGTTCTGAGTTTCGCCCCAGTAGATCCACGCTGTCAACAGGCCGCCAACCAGCAGAAAGGCAATCAAACCAGACCACGACTTCCCTGGATTCCACGGGAGCGCGGGGCCACGCAACATCTGACCGAAGAGACTTGCCGAGCCATCTCCGAAGGCGAGGATTGCCAGCACTGCCAGACCGACCTCCAGCCGATCCGGCAGCAGCACAATTGTCAGAAGCACTGCCACAGCATAGCCCGAAATCGCCGACGTCCCAAGGTCCTCTGCGTTGCGGCGAATGCGGCGAAATCGCAGATAAATATGCGTTGTCACCGCCGCAATCACTGACATGATGATCCACCACAAAGTTGCCGAAAGTGGATCACGATGGGGAACGAGCTGGAGCGGAACAGCAAGCAGACCAGGCGCCATGTGCCAGAGACGTCGACGTGATTCCGCACCGCTCAGGGAATAGATTCCAAAACTGGACGGTGGCAATGGCATGGCGCAGTGAGTTCGGCCGATGGACGGCTGGCTGGACAGTGAAGCAGAGGAGACTCGCGGGCTGAACGACGACATGGGCAAGTTTCCGACTGGTTATTCAGACAGAGATCTTTCCATGAAATATCGGAATCCCCGGAGGCAAATTCCGCTTGCCTGCCGCCGGCCAGGTAATAAATCTTTCAGGGTCAGGAAAAATCCGTGCCTGAAACGCAACTGACGGCAGAATCTACCGAAGATTTACGCGGCAATCGCTTGAAATCCCGGCAGAATTCGCCGCAGTCGCCAGAGAACTGTCTGTCGCACATGAATCACCTTCCATCGCAGGCCTTGCCTGAGATGGCGAAACGGCACAAACACGGGCCAATTGGGATATTTCAGTTCCGCCTGCCGGTTGACATCCCGTAGCCGGATCGAGTCACAAAAACGCAGTGCTGCGTGCGGTCGATGTCAATCGGCCGGTGAGTTCCTGATGCGGTATTGGCTGCGCGGGCGCGCCCCGTTGAGATTTCGAGCGGTTGGGCGGGAGCCCCTGGCTAGGGCTTTGCATTGACTTTTTCCGAGACTGCGATGGGTTTTCCAAGGCAGATGCGGAATCCATCGCGGGAGTCTGAATAGGAATCGCTCTGGAGCCCCAGTCGGACAGCGCAGCGAGCATTGCCGGGGACGTCGAAATAGTTACCGCCACGGCAAACCGGGTGTGGATCAGCGGGATTGAAGATGGGTTCTTCGTGACCGCCTTTGGGGTCGAAATGGTCAAGGACGACTTCCCAGACGCCGCCACACATATCGGCCAGTCCAAATCCATTTCGGCCACGTTCGCCGAAGTGGTCAACGGGGGACACGAAGGAGTAACCGTCGCTCCAGGGTGCTTTTGCGAGTGGCCAGGTGCGAGTGCGTCCGGGCAGCAGATCGATGGCGGAGATATTCAGTCGCCCCTCGCCGTCTTCAATTTCGTTGCCCCACCAGAAGAAGGCTCGGGGTTTGCCGCCGCGGCACGCATATTCCCATTCGGCATCGGTGGGAAGGCGGTATTCGAGTTCAGTGCCGAGTCGTCCGGCAGCGCGTTCGCGGTCGGTGAGCCAGCGACAGAAGGCGCGGCCATCGTTCCAGCTGACGCAGACGACGGGGAAGTTGTCCTGCTGCGGGAACGCCCAGTTGGGATCGCGCCAGCTTTTGCCGGGCATCGGGGACCATGGATGCACGACGCTGGTTGTGAGCTTATAGCCGGTCCATGAGGGATCGAAGCACTGCGTTTTGCCACCCGGTTTTTCCGCGTCGGTGATGTATCCCGAGTCTTCGACGAAGCGACGAAACTGTCCGACGGAGACTTCTGTTCGAGCCATCCAGAGGCCGTGGCGAATGCGGGTGAGTCTCGCTTCACCCTCGAAGCTTTCGCGCGTGGTTCCGGGGGTAGCGCCGCCTTCGATGCCAGTGGCCCAGGCGCGTTCTTCCGGCGTGCTGCCCATCATAAATTCACCGGGCGGCAGATAGAGCACTTCAAGATTTGTGTTTTTTCCCAGATCAACGGTGCGAACCTGCCCCTGAGTTGGCTGCTGGGCAGAGGCACAACGGCTGGAGCCGGTAACTGCAGCGAATAATGTGCAGTTGAGTACAGCGACGGTGAACAGCGAGTGGCGGATTGCGGTAGGCATAGCAGGGTCCGTAGGCTGATGGCGAGGTGAAGGGGTGGGGTGACGGGGTGGGGCGGTGCTGGTTACTGGTGAGACAGCAAACGGATGTTATGCTGCAGGCGGGCGAATGTCACGGGGAGCGAACATGTCGGATCGAACAGCTGGCTATCAGCGTTGGGCTAACCTTACTTTTCTGCACTGGCGGGTGTCTGCAGACGTGCTCCAGCGGCAATTGCCGGCGGGGCTGGAGGTGGACACGTTTGCAGGAGAAGCGTGGCTGGGGGTGGTACCATTTTCGATGGAGCGTGTACGTCCGTGGTGGGCTCCGCCGGTGCCAGGAATTTCATGGTTTCTGGAAACGAATGTACGCACTTACGTTAAAGGTCCAGGCGGTGTGTCGGGCGTCTGGTTTTTCAGTCTGGATGCGAATCAGCGACTGGCTGTTGAGCTGGCTCGGAGGATCTGGAACCTGCCATATTTCCGGGCGGAACTGTCATTGCAGGAACAGGAGCAGCGTGCAGGTGGAAAGCTGCTGCAGAAGGTGGAGTATTCGGGAAGACGCCTCGAACAGCCCGCTGGCGAATACTCAATCGGAATCACGGCCGACGCAGGCAATCCAAAGCCAGCTCCCCATGGCACGCTGGAACACTTCCTTGTGGAGCGCTATGTCCTGTTCTGCGTGAACGCGCGAGGACAGCTGTATTCCGGGCGGGTGCATCACGTGCCTTACAGAATCTGTCCGGTGATCGAGCAGCGAATCGAGCAGACACTGACGGGGATGGTGGTGGGCAGCAACGGGTGTGGTGGAATCGCAGAACACGCTGCCTGGTCACCCGGAGTGGACGTGAGGATCTCGCCGCTGGAGCGCTGCGGGGGATGAAGGAGTTGGGTTCAATGCCGAGCAGACGCCACTCCTGCCATCTGAAACAGGACTAGAGTTTTTTGGTGAGTGCGTCGAGCGTGCCACCACCGATGATGGCGCCTGCAATTTGCCGGTCTTTCACGATCGCAGTTCCGGCGACCATCAGGGCACCCAGAGCAACTGCAAGACCACACCACAAACCGTACCTACTCCTCCAGATCCCATGCCTGACAGTTTCCAGTTCGAGTTGGTGTCGATGTGCCCGCTGGGATTTATACGCTGCCAGAAGTCTCTCGGCCATCCCGGGGACAATTTCGTTGTAGAATCCGAGTATTTGAGGATGTGGCAAAGGGCCGGAGTGTGTTGTTCAACTCTGGTCAGAGAAACAGACTGACTTTCGCTGGGGCGTTGTGCTCCCGACTCAGGTGTTTCAACTTTAGCTGGGCTGGTTCTCTAAGGATCCAACTACACCTGCGCGGTCAAAGACGGAGTTGACTCCGGAAAGAAAGTCCGGGACGGGAAAAAAGATAAACGAGTCATCGCCCATAGAAGACAACCCTGACGAAAACGGTCAATTCCTGTGATACAACGGTAGTGTTCGGCGTTTTTCTTCCATTCATCGTGGAGCGCGCCAGAGGGCTTTGGATTCTGCCAGGAGTCGATCGGCGGCGGGTGGCCCCCAAGTGCCTGCGGGGTAGAATTCTGGAGCAGCGGAGCTGGATTCCCAGGCGTTGAGGACGGGAGTGACAAACCGCCAGGCAGCTTCAAGTTCGTCGCTGCGGGTGAAGAGTGTTGAGTCTCCGCGCATGACATCCAGAAGCAGTCGTTCGTAGGCTTCCGGGAGCACCGTATCGAAATGCTCGTCATAAGCAAAGTCCATGGAGACGGGTTGAACCTGGTAATTCATGCCAGGACGTTTGGTAGAGAATCGCAGTGAGATGGCTTCCTGGGGCTGGATGCGGAGGATGAGCTGGTTGGGTCTGGTTTCGACGACATCGCAGAGATCACCGTCACATTCGACGGTGGAGAACAGGTTCAGAGGCGGGCTTTTGAACTGGATGGCGATCTCAGTGAGTTGTTTGGGGAGTCGTTTGCCGGTGCGGAGGAAGAATGGGACTCCGGCCCATCGCCAGTTATCGATGGCGACTTTCATGGCAACAAAGGTCTCGCGACTGGAGGCGGGGTTAACGCGATCTTCTTCGCGGTAGGCCAGTGCAGGCTGGCGGTTAACAAGCCCGGCGGTGTACTGACCACGAACAACCCAGTTGCCGATGTTTCCGGGGGCGCCAGGTCTGAGGGCCTGGAGGACTTTCAGTTTTTCATCGCGGATTTCGCGGGCCTGAAAGAGCGACGGCGGGTCCATGGCGATCAGACAGAGCAGTTGCAGAACGTGGTTTTGCAGCACGTCACGGAGTGCACCGGAAGTGTCATAGTAGCCACCGCGGGAACCTTCCATTCCCTGGGACTCAGCAACGGTGATCTGGATATGATCGACGTGACTGCGGTTCAGCAACGGCTCGAAGATGGCATTTCCGAAACGAAACAGCAGGATATTCTGGACGGTCTCCTTTCCAAGATAGTGATCGATGCGGTAGATCTGTCGTTCGAGCAGGTGGCGGTCGAACTGGGCTGCCAACTCGATTGCAGACGCGAGATCTCTGCCGAAGGGTTTTTCAACAACTACTCGCAGTCGAGCGGCGGATTCACGAGGAGGAATCATGCCGGCGGTGTTCAGTCCTTCCACGGCGGCGGCGAACAGTGAAGGGGCGGTGGCCAGGTACACGATGCGAGTGGGATCGGCGGTGAAACCGGCGGCGGTTTCAAGTTCCTGTACACTGCTGTGCAGGCCGCAGTAGTGGTCGGGAGAGCTGATATCGAGTTGTTGATAGAACAGCTGACTGGCAAAGGCATCCCACGCGGTGGAGTTGAATCCGGCACCAAGTCGTCCAGCCACAACTTCGCGCAGTTCAGCACGAAACTCTGCATGTGACTTTTCGCGGCGGGCGATGCCGATGACCGGGCAACCCGCAGGCAGATACTGTTGCTGATGCAGACGGAAAAGTGCCGGAATGAGTTTACGCGAAGTGAGGTCGCCGGATGCGCCGAAAATCAGAATGGACGAGTTGCTGCCAGGACCAGCTGTCATGAATCACCGTGCCGCAAGAAAATCGATGGACTTGAGGGCACGAATCATACAGATCTCCGTCGGCTCGCAGAAGCTGTCCGGGGCAATGAGCGTGAGAGTGTCGAGTTTCAGGACTGGGTTTCAGTGAACAGTGATTGCAGCAGCTGGATGTTCACGGCGGAAAGGTCATCCGGGACCCGGTGATGGGCTCGGTGCAGCTGCTCAAACGTGCGGCCTCTGGAGACGATGCCGAGGCAGCGGGTGCCGGCTGCGAGCGCTGCTTCGATGCCAACAGGAGCATCTTCCAGAACAACGCAGCGCGCGGGGGGCAGGCCAAGGCCCGCGGCCGCCTTGAGAAACACGTCCGGATGCGGCTTACCGCGGACAACATCCGCTCCCGTGATGATGGTGTTGATCAGGTGTGAAGCATTCAGACCAGCAAGTGCCGCGGCTACGTTTTTGGGCGGGCCACTGGAGCCAATTGCCATTGGAATGCTGGCTGCGGCGAGTTCTGAAATCAGCCGGGCAGCGCCAGGCATGTGCGGGAAGTTCCGGGAAATGAGCTCGCGATAAAGAAGTTCCTTCTCTTCGTCAAACGCAGCAATAGCGGCGTCATCGGGCGGATTGTCCCAGGTGTCACGAATCACTTCACGGCTGGTACGACCAAATCCCGCAAGGAACTGATCCTCTGTACATTCACGACCATGCCGCCGACAACACAGCTGCCACGTCTCAAGGTGCGCCGCATAAGAATCAATCAGCACGCCATCCATATCAAAGATGACGCCGAACGGGTGTGTGGGGGGCATGGTTCAGTGGTGGGTTGTGGGTTGTGGGTTGTGGGTTGTGGGTTGTGGGTTGAAGACAAGAAGCAGTTCACCGGCTCAATGTAACGTCGCCACTGACCACTGACCACTGACAATTTATGGGAGCGTCGTCGTATGATCGGCAACTGGACTTG
>JBJTOP010000352.1:0-7113 GCA_046074645.1 Planctomycetaceae bacterium | reverse complement strand
CTGTCACAATGTTCAGAGTGCTGCAGTACAGGTCAGACTTTTCAATCGACAGCACGATTGCACTGATCACTTCAGCAATACCGAGTGGATCCGGCGAAAATGTGCTGCCGGATGATTCGGAAGGCGAAGGTTTCTGTTCCAGCTGTGCGAGCACTGGAACTTTCTGCAGAATCAACTGTCGCAGACTCCCAGGACTCAGAGTCTCGATCGCCTTCGCAAGCGTATCGGATGGTCCAGTCTGCCGCCTTCCCTCAGCTCGCACCGGCCAGATATCAGCAGCTTCAATCGGAGTTTTCACAATGGCTGCAAGACGCTCATCGTCCAGCAACTCCTCTTGCAGCGGCGCGCGGGATGCAACTCCGTCGTTCAACTGATTCAATGCATCGAGGATTTCACTGCAAAGCCACGTCTGACGAAAGAGTACCAAATGCTCATTCAGATGTTCCCTCGAATGTGCGGAGAGCACCGGCTGGACGCCACCCGGGATCCGCAGCGACAGCGGAGTTCCACAGCGAGGGCAATAAATCTGTGGATTACCATCGGGGTTGATGGTGTCAAGCAGCTCTTTAATTGTCCTTTTACAGTCACTCATGAGCGGAAAACCTTTCAGAAAACACTTAAATCACAGGAAAAGCCACGCGAAATCCGGCATTGTGCTCGACCTTCTTCGCGCACTCTTCCGGCTTCGAGATCGTGCTGATGCAAACTTCCAGACTCTTCGTATGGTGACCACCGACAAACAGACTTTGCCCCTGTCCGTCCATGCACCGCTGCCAGCAATTACCCAAAAGGGAATTGAAGGCGGAGGGCTTCGGTCCCCAATCAAATCGTGTGTCAGTACACACCGCCAACTGAACAGACGCTCCCGAGCTCTGACAATTCACTTTGCCAGCGTCAGAAATCAAACCTTCTGCGGAATTCCTCGGACATACCGACTGCAGTGCCGCTCGCCACTCGTCCACGGTCGGCAATCGACATGCATCGACGGCGATGCCCTGCTGCCTCACTTCGGCAGAGACGACTTCCGTACAGCGGGTAAGAAACTTCAAAATCTCGTCCAGGCCTTTTCCCACAGCAGGCTTCTCGTCACGTGGTCCACTCCCCATCAGGCTGTGCCACTGTGAATTGGAAACAACGCTGGCGGAGAGATAGAAGCGTCCCGGCAGTGACTCGATACGCCAGCGTTCACTGTCATCTCGAACAGGATTGACGAGCACGAGGCTCATGCCGCGGACAGTGATCACTTGCAGAATATCGACCGTCGTGCTTTGACCAGCCGATTCCGATGGTGATTCCAGCTTCTGCAGTGCCTGCCGATACGTTTCGTTTTTCAGAAGGGCGATCACCTGCTCCAGCGCGGTCTTCGACGCAGCTGACGCCTTTTCGAACAGAGTGGTCCGGTAGTCTGAAGGTCGCACCCAAATGCTGCTCAGGCCTTCCGCTTTTCTCTGGGAGACATGACACAGTTGTTCGAGGACGCCGGCAGTGCGGAGACACGAGTGCCTGCAGTCGTGCTGCGTTCTTGTCCATTGCCGCGACGGTGTCTCATCCAATCGCCTGTTGGTGGCCTGCAGCATTTCCAGACAACGGTCTGGCACTGGGGTATCGCTCCTGAAGTCCTTCAACAGCGGAGCGAAGTCGCCGCAAAGTCTGCGAATTTGCAGAATATCAGCCTGATCACAGGCGGTTATGGCTGGCAGGAGGGCAAGGTCCTGAACTCCCACAAAGTCGCGATCGTCATACCATGCAGCCACCTGCAGGAACTTCAGAATCCAGTTCCAGCGGCGATCCGATACGTAAAAAGGCGGCCGGGATGTTTCGCCGCCAGCACAGGATTTCGCGACTTCCTCGGAATACTGGTGGAATTTTGTTCGCAGCTGCATGAGTACATTCAGAATGGGATATGGGAGCAGCACGGTGCTGGCAGCCTTCCGTGCTCTCTTGAGTTCCTCGATGGTGATTGGCTCCGGAGCGATCACGTCCCCAGCCAAATTCGGATCCTCGCACTCCGCATTCAGGCAGGGATCAAATGCTGAATCGAGGTAGCGTTGAAAAAGTGGCTGGACGAACTCGCTGCCAAGATTGTCAACCCAGACTCGCACAAGAAATCGGTCGAACAGCGCTGTCAGCGCATCAGAGGCTGCATCGGCAGTTGAACGCGGCAACTCATTGCTTGCTGCCACAACAGAAATCAGTGGCAGATTCCCAATCAGTTCGTCGCCATTGCGAAACTGTCTTTCATTCAGAATTGTCAGCAGAGAATTCGGGATGGCAGGATTTGCTTTGAAGATTTCGTCGAGAAAGCAGATCTCAGCCAGCGGCATAAACCCTTCCAGTTCTCGTCGCTGCCGAGAACTGAGCAGTGCCGGGATATCCAGTGGACCAAATACTTCGTCCGGTTTTGTGAATCGCATCATCAGTGTTTGAAATGTGCGGGGCTGACCATTCTTCCAGTGTGTCAGCTGAAACACTTTGTGCAGACCTGCCGCCAGCAGACTCTTGCCTGTTCCAGGCATACCGATCAGAAGTGAGTGCTGTCCTGAGAGTGCTGCGAGCAGCACGAGTCGCGTCTCTGCATCTCTGCCCGTCAGATTCCGGGAAAGATAGTGGCAATTCGCAACGGCCTTGCGGTGCATCAAATGCTGAAATTCCGAATCACTCATCAGTGTGGCTCCCTCAGATAATCGACAGCATCCGAAGACAAGACTTCGCCCGGAACATGCGAACCCGCTGCCGGCTCCCCATCGGCTCAACTGCAGCTGCCGGCAGCGGCTGGATGGTGAACTGCTGATTCACGAAGCTTTTTCTGAACCGATTCAGGAATCGCAGTGGCTTCCATCGCAGGTTCGGGACTGGTTCGGACCGCATTCAGTGCCTGCAGCAGATCTTCCTGAGTAATGGGTGATCTGCAGCGCGAAGATGCGGCGCGAGTTGCGGCCAGCATAACCGCGTTACGAACGTCCCGACCGCAAACACCTTCAATGGTCGCAAGCTGATCAATATCAACATGGCTGACAGGCAGACGCGATGGCAGATGGCGTTCCCATATCAGCCGTCGCTGCTCAGCGTCCGGCAGCGGGATCTCCAGAGACAGGACGCGCGTCATGAACGCTTCATCGATGTTCTTCTTCATGTTCGTTGCAAATACCACAACCCCCCGAAACTGCTCGATTTCGATCAGCAGCTGACTTGTCATGCTGTTGGCCGCCCTTTCAGAGCCCTGGCTGACGCTCATACGCCGCCCCAGCAGCGTGTCTGCCTCGTCTATAAAGGCCACCGCATCCTGCCTGCGGGCGCATTCAAAGAAGGCCGCTACGCGTTTCGGGCCATCGCCCAGATACTTGCTTTCCAGCTCACCCGTGGTCGCTGTCACGATCGGTCGGCTCAGCCAGCTGGCGATGGCGTGAGCCGCTGCCGTTTTGCCGGTCCCCGGAGGCCCATGAAGCAGCAGGGCACAGCGAGGTACCGCCTGAATCTCGCTCAGTCCCCATTCCTCGAAAATCAGCCGCTCGTGCTGCAGTGCAGACACCGATGACAGCATCAGCTCGCGAACCTTCTGAGGCAGGCAGACACGCTCCATAGAGAATTTCGGCGATACCGCCTGAAATTCCGGATCGCGAGGAATGTCGGCGGGACTGGCGGACGCGCCGCCGACCGCTGAAGGCTTCTCCTGTGCTTTCCCGGAAACACGTACCCGCAGATTCGCCTCACCTGTCCGCTCAACGTACTGTTCAACCGCAAATCCAATGCGTGTTCTAAGCAGTGCCAGTTCGCTGGCAGACTTTGACGTCAATCCTTCAAGCACCACAGTTGAATCACTCATCGTCGTTTCTCCCGAAAATCGGTCTGCTATTTCAGCCCTCGACACTCCATACGGCCATGCCGTTCTGATCATGAGCTCTCACGAAATCCTGATCGATTTCCCGCGCCTCCACGACGCGACGCTCAACGTACTGTTCCCTGTTGGTGTCAAAGATCCCCTGCACAACCTTGTAATCACCTTTCCGCAACTGCTGCAGAACGGTCACGCACAGGCGATTGCGATTCACCACGCCGCTGCTGACACGGTCGCGGAACCAGCCCGCGATTGCATGAATGCTCAGAATTGCCACAGCCACAGTCACAAGAGCAAATACAGTCACTGCTGCAGCCAGAAGCTCAAAAAAACTCATTACTCTGCTCCCTGAAAAAATTAAAATCTGTTGATCAGCGATAAATCACAAGTGGCTTGTCTCGGTGAAGATCTGTGAGTTCGGAGTCCAGCCGTTCACCGACGAGCTTCTGGCCATCCAGCAACTGCTCTGTTGCACTGTTGAAAATCCCCTGATAAACAGCGTAGTTCCCATCCGCCAGACGCTCACGAATTGTGAATGCAAGGTTATTCCGATCGCTTTGCACCAAACTGGCTCGATTCCTGAACCAGTTAATCACGGCGTTTACCGTCAGGATCGCCGCGTAAATCACTGCTGCTGAAACAAACAGCGTCAGCAGTGTTCCAATCATTCCAAACATCTGGGCTTCTCCCGTGAATAAAGGACAGCAATAGCCAGGAACTGAACTACTTAAACAGCACCATGCTGTGGTTTCCAAAAAAATCCAGAAGCTCCTGATCCAGCTGCAGAGCCCGCTGTACGCGGCCCCTCATGAAACCCCGGTCGTCAGTCAGAGGCTTTCCGGATGCTGTGATGTACACCGTGATCATCCGCAGGCAATCAGCCTGCTTCTCCCGAAGAATCACAGCATTCACACCGGTCACTGCTGGCCGATTTTCTGTGAGCCACTCAACTACCGAACGAAAGGACAATACATCCACTACTCCAGGCTCCTCACGAATCGGCCCCATCTCCCCCCGCAGAGACTGCTCGCTGATTCCCGAATGATTGCCCAAAAAATTTCCCACGGCTGTGAAGGCAGAAGCCACCACATCCAGCAATCCTCGACCTCGGTCTGCTTCTCGTTTCATCGCTTCAGCTCCAAAGAGGGGTTCAGACTGCAGGCACAACATGCCCGCCACATCCCCCTGACGAACAACCGCAGCGACAATTCAGCAGTCGAACGCTTGATTTTCACGATTTTTCGAAAATCATCTCAGCCGCTGGATTTCGGCGAACCAGCGACATCACAGCCCTGTCAAACGTGATGCAACGTCTCTGCTGCAAGGTTCCGAAATCGCGGCTGGGAGTACCAGATGTTCGAGCCACTGGAAGAAATCATCGAACGGGCCTATGGACAGAAGTTCGAAAACTTCTACGTACAGACCCTCGTCAGCTACGAGCGATTGTTTAAAGAACGTCCGCCGTCTGACAACCCTCTCCCTGCTGCGATTGCACTCCCAGGGAGCCGTTGACGCAGTAGCTGTTCCGGAAACAGAAGCATCGATTTCTGCGCGCTGAAACGGCGTCCCTGCCAGCAGAAATTGATCGAGTGCTGTACGCTGCACTTGGGGCAGCCTGCCATCCGGAATATCTCGGGAGAAAGAGTGTGACCGCACTTGCGGCGGTCACGCCTTTAAAGGGAGTAGGGTTGAGTAACTGCCGTTGGAATTCGTCCCAGACGTGGAAAACCTTCAGACAGCTGAGACTGAACATCGCTTGAGCGCCGCTGGCGGACCAGCGCATGCTGGATCGTTCAAGGCGGTCTTTGACAAGATGGCGACAGGCGACTTCAATCATGCGCGTTGCAATCAGAAGGCCGGCTGCCAGATATTTGTGACACTTCATGCGTTTTGCGTGCGCCGTGAAATAGCCGCACGCTGCATCCACGTCGGCGCGTTTCTCTTTGGACAAATTCTGAACCGTCGCCATGCGACGTAGTCCGCGGACAACACCGTATCCGTCGCCCCTCAGAATCCGCAGCAGGCGCTCTCGAATAAATTCCTCCTGGGCTGCCTCACCCCGAACCAGGGCCTTCGTAGCTTTCCCGACGTACCCCGCGACATGCACGATACCAGGAATATCGATCACATTGTCATCGCTGCAGTCGCTCAAACACGCATCTGCATCCGACCGCAAACTGTGCTGACCGTCCATCAGGCGCACCAGCAACTGAGTCTTCTTTCGACGCTGCTGGACTTCTCGCGCAGCCCACGACAACGCAAGGATGGAACCGCGAACAATCTCGTCACCCAGATCCTGAATTTGCCCGGGAAGCTTCGCCATCAGATGCTTGTGCTGTGGCACTGGTCGATCGCACGATCGGACTGTGGCGATCTTCTCCTTCGCGATACACGTCAGCGGAAAACTCATGTTCGCCAAAGACGGTTCGCAGCAGTCTGGCAGCCAGTTCAGGGCTTCGGTGGATCTTTCGAGATGTAACTGCTTTGAATTAATATGTCCAGCAACACCGCCACTGTCAGGAACGCAGGAGCGATCTTGCGGCCGGGCGAATGCAGGCCCTCCGCCCGCCACGTTTTGTTTTGTAGGCGTCCATCGCAGCCAGCCGACCTGCGACGTGGCTGAATAACCGATCAAAGTCACCCACCAAAGTAACCCATTGATTAAATGTCAGCTGAAGTTTACGAAGGCAATCGGCAATGTTCAGCGAAGACAACTTCAGATCGTTCGCCGGACAACCCAGAGCTGTTCGTTCAACCAACTCACGGTAGATACGGAGCTGCATGTCGAGCAAGCTTTGCTCAGTGCAGCGGAACTGGGATTTCCCGCCGGATTGTCGAACGACATCAACGGTGCCTTCACTGCTATGGAATATCGGAGCAAGATGGCGACCGCCCCGACACTCAGCACTGGCTGCATCCGTGGATGGCAGCGGATCTGAGCAATCGATGGTCGGAACGGCGGTGAGACATTCCAACTTGCCAGCGACCTCGTCTGAGGGTTGCGACGCATCCGTCGTCGACTCGGCTGATGGGGTGGTCGTAAGAATTTCTGGTTGAGCAGCAGCAGGATGGTCAGGGAGACCCTGATTGTCAGGCTGGACTGTAACCGCTTGCTCTTCACCGCTGCTCTGCAGCTGTTTTCGGCGGTACACATCTGATGTAAAGGTGCTGGCCGAGATTGGCTTGCCCATTTGCACACGAACTGCGGCAAGATCGACATTCACGAGTGCTGCAAGGTGAGACATGGCATCCAGCAGGAGCACTGCACGGAACCGAGA
>JBJTOP010000351.1:0-8287 GCA_046074645.1 Planctomycetaceae bacterium | reverse complement strand
GTTGAACATGCGCGTGTATTCAAGCGCCCGGCGCATGACTTCGGCGTTGGCGACCGGGTTACCGGCATCTGAAAAGCCGACTGCTCCGCCAAGTACCAGCTGTCCGATTTCGGCCAGCTCTTCTCCGCGATGAGCTTTTGTGACGGCCCCGAGGGGCACGACACGGCAGTGGCGGGCGCGATCGGCCTGCAGGCGAATAAACTCTGCCGCCGAGCGGGAGTCAACGACCGGGAGTGTATCGGACTGGGCGGCAATCGTCGTAAAGCCACCCGCCAGCGCGGCGGCAGTGCCAGTGGCAGTGCACTCATCCTCTTCGTGCCCGGGCTCGCGGAGCGACACATGCAGGTCGATGAAACCGGGACTGACAATCAGTCCGGAAGCATCCACGCTGGCTGTCTGCGGTGGAACGGAAGGGCCCTGTACGCCCACTGGGGTGATGGCGGCAATGCAACCGTTCAGGACAAGCAGATCAGCAATTTCGTTGCGACCGGAAGCCGGGTCGATGACATGCCCGCCTTTGATGAGAAGAGAATTCATCGCGTGGCTCCCTGCAGCTGTCGTTCACGGACGAGAAGTGAGAGGCAGGCCATACGAATCAGCAGGCCATTGGAAACCTGATCAAGAATCACTGAGTGCGGGCCATCAGCGACATCGGGCGTCAGTTCAACACCGCGATTGATGGGGCCGGGGGCCAGCACCAGCAGTTCAGGGCGGGCGCGGCGAATGCGTTCGGCATTCATACCAAACAGCGTCGCGTATTCGGCGATCGAGGGAAAGAACGCGCCACGCTGTCGCTCAAACTGGACTCGAAGCAGGTTTACGCAATCGACCTCCGGGAGGATCTCATCGAGGTTCCAGGCGACCTCGACACCCAGCTGACGAATCTCCTGAGGAACCAGTGTGGATGGACCGCAAACAATCACACGTGCTCCGAGCTTGACCAGACCGTGGATGTTCGAGCGAGCGACGCGGCTGTGACGAATGTCACCTACAAGTGCCACTGTCAGTCCTGCTATGCGTCCCCGATGCCGGCGAATCGTGTAGATGTCCAGAAGCCCCTGAGTTGGATGCTCGTGCGTTCCGTCCCCCGCATTCAACACACCGGCGCGGAGGTGACGGGACAGCAGGTGCGGGGCGCCAGGTGTTCGATGACGACAGACAACAAGGTCAATTCCCATCGCCTCGATCGTCATCGCCGTGTCGATGAATGTCTCGCCTTTGGAGAGACTGCTGGAGCTGGGAGAAAAATCGACCGTGTCTGCTCCCAGACGTCTGGCCGCAAGGCTGAAACTGGTGCGGGTACGCGTGGAATTTTCGAAGAACAAATTCGCAACGACGATGCCCTTGAGCAGGTTGAGCCGTTCGCGGCCACCGGATGTGGCGTCGTTGAGCCGATCTGCAAGGTCAAAAACCGTGTTGAGCTCCGCGGCCGTGAGTTTTTCCAGCTCCAGCAGATGCTGGTGACCCCACGGACCAGCGGCTGCAAGGTCTGCAAGTTCCATCGAGACACCGCGCGTTTTTTTGGGAGAAGTAAGGGATGGGATTTGACGCGAATTTACCCAGCAACGGGCGGATCTGCAAATCCTCACAGGAGAATTCGGAAAGGTGGGGCATGGATGCCGTCAAGCGATTCCGGAGGAAGTGAAGGCTGTTTTGACGATGTCGAGCGAAATCGGGCACACGCAGGCGACGGGGCTGTTTGCCGTCGGATTGGGCCTGAACAGAGCTGAAGCATTCCAATTGCCGCATTTTTCCACCGTTGAAATATTCCAGCCCGGTCCTCCCAGTATTTACGTCTGACGATCGCAACACCCGTTTGGCAACCGCGGCCGGGTTTCCCTGAACAGCCTTTCAACCGGGCCGCTTCAACGGTATCCTCAGCCCGGTCAACTGCGGTGTCCCCCTCCAACGCACCAAATCTGCCGAACCGGACAACAACTGTGTTCAGCCGAACGTTTTTTCCAGTCACAGCCCTGTTCTGCGTCTTTCTGGCGGTTCAGCAAAGCCGTGCGGACGAGCCTTCCGCGCGTTCGTTGCCCCTGCAGACGTTGCTCCACCAGCACTGCAGCGCCTGTCACAGCGGACCAGAGCCGTCAGGGGACCTGAAGCTGCCGGAATGGAATTCCGAATCGACTCACACAAATCGTCGAATCTGGGAAAAAGTGCTGCGGAGACTTCAGAACGGCGATATGCCACCTGCCTCCCAGCCCCCACCCGATCCTGAGTTGTCCGGCAAGGCAATCGAATCACTGACCACGGCACTGGACCAGCTCGCAGCCCGTCACCCGTTCGCTGGTCGAACCGAAACGCTCCGCCGGCTGACGCGAACTGAATACCGCAACGCCATCCGCGATCTGCTCGCCATCGAAATTGACGCCGTCTCGCTGCTGCCTGCAGACGAATCCAGTCACGGCTTCGACAATATCACGGTCACAGGGCTCAGCCCGGCGTTGCTCAACCGTTACATCGCTGCGGCGGAAAAAATCAGCCGCATGGCCCTGGGTCGTCCCGAAATCAGTCCCGGTGGCGAAACGTTCCGTGTATCCGGCGATCTGACTCAGGATCACATGCGTCCCGAAGGAGCGCCTCCGGGAACTCGCGGTGGCCTCGTCATCGACTGGCACTTTCCCAGAACCGGCACCTATCAGGTACAATTGCGACTGATGCGGGATCGCAATGATGAGATCGAAGGGCTCCATGGTCGCCACAGCCTGGATGTGCTGCTGGATCGCCACCGCGTGCAGCGATTCCTGATTGCCCGCCCGCCGACCGGACAGGATGATCGCTCGGTGGATGCCGACCTGACAGCGTCATTCCATGTGACGGCCGGTCGTCATCGGCTGGCCGCAACTTTTGTCGAGCAGGGGCGGGCATTGATCGAGTCTGATCGCCAGCCGCTCAATGTGCACTTCAACTTCTATCGCCACCCCAGACTTGCCCCGGCCCTGGCCGAACTGGTGATTCATGGTCCTGTCGGAAATTCTGCCTCCGGCGACTCCGAAAGTCGGCGTCGGGTTCTGACAGCGATGCCAGCAACGCCGGACCAGGCTCTGTCCAGTGCGAAACAGGTCTTCAGACCACTGCTGCGACGAGCCTATCGTCGCTCGATCAGTGAAGAAGATCTGGCGATGCCGCTGAAACTGTTCCATGAGGCGTCCGCAGGAGGACAGGATTACGAAGCCGGGATCGAGCGAGGGTTGGCGGGAATTCTCGCCAGTCCCCACTTTCTGTTTCGCGTGGAACAGGATGTCGATGCAGAACAGGTCACGGCGATCTCCGATCCAGAACTGGCTTCACGGCTTTCCTTTTTCCTCTGGAGCAGCCTGCCTGACGAAGAACTGTTGTCGCTGGCAGAAGCCGGGCGTCTGTCAGACGCGACTGAGCTGGCTCGTCAAACGTCGCGAATGCTGGCGGATGTTCGAGCGAACTCGCTGGCCGAGAACTTTGCGGACCAGTGGCTGTATCTGCGGAATCTGCAGACGATTGCTCCGGACACGCGACTGTTCCCGGACGTGGATCAGAATCTGAAGGATGCGTTTCGCCGAGAGACGGAGCTGTTGTTTCTGGACGTCCTGCGGGAGGATCGCAGTGTGCTGTCACTGTTGACGACATCGACAACGTGGCTGAATGAGCGGCTGGCGCGGCACTACGGCATTCCGCATGTGGCAGGCAGTCACTTCCGGCGTGTGGTGCTGGATCCAGCATGGCAGCGCGGTGGACTCCTGCGACAGGGCAGTATGCTGATGGTCACATCCTATGCCACCCGAACATCACCAGTCATTCGCGGCAAATGGGTGCTTGAAAATCTGCTCGGCGCGGCAACTCCGCCACCACCTCCCGGAGTATCTGATCTGGAGGACAACACGGTGGCAGCCGGTTTGTCGGTTCGCGAACGCCTGGCAGTGCACCGCCGGAATTCGGCGTGCGCGATCTGTCATGACCGGCTTGATCCTGTCGGGCTGGCGCTGGAACAATATGATGCTGTCGGCCGCTGGCGAGATCAGGAGTTTGAAAAGCCGGTGCTGGCCGATGGTGGGCTGGCAGGTGTGGGGTCGTTTGCTGGAGTGAATGGTCTGGAGAAAGCCCTTCTGGCAAGACCCGAGCTCTTTGTGCGAACACTCACAGAAAAGCTGCTCACCTACGGTCTGGGACGCGGGCTGGAACCGGAGGATGGTGCCGCGGTGCGGCAGATTGTTCGCCAGTCGGCAGCGGAGGACTATCGGTTTTCGGCCCTCGTGCGGGCGATTGTGCAAAGCGTACCGTTTGGGCAGAAGGAGTGATCCAGGTTTATGTTTCGTAAACATCTTCCAAGACGAACGTTGTTACGTGGTGCGGGAGTCGCGTTGGGCCTGCCGCTGCTGGATGCCATGGTGCCTGCCGTCACCGCCCAGTCACAAACAGCAGCGGCCGAACATCGTCTGCGGAGACTGGGGTTTGTCTATATCCCCATGGGCTGCGACCATAGTCGGTGGACTCCAGCGGGCCAGTCGAAGCTGGACACGCTTCCCCCAATTCTGGAACCGTTCGCTCCGGTGCGCGAACAGATTGCAGTTGTCAGTGGTCTGGAACTGCGGAATGCCTGGCCAGGAACGCATGCGACATCGAACGCCTCTTTTCTCAGCGCCGCTCGGGCGAAGCGGACTGAGAGCAACGACTATTATCTGGGCACGACGGTCGATCAAATCGCTGCCTCAACCCTCGGGCGTGAAACCGCGCTGCCATCACTGGAAATGTCGATGGATCTGATCGCAGCCGTGGGGCAGTGCGACAACGGGTATGCCTGCGTGTATCAGAACTGCCTGTCCTGGTCATCACCAACAACCCCGCTGCCTGCCGAACCCCATCCGCGGATGGTGTTTGAACAGTTGTTTGGGGAGGGCGGAAAATCCGAAGCGAGGCGGGCGACCCTGCAGCGGCGGGCCAGCCTGCTCGATGCCGTCCGTGACGAATTTGTGCGACTCCGGAAGACACTCGGACCTGCCGATCAGCAGCGTGTGGACGAGTATCAGACTGCGGTGCGGGATGTGGAACGTCGCATTCAGCGCGCTGAGAGTGCCACCGCAGATGATCAGCTGCCGGAGCTCGACAGGCCACGCGGTGTTCCGGCGCTGTACAGCGAACATGCGAAGCTGATGTTCGATCTGCAGAAACTCGCTCTGCAGGCCGACCTGACTCGCGTGATCACCTTCCAGATGTCCCGCGAAACCAGCAATCGAACTTATCCTGAAATCGGCGTCGCAGAACCCCATCATCCGCTCACCCATCATGGAAACGACCCTGAGAAGATTGCAAAGGTGGCACAAATCAACAGGTTTCATGCGTCGCTGTTCGCTCAGTTTCTGCAGAGCCTGCAGCAGACACCGGAGGCGGGAGGCAGTTTGCTGGATCACGTCCTGTACCTGTACGGCAGCGGGATGGGGAATCCGAATCTGCATGATCACCTGAATCTGCCAATCGTCGTGGCAGGAGGCGCCGCCGGTTGCATGCAGGGAGGCCGGCATCTGCAGTTCAAAGAACCAACGCCGCTGGCCAATCTGCATTTGACGCTGCTTGACAAGGTTGGCATCAGCCTCGACAGCTTTGCAGACAGTCATGGGAAGGTGGATGATTTGTTTGAGCCCGTGGCGGTTTGAGTTCAAAGGTGAGGCACGTTGATGCGAACTCTGCGAAAAGTCACATACATGCTGGTATCATGTACGATCGCGCCGTACGCAGAATGCGTTCCGCTTGCCGCCGATGAACCGGCGGCACTGAATGCAGCCGCTGCGACCGCCAATGTGGCGGACGCGGCCGAATCGCGTGACTGGGAACGGATGGCCAGTCTGATCCAGGCCGGTCAGGCTGTGAATGCCGCTCAGGCAGACGGTATGACCGCTTTGCACTGGGCAGTGCTGCATTCAGAGCGAATACGGGCGGAACAATTGCTTCAGGCTGGAGCAGCGGTCGATTCCGAAAACCGCTACGGTGTGCGACCGCTGGCCCTGGCGTGTGAAAATGCCGCTGGCGGGCTGGTGGAGTTATTGCTGCGGGCCGGGGCGGATGTGGATGCAACTACGTCCGGCGGCGAATCAATGCTGATGCTGGCGGCGCGTGCTGGTCGCCAGGAAGCCGTCCATGCACTGCTGGCGGCGGGCGCAGACGTGAACGCTCGCGAACACAAACAGCAGACAGCTCTGATGTGGGCAGCGGCAGAAGGACACACTGCGGTGGTGCGGCAGCTTTTCGATGCCGGAGCAGACTTGCAGGCTGCAACACCTGCGGGCTGGAATGCACTCTTCTTCGCCGTGCGCGAAGGACGAACCGAAACCGCTCAACTGCTGTTGCGGCACGGTATGGACGTGAACGTCCCTCGCAAAACGGACAGGGGAGCTCTCGGGCCAAACCCACTGCTGCTGGCCGTGGAAAATGGGCATTTCGAGACAGCCGCTGCACTGCTTGATGCGGGGGCTGACCCGAATGCTCAACCAAAAGGCCACGGTGCCTTACACGCCGTCGCGGCGGTCCGCCGTCCGGTTCGAGGCGATGGCGATCCGCCACCCGTTGGTTCTGGTCAGCTGGGATCGCTGGGATTTGTGCGTCTGCTGGTGAGTCAGGGCGGAGACGTCAATCTGCGTCTCAGGCGAGGACAGTCCGGATTTGCCGATTTCACCACGACCGGCTGTACGGCCTTCGTGCTGGCAGCGCAGACAGGAGACCTGGCACTGCTTGAGGTGCTGCTGGAACTTGGAGCTGATCCTCGGATTCCAAATGCGGATGGAGCCACGGCTGTGCTGGCAGCTGCCGGCGTAGGGGATCTGGGCAGCGGACTCGAGGCAGCCGGGACGGAGTCGGAGTCCATCGAGGTACTGCGAAGGCTGCAGCAGCTCGGGCTGGACATCAACGTGGCAGATGAGAACGGCGAGACGGCGATGCACGGAGCCGCCTATCAGAATTGGCCGCTGTTGATTGACTTCCTGGATCAGCAGGGAATGAAGCCGGAAGTGTGGAATCGCCCAAATCGCTGGGGCTGGACCCCGCTGATCATTGCCCACGGCTACCGCGAAGGCAATTTCCGCCCGGACGCCGCAACCATTGCCTGTCTGGAACGTGTGATGCGGCGGCGCGGTCAGTCGGTACCGGTCGATCCGGGCAGGGACGTTGAGGCCAACCAGCAGAGCTGGGATCGTAAGCCAAAGAAGGAACCAGACCGAGGAAATCAGGACAATCAACCCAAAAAGGGACTCTGATGCACGTCGCGAGGCAAACTGATGGTCTCGTTGGTGACGCTGCGTCCACAAGTAGTGTTTTCGGGACTCCCCAAACCAACTGAGGCTGATTTTCTGGACATGCACCACGAGGCACATGACGAGTGTTTCATCGCCAATTCAGTCATGACTGCAGTGAAGTGTGAAGCTGCACTCCGCGATCTGCCATTCCTCGTCACGTGACTCTCTGAAGTCTGTGCGCTGATCGCGGACCTGCAGACTTGTACTCAGACCGCCCTGGCGGACGGTACTTGCACTGGATTCACTGCTCGATACCGTTGTCGTTCGCCGAGGCGGGCATCGAGGATCATAGGACTCTGATACCGCGGGATTGGGGAGGCATGCACTCTGCGATAGGTTTTGCGGAACGGAATGATCAGCCAGCAGCAAACGCTGCCACGAGGATCTGAAACAGCAGGTAACCCGGCGCCAGCAGCAGAAAACACCCCTTATCGAGATACTTTGAAAGCGACTGCTGGCCGAAAGTTTCGTGCAGATGCAGCGACAGAATGCTCACCAGAATGGTCAGCAGAATCAGGCTCGTACTTACAAAGTTGATGAGATCTGCGAGTGTCATGATCCCTGTGTCCGGAATCAACTCCTGCGTGACCCACGAGTTCGCTACGGCGGCAAATAGTCCCCCGACACCAAGGCCGAAGCGAGGATCGACGAACTGCGGCGGGACCAGCAGCGCAGCGAGTGCTATGGCCACGGCGATCCACGTGCATTGAAACAGCTTCAGATGATATCCCCAGCTGCGCGGAGCAAGGCTGATAATCGCCCGCAGCTGAGACCAGCTGACCATTTTTCCATCGAGCTGACGAGGATCTCCACGACTCGTCTGCCATGCATGTGGCTTCTCAAAAACACTCAGACCTGACACCTGCCACAATGGGATGGCAACACGGGAGCTCACTCTGCAGTTTTTCGTATCGGCCTGATACAGCAGTTCGGTTTGTGGTTTGCGAGCATGCTCAACAGCAAGGATGATCTGCTGGTGATCCAGCGGGAATCGATCCAGCTCCCAGCGCACAGTCAGTTCC
>JBJTOP010000350.1:0-19891 GCA_046074645.1 Planctomycetaceae bacterium | reverse complement strand
CGATTGCAACAGTTGCACGGCTCGCAAGGATTTTGACAAATTTGCGGGACTTCTGGCTTATAGCGGCTGCCCGGCAAGGAGCCAATCCGGTGCTGCAGCCGCCCGATCCCGCTGCGGGGACAGTCCCCGTTGGGCCTGCGGCGACTGTCCCCGGCTGGTTGGAAATCGGAACACGGCCGCGACAGAGTGGCGGGGCCAGGTGGCGAATTTAAGCGATTTAACGGCCGCGGCGGGCCCCGATCTCGCCTGGCGATTTGAGCCCACGGTATGGGATCCGACGCCATCGGGGTTCACGACATCCGACTCATTCGCGGGGACTGTCCCCGTTGGGCGAATCAACCGATTGCAACAGTTGCACGGCTCGCAAGGATTTTGACAAATTTGCGGGACTTCTGGCTTATAGCGGCCGCTCGGCAGGCAGCCAATCCGGCCCCGCAGCCGTCCGATTCCGTCGCGGGGACTGTCCCCAGCTGGTCGGAAATCGGAACGCAGACGGTACAGAGGGGCGGGCGGAAGTGGCGGAGCAAAGTGATCTGACTTCTGCATCTGCTCACTGATCTCGACGGCCGCTTTGAGCCCGCGGAATGGGGCCCACGCCAACTGGATTCGGGGTACCCTACTCATTGACGGGGACTGTCCCCGTCTGGCGAAACAATCGATTGGAACGTTTGCAGGGCTTGTGGAGAAATAGAAAAGTCAAGTTGCTCCATACTCCTCGTGGTGGAGTTGAGAGCAATCCGATCTGTCCATTTCGTGTCGTTTCACCATCGCAGCTTTGCAGGCTTTTTCACTGCAATTCAGAGAGAGCTAACGCCGGTGCTGCCCTGCGGGTGAGGGGTATTTCGGCCGTTGACGGAACCTCCGGCTACTCAAGTCCCGGCGGGGTGACGACTTCGTCGGGCAGGAGATGGCCCATTTTGCTGCGTTTGGCAGCCATGTAGCCAGATCGGCAGGCATGGGGCGGGGCGACGATTGGGACCTGTTCCACAACTGTCAAGCCCACTCCCGTGTAGACGAACGCGTCGGTCTTCTTGGGATTATTGGTCAGCAGACGCACGCGGCTGAGTCCAAGATCTTTGAGGATCTGCAGGCCGATCATGTAATCGCGCATGTCGGCCTTGAATCCAAGACGATGATTGGCCTCGACCGTGTCCAGTCCTTCATCCTGCAGGCGATAGGCTCGCAGTTTTGCCAGCAGTCCGATTCCGCGGCCTTCCTGGGGCAGGTACACAACGGCACCGGTGCCCTCCGCTTCGATCATCGACATGGCAATTCGCAGCTGGTCGCCACAATCGCAGCGGAGCGAATCCAGAACGTCACCGGTAAAACAACTGGAATGCATTCTCACCAGTGGCGCTTCAACGGACGTGATGTCACCCCAGACCATAGCCAGCGGTTCCTGGGTTTCGTGGGCAACCTGGTAGCCATAGATGATGGGTGTCCCGAATTCAGCCGTTGGCAGGGGGACTGACACTATTCGAGTAACGAGTTGTTCGCGAATGCGACGGTAGCGGATGAGATCTTCGATGGAGATCATTGGGATTCCGTGTTGCCGCGAGATCTGTTCCAGTTCGGCCAGATCTGCCATTCCATGACTGTGCTGGCTGCAGATTTCGATGAGCGCTCCTGCGGGCCGGCGACCGGCCAGCCGCATCAGGTCGATGGTCGCCTCGGTATGCCCGGCGCGGCGAAGAACTCCGCCGTCCATTGCCAGCAGCGGATTCACATGCCCTGGCTGCAGGAAGTCCTCAGCGACACTGGAAGTACTGGCGAGCGCCCGGATCGTGCGAGCCCGGTTCTCTGCGCTGACTCCTGTTCCTGCTGTCATGTGATCCACGGCGCGGAGAAACGCCGTTTTGTTTGGCGCTGTGTTGCTGGACTCTTCGACGACCGGTCGCAGTCTCAGCCTCGCAGCATCGTCGGTGGTTACAGGAACACATAATGTGCCGCGTCCAATCCGCAGCATAAAATCCACCTGGTCCGGCGTTATCGACTCGGCCGCACAAACGAAGTCACCTTCGTTCTCGCGGTCTTCGTCGTCCACGACAATGACCATGCCGCCTGATTGAATTGCTCGAATCGCCTGTTCGATGGTTTGTAGTGGCACGTGGTAAAACTTTCGAAGGAGCTAGCCAGCGTAGATTTCGGCGAAGGCTTTTCTGTAGGCTTGTTCGCTGGTGGGGAAGATATTTGCGAATGTATTTGGTGGGGCGGCGCCGTGTTGCAGACGGCGTTTTTCAAAGATGGGCATCGTGAGCCCCGTGATATGTTCGATGCCTCGCCGGACGATTTCGCCTTTCAGGGCGTAGAGGCGACCGTGGTCCCAGTCGGTGAGCTGGATGAAGGGGATGCCTTCAGAGACTTCGATGACATTTGGGAGTGCGAATGGGCTGAAGCCGCGGAAGCCGTGCGAGGCGGCCGGGGCCCAGCTGCGAACGTGGCCGCGACTCTGCCCACCGCTGTAAGTCAGCGAATGCTTCACCGCCTGAATTCCCCAGCCTTCGTGGTAGAGCAGGGGATTGTTGAGCACGCTGCGAATGGTGAGTTCACTATTTTCCTCGATGGGGTAGTCTTTGAGGTTTTCGTCACCTCCGTCGCCATCGACGAGATATTGCCAGTCGGGATAGCGGCTGCGGATTTCGCGGCAGAGCACGAGTCCCATGGCGGCGGCCTGCACATCCAGCGGCTTGTAATCCTCGATTACTCGCACGGCTTCGCGATAATCGACGGCTGATTGTGGCACGTCGATAATTTCCAGAAACAGACCGAGGTCAAGTGTATCGAGGAAGTCCTTTGCCTGAGCTGCATCCTGACCGGAACCATCGAGGGACAGTGTGAAGGCTTTCAGACGCGAGGGGGATTCGCCACGTTTGAGCAGTGCGTCGTAGACGGCGAGGAACACAGCACCGCTGTCGATTCCACCACTGAATAAAACACCAATCGGGGCCGTTTTTGGAATCAGGTTCAGCCAGCGAAACACTTCCTGCTGCATCGCCCCAATGTAGAGTCGCCCGAGTTCATCGAGGCTGGTGGAGTAGCGGTTACGTTCGGGGGTAAAGAATCGAGTATTTGCAGGGCTGGGGTCGGGGCAGCCGATCAGGGCCAGCTCCTGGATATGGTGTGCAGGCACCATCCGTGTGTAGGACGGGTGAAACTGGTCAGCAAGGCCTTCCTGACGCAGCCAGCTGGCGATTTCGTCGATGCGTTCAGCCACAACAAGGCACGGACCGTCAATTTGTTTGGCCAGAAAATATCGCATGGGACGGCCGATGGAACGGGCCATGCGGATGACGTGGCCGCGACGATGCACAAGGGCAAACTGGCCGTCGATTTCGCGGACCCGCTGCGGATCTCCGCTGCCAAGTCGCTCGATCGCTTCATCAATACTCATGTTGAAGATCAGGTTTTTGCCTGGATCCAGCAGATTCACAAATCGCTCGACGTATGCATGTCCGGCCATGTTTGAATTCTCCTGAAAGCAGCTGAGTCACAAAGTGTCTGGAATTGTCGCATTTTCCGGCCACATAACAACACCGCGTATTCCGCCATGTGTTTCAGTTCCGTAAATCCGCCTGACAGAGAACTTCCCAGTGTCTTGTTCGCGGAAACATTTCAAATGGCCTCATCCATGCAGGCGCGTAGTGGCCTGCCAGTCGCTGGAGGTCGCGAACCAGTGTGGCGGGGTTACAGCTGGAATAAAGAATGACGGCAGGTGAAAGTTCCCGCAGCAGATTCACCGTGGCTGGATCAAGGCCGGAACGAGGGGGATTGCAGATTACAACGTCGAGGTCGTCCGGGAATTCTGCTCGCTGAAGGCTGCCTGCCGGACAAGCGCGGAATTGTGCACTGAGCCTCTGCTGGGTTGCTGCATGACGGGCACAGTCAATTGAGGCAACCGAAACATCAATACCGAGCACCGTGGCGCCGGTTCGAGCTGCCAGCAGTGAGAATGCGCCGGAGCCGCAGTACAGGTCGAGGACTCGACGGGGGGCCAGCTGCTGCAGTCGTTTCGCTGCTTCAGAATAAAGCGCCCCGGCCATCTCGAAGTTGCTCTGCACAAAGCTGCCAGACGCAACAAACAGGGAAATCGATGGTTCCGGATAAGTGATTTCAATTGACTGCGTATCCGAAACGGGATAGTCAGCTTCGCAATGGATCTGGGAAGACCGCTTTGGCTGCAGACCGGCGGACATCACGGCCACCGAGCCGCGCTGGTTTGCAGAAAATCGTCGCCAGACTCCGCGGATCCGATCCAGAGATTCGCGCGAACGCAGCACCCACTGCACCATCAGCTGTCCGGTGGAGGGGCTGGCAGTGAGCACGATGAATTTGAGTTCTCCACGGTCGGTGTGTGGGGAATAGGGTTCCAGCATTGCTGCGCTGATGAAGTGCCGCAGCCATTCGAGCGAGTCGGTCATGAGGGGATGGTGCAGAGGGCAGTCGGCGGCGGGCACCACTGTGTGTTCGTCGTTAAAAAAACCAAGAACTGGTGCCTGGCAGGAACCTGCCACAGCAAGTCGTCCGCGGATGCGACTGCCGGTCGGAGCAGTGCACCAGACGGGGGAATCGAATTCAGAGACCCCGGAAAGTGAATCGCGGAGCACCTGCAGCTGCTGTTGACGTGCCTGATCTGAAGACAGTTCCAGCAGGCTGCAGGAGCGACAGCGATGGGCCGTGAAGTGGTTGCAGTCGAAGACCGTCATGAAGGCAGCTCAGCGGAACAGGTCATCGCCGAAGGGATGCAGTGCACCGGGGAGAGAAGGGCGGGGGAGTGCGTTGAGGTAGAGTTCTGCGAGCCGCAGATCTTCGGAGGTCGTCAGCTTGATATTCATAGGCCAGCCATCGACGACATGCACGGGGTGACCAGCGGCTTCCACGAGTGAGGCTTCATCGGTGACATCTGCGAGTCGTCGGCAGTGGGCGAAGGACTGTTCCAGCAGGTTGCGTTCGACAACCTGGGGTGTCTGGGCCTGAACGAGACCCGTGCGATCGACGGTTTCCGTGATTTGTCCGGCGGCGTTTATGCGTTTGATGGTGCTGGTGAGTCGCAGTCCAGGAATGGCGGCTTTGTGTTGTACGGCGGCAGCGAAAACAGAGTCGATCCAGACGGCTGTAAGCAGTGGGCGAGCGGCGTCATGGACGGCAACGTATTCCGCATCTGGATTGAGCGCACGGAGACCGTTGCGGACACTTTCCGCCCGACAGGCGCCTCCGGCAGTTAATTGCACGTCCATAAACGCGAGGTGAGGTCGGTATGTTTCGCGGAACCAGTCAAGATCGTCCGGAGCGACGACGAGGACGACCTGACAGACATCGGGGCGTCCCATGAAATGTTCCACGGTCCGCACCCAGACCGGACGTCCTTTGAGATCCAGAAACGGCTTCTTTTTTTTGAATCCGGTCATGCGGCTGCTGCTGCCTGCAGCGGGAATGACCACAGCAAACTTTGGCATTTCAGAATCACCTTCACTGCGTGTCGTTCTGCAGATCCACGAGGATTTCTTTTTTGTCAGCTGGAATCTGAGTCGTGATGACGCGCGGGCCGATGCGGATGGTGATGGTGGAACCGAGCAGCACTGGCACTGTCAGATGGTCGTTCGAATCGAAGCGATCGTCTTTGGTGGGACCGCTGTAAAGCAGTCCTCCGCTGCCGTCCTGAACGCTGACGTCCACGGCAACTCGGCGACCCATATTATTGCGAACTCGAATTCGCAGGGCTCCGTGACCTTCGGGGATCGGAGTCCGCAGAGCGATATAGCGATCACTGACGTTGACGGCATTGACGTCCTGGGCGTCACGAGCCCAGACCATTGGGAATGCGTGGCCATTCTTTTTAAATGTGACCGCATAAATAGCGTGCAGCTTATGATCGGTGCGGGCTTTGGAGGCACGGTCGATGAACCAGCCTTCGTTGAGCTTATTGCCGGTTGGTTCACAGGCTCCGGTGAAGTGCCAGCCTTTGTCCCAGATTTCGACCCATGTGTGGTTGCCGCTGTTGTCGGACCAGAGTGGTGTACCGACAAGCCTGGCCGGGATACCGACGGAACGGCAGGCATCAATGAGCAGGATGGAGAGTCCGGTGCACGATGCGAGACCTGTTTCGATGCTTTCCAGCGGACTTTGGTCGGCGCGACGTCGCTGGGTGGAATATTTGACTTTGACAAGCGGAAACACCTGTTGATTGAGAATTGCGGCCGCTTCGGTGGGGGTCTTGCAGTCCTTGATAAGCGGCGAGAATTGTTCGTGGAAACGAGCGCGCCAGCGATCGCGCGTTTCGCTGACGCTGGCGTAGGGCAGCAGCGCGTCGTGGATCACATCTTTGGGGATTTCCTTCGCCCACGGGCGTTCCCTGAGGGCCAACCAGGCGAGTCGACTGTTTTCGAGGAGGAATTCGGCGGAGAGTGTTTTCAGGTCGCGAGTGGGCATGTTTTCAATGAGGAACCGCATGCCGGCTTTCTCATCGACCGGGACTTTTTCCAGAGCGTCTTCAAGCTGCAGTCGGTTGGCACCGGCTTCCCCAAGTGCGTGCTGAAGCGCCGTGTCGTCGGCACGTGATTCGTCGATAAAGCCGCAGACGCAGGAAAGGAGAAGCAGAGATTGCAGGAGTGGTCGAATTGTCATGCGGGATCTCGGTGGGTAGCGGAGTGAGACGAGTGTGCGGCTGGAAGAATGGAGAGAAGACGCAGAACGTATCCAAAGTCGGGCAGCGATACAATCTGCAGGCGGAGTGAATTGGGTGGGGGGAGTCTTTGTGGTGCTGAATCCTGGTTATGACATTCGAAAGGCCCGTGGCAGCAGTTCTTCGAGCCGCACGACCTCTGGCAGTGTTCCCGGCGGCGTGTCTGCGTTATCCAGGAGTACCAGCAGACCTCCGCCGAACTCCATCAGAAATTGTCGACATGCTCCGCATGGCACAGCGACACCCGTCAGTGAAATACAAATCGCGAGAAACTCGCGGTGCCCCAGGGACACTGCGTGGCAAACTGCAGACCGCTCTGCACATATTGTCAGCCCCCACGAAGCATTCTCAACGTTGCAGCCCGTGATCACTTCGCCCGATGCTGTCAGTAGCGCGGCTCCCACTGCAAACCGCGAATACGGAGCCCACGCGCGCTGTCGGACATCCCGAGCGGCGTGCTGCAGCGTTTCCCATGCCTCCGGCAGTTTCGCCTCATTCATGTTCGGCCCCATTTTCATGCAGCACCGTCGTCCCAGGCCACCTGGCCACTACTCAACCTGCTTAAAACCCCGCACAACTGCCTGCAAATTTTCGAGCTCCTCGGCGGATGCTCGACCATAACTTCGCGGACCTGATCCCGGCAGTCCAAAATGCAGCAGCCCCGGAACCGATTCCGCCCGCATTACCTCGCGGACACCAGCGTGGACTTCTTTGCATCCGCTGAGTTCCAGCACCTGTCGCACGTTTGCGGACCGAATTCCACCAGCTGCGAGCACCTGAATGCGCCCACGCGACTGCTCTTTCAACCTGCGCAGCACGAGGGATCCTTCCAGCGCCGTTGCGGCGCCGCCACTGGTCAGAACCCGGTCCACACCGCAATCTGCCAGCTGTTCGAGCGTCAGAGGCAGATCAGCGGTGCAGTCAAACGCTCTGTGAAAAACAAACTCGGCCGCTCCGCAGATTCCACGAAACTGACGGCACAGCGGCTCGTCCACTTCCCCGGCAGCGTCCAGAAATCCAGCGGCCAGACCAGCAAGACCCTCACTCAGCATCCACTCAGCGTCCCGAAACATTTGTCGCAGTTCAACAACACTGTAATGAAATCCGCCCTCGCGGGGCCGCACCATTCCGATGATGCGGCCGGGGAATACCGAAACAGCTTCGCGAACCAGGCCCGCAGATGGTGTGAGGCCTCCGAGAGCCATGCCGCTGTTCAGCTCAATCCGTTCGAGGCGCATTTGTGCGGCGAGCTCCACGTCTTCCAGCCCGCCCGCACACAATTCCAGCAATATTTTACGATCACCCATACCTGACATTCCCAGTCCCTCCGGCGTCCGGCCGAACCTCGCTCGCATCCAGTGGCCGCCACAGTCTAACATGCACAGAGATGACTGCCACAGATCGCCAGCACCCAACACAGCAAACATGACCACACTGATACGATGTGGAGTTTTCGCGGATGATGATTCTCGCACTGCTTCTTGCGGATCCAGCAATCCTGTCACCCCAGCCCTGGCAGGTGCTGCAGCGAACTGTCGGAAGTTCCTCAGCGGCTGACACTCCGGCTGAACCACGCGGCACCGGCAGTGCGATTATCAGGCTCAGCGGCGATGATTTGCTTAAGCCTGGCATGCAGGCGGAGATCCGCCTGGTGCCCTCGATTCGGGGGTTGGCCCGTGCACGACTGGCCGCATCGAATCAGCCATCCGGCGACTGGACTCCACTTGCCCTGAAAGCCGTGACACCTGCGGATTCAAAGCTCGCCACAGCCACGGTGATACTCCCTGCTGGTGGCTGGTATCGTCTTGACGTCCGCCTTCGAGCGACCGCTGGTGGTGCAGTCTCGACTGCCACGGTTGAACCGATTGGTGTCGGCGAGGTGTTTCTGATTGCCGGACAATCCTACGCCACGAACACCAACGATGAACGTCTGCAGGTCAAAGACAGTCAGCAGCGCGTGTCTGCATATCACTGGGAAACGGGCCGCTGGCAGCTGGCGAATGATCCGCAGCCCGCGCCGGATCGCAGCGATGGAGGATCCATCTGGCCTCCGGTCGGGGACAGACTTGCAGAGTTTCTGGAGGTCCCTGTCGGCTTTGTGAATGTGGCTGTTGGTGGCACATCGACTCGCCAGTGGTTGCCGGATGGACCACTTTCTGAGCGAATGCACCGTGTCGGTCAGAGCGTTGGTGCGTTTCGAGCGGTGCTCTGGCAGCAGGGGGAGTCTGACGTCATTGAAGGCACTTCGGCTGAAGACTATGTTGCACGACTGCAGGCGATTCGCGCTGCTGCCGTCGCTGCCTGGAAATCAGAACCTCTCTGGCTCTGTGCGCAGTCCACGCATCACCCGACCGTCTACAATGATCCGCAGGGGGAAAGTCGCATTCGGGCTGCGATTGTTACGGTCAGCGAGCTGCCAGGCTTCGGGCTCGGACCGGATACGGATATGCTCACCGGTCCCAATCGCGGTGGTCCCGGCTCGCGTCGCCATTTCAGCCCGACGGGTCAGCAAAACGCTGCAAAACTCTGGAGCGATCTGCTGATTGCTCGATTCTTTTCTTCAGCCAAATCCACACCATGAATCTCTTGTTTGCCATTCTTCTCGGCATCGTCCAGGGAATCGCCGAATTCCTTCCGATCAGTTCTTCCGGGCACCTTGTGATTGCCCAGGCCCTGCTGCTGCAGTTCTCGTCTCAGCCACTTCCGGATTGGCTGCAGGGAATGACCATGAATGTTGCGCTGCACTTTGGAACGCTGCTCTCGATCACTGTGGTGTATCGCCGTGAACTCGTCCAGGCTGTTCGTCAGCCGCGACTCCTGCTGCAGCTGATCCAGGCCTCCATTCCCGTGGCCATCATTGGCCTCGGCTTCAAGGATGCACTTGAAGCCACCTTTAACAGTCCTCTTGCGGCTGGCTGCTGTCTGCTGGTCACGGCCGGTATCCTGCTGGCGGCGAGGCGAATGCAGTCGGGCCTGGTTCCCATCGAGCAACTTTCCTTCCGCTCGTCACTGATGATTGGCATCTTCCAGGCAGTTGCGATTTTGCCCGGAATTTCTCGTGCAGGCAGCACGGTTGGGGCGGGGCTGATGGTTGGAATGAAGGGCAGCGACGCCGCCCGTTTTTCCTTTTTCCTTGCGATTCCGGCAATCGGTGGGGCCACACTTCTGGAGACGCTCAAGGTCTTGACGCGAGGAGACACGACGGGTCCGGAGTGGCAGCCGCTGCTGGCAGGGGCCTGTGTGAGCTTTGTTGTGGGGACTCTGAGCCTCCGCTGGCTCATTCGGCAGCTGAATGCTGATCGACTTCACTGGTTTGCCTTCTGGTGCATTGCGGTTGGGTTCCTGACGATTCTGTGGCAGCTGAGCTGAGTCCAATTTGGAGTTTCCACTGTGTCATCCCTGCTTTCAGTGATTCGAGGAGCCTGCGGACATGACTGCCCTGATACCTGTGCATGGCTGGTCGAAGTGGCTGACGGCCATGCACTGTCTCTGCGTGGTGATCCGGGGCACCCATTCACTCGCGGAACACTCTGCGGAAAAGTCAATCACTACCTTGAACGAGTGCATCACCCCGACCGAATCCTCTCTCCGCTCCGTCGAACAGGCCCCAAAGGGCAGGGCTGTTTTCGACAGATCTCCTGGACTGAAGCGCTGACGGAGATTGCCGAGCGCTGGCGACAGATAATGGATGAGTCGGGGGCGGAAGCGATTCTTCCGTTCAGCTCAGCCGGTAATCAGGGGCTCATTCATCATTCATCGCTTGACCAGAGACTGATGGGGCTGCTGGGAGCCAGTCGTCTTGATCGCAACATCTGCGGCGCTGTTGCTCACGCCGGGCTTTGCGCGACGCAGGGCAACGGCGTTGGCATTAATCCGGAAGACATCGTTCACAGTCGTCTGATTGTGCTCTGGGGCACCAACACGATCGTCACGAATCTGCACCTCTGGCCGGTGATCGAGGAGGCTCGGCGTCGCGGCGCGAGAATCATCTGTATCGATCCGATCCGCACCCGCACTGCCGAGGCTTGCGACTGGCACCTGCAAATCCGCCCCGGCACCGATACTGTGCTTGCACTCGCGGTCATGCACGTGCTCATTCGCGACGGTTATGTCGATCAGGACTATGTTTCCCGCTATGCATCGGGTTACAGCGAGCTGGCCGAACGCGTGCAGCAATGGACTCCCGTTCGCGCCGCAGAAATTACTCAGCTGAGTCCATCTGACATTGAACAATTCGCGCGGGAATACGCCACGATCCAGCCATCGCTGCTTCGTCCGCTCATCGGACTTGAGCATCATCGCAACGGTGCCATGATGTTCCGCACCATTGCCTGCCTGCCAGTGCTCATCGGTGCCTGGAAGCAGCTCGGAGGCGGGCTGTCGCGATCAACCGGAGCTTTCCAGTACTCGCTGCTGAACATCGATCGCCTGCTGATGCCGGAAACACATCGGACCGATGTTCGCACACTCAATATGCGTGACCTCGGTCGCGACCTCTGCAGCGAAACGCTCAGCCCGCCGATTCGCTCCCTGCTCGTCTGGAATGCCAATCCGGCAGCAACCATGCCCAATCAGCCGCTGGTGCGTGAGGGTCTGCTCCGGGAAGACCTCTTCACCGTCGTGCACGATCTGTTTCTCACTGACACTGCCCGCTTCGCCGACCTCGTGCTTCCAGCCACCAGCCAGATTGAACACATCGACCTTGTCCCGGCATGGGGACACCATTACCTGACGCTGAATCTGCCGGCAATTGCGCCTCGGGGTGAGTCGGTTGCCAACACCGAGCTCTTCCGCCGCCTCGCCTCAGCCCTCGGCCGTTCTGAACCGTGGCTTCAGGACTCCGACGAAACCCTGATTCAGACGGCGCTTGATTCCGGTCACCCGATGCTGCGGGGCATCACGCTGGATGCTCTGAAGACCCACGGCTGGATGCACCTGAATCACCCGGCAGACTGGCGTCCCTTTGCCAATGGCGGCTTCCCGACTCCATCGGGTAAAGCGGAGCTGTGTGCCCCGTCTTTGCAGGATCTGAGAGTGGATCCGCTGCCAGGGCCGGGAGACATCCAGCTGCCGCCACCGGGAATGCTCCAGCTGATCTCCAATAAGACGCTGTACTTCCTGAACACGGGTTACAGTGATATGGATCTTCATTGCCGCCGTGAAGGCAGGCTTGAAGTGGACGTGCACCCGGACGATGCGGCTGCCCGCAATCTTCACGACGGTCAGCTGGTGACTGTTTCGAATGACCAGGGTGAAATCGCCGCCTGGTGCCGTGTCTCGACAAAGGTGGGTCGAGGCGTTGCGAGGCTTCCGTTCGGGGGGCTTAAAGATGCGCTTGGAAGACGCGCACATGTGAATCAGCTGACTCCTGAACAACCGACAGACTGGGCAGGTGGCAGCGGATTTTATGACACCTTTGTGTGTGTCAACCCAGCTGCCGAACTCTCTTAGGAAATCCTGAAAAAAGCCGCTTTCCAATGTGAATTTCTTCGCGGATTCAGATTTCGAAAAACGACTCCGCGAAGCCTTCAGAAATCGTCCGTGGACGTTTGACAGTTCGGCCACGTCCAGTAACATCGGTGACGTTGAGTGAGCTGCCGCGGTCGCCTTTCTGCAACGTCCGTGGTGAAACCTGTCACAAAAGTTCCTGTCCATTCTCGCTGTTTCCCCCAGCCTTGTCCGGAAGCACGTCTCAGACTGCGAAATTCTGCATCGCAGGACAACGTACGTGTTTCAGGCCCGGCTGGTGTTGCGCGCTGGTGGCAGGCAGAGGGAGATCGGGCGCATGACGCAGCCCTCCGGTCACGATGACGACCAGCCAAACCGAAAAGCCCGCGTGCGTACCTCGCACGCACCCCCAAAGCACACGCGTGGGTCAGACGAAATCTCCGCGGATGTTCTTGAACGGGTCGTGAAGACAACCGTTGGAGAACAGAACTTTCTGCACTGGTTTCAGCGCCGCTGCCGGTTCTCTGTCAGCGGTGATCAGTTGATCGTGCACGTTCCAAATCCGTTCATCCTCAACTGGATGCTCAAACGGTTTCGCACGCCTCTTGTGCAGGCCGCCCGCCAGCTCCTTGGCACTTCCGCCAGCTGTCAGTTCGAGGTGGACTCCAGTCTGATTGAAGATGAAAGCGGGTCCGCTCCGCTGCCATCAGGCGGTCCTGAATCTGGTTCGGGGGCTGCGTCGGTCACAGTGGCTGGTTCGCAGTCACCTGCAGAGATGACAGCCGGCATGGCAACCGGGTCGCCGAATTCGACCGACTCTTCGCACTCACTGCCCGTCGCCCAGGCCGTGCGTTCTGTGCAGCGTCGCACGGCTCCCAAATCATCTTCGACCACGGCTGCTCAGGGCAGCATTGACGAGCTGTCCGGAAATGCCCGTCGCCGTTTTCGCACATTTGATTCGTTTGTTGTCGGGGAATGCAACAACCTGGCTGCTCTTGCCGCTCGCCATGTCTCTGCGGGGCCGGGTGATCGCTACAATCCTCTTTTCATCTACGGAGGTACCGGCACCGGAAAGACGCACCTTCTCGAAGCTATCTGTTCCGAAACTCGCCGCTGCTTTCCTGGCAGAAATGTGATGTATCTTACCAGTGAAGCCTTCACCAACTGTTTCACAGCAGCACTTGCTGCTCGCACTGTTCCCTCCTTCAGACAGCGATTCCGTAACGTCGATGTGCTTCTGATAGACAACATCGAGTTTCTGGATAACAAGCGGGCTACTCAGGAAGAGTTTCTGCATACGATTGTGCAGGTGAGTGACCATGGTGGGCAGGTGGTCATTTCCGCCGATCGACATCCACGGATGCTCACCAAACATCGTGAAGAACTCACCACACGATTTCTCAGCGGCCTCGTCTGCCGCATGGACGCTCTCGATCCGGAGACCGGACGCAAACTGCTCAAGTCGCTCTGTGCCTCGTCAAAGGCGGTCTTCAGCGACGATGCCATCGACTGCATTCTGCGTCGCTGTTCCCGCAACATCCGCGAGTTGCAGGGGGCAGTCAACCAGCTGGAAGGTCAGTTTCTGCTCAATGGCCGCCGCATCACTGCGGCAGTGGTGCGAAGTCTGCTTGGAGGTATGGAGGAGGAGTGCCGCAGACTTGTTCGCATCAGTGATGTTGAAAAACTCATCTGCGAAGTGTTTGGTGTGAACGCAGTTGATCTGCGGTCTCCGTCGCGCCGCAAAGCCGTTGCTGTTCCCCGCTCGATCGCCATGTTCCTTGCCCGCAAGCTTACCCAGTCGGCCTATCGCGAGATAGGCAGCTACTTCGGTGGCCGCGATCACTCCACTGTCGTCGCTGCCGAAAAACGGATCGCCGAACAGCTGGCCGCGGGTGCCCCTGTTGGTCTCCCCGTGGCCCTCTCCTGCCGCTCCCTTAACGACCTCCTCGATGAACTCGAACGCAGACTGCTCTCCGCTGCTTCGTGAACACCCCTATGCCCGGTCACGTCAGCAACTACCTGACCTTTTTCTCTCAGTTCCGAAAACGCTTCGAAACCACAGGAGCCATCGCGCCGAGCAGCGGTTTTCTCGCTGCCGCCATGACTCGCTTTCTTGCTGTCAGACCCCCCGGGCAGCCCGTTCGCGTTCTTGAAATCGGTCCGGGCACGGGGCCGGTAACCAACCGCATCCTCCAGCTTCTGCAGCCGAGTGATGAACTGCACCTTGTTGAGCTGAACCCGGAGTTCGTCAGTCTTTTGAAACAACGTTTCGACTCCGAACCGGACTGGATCAAATGCCGGCACCAGTCCACCATTCATCAGATTCCTCTTCAGGAATTCAGCTCCAGCAGCCAGTTTGACTTCATCATCTCAGGACTGCCTCTCAACAACTTCCCCGCGGCTCTGGTCGATGAGCTTGTTACCGCGTACTTCCACCTTCTCAAACCCGGTGGCGTACTGAGCTACTTCGAATACATGTACGTCCGCCCTCTGCGCAAGTGCCTTACCCGTGGTTCCGAATACCAGCGGATCTCACAAATCGACGAACGACTTGCGCAGCAGTGCCGCGAAACCCGTATTCAGCGCGATCACGTCTGGATCAACATTCCTCCGGCGTGGGTTCAGCACCACCGCGCACCGGCTGGATGAATGGTCGCAGGGAACACTCGGATGTGCGATCGCCAGCAATGCTCAGGCGTGAATCGCGCGTTTATCGACAGCCATAGCTGCCTCTTTGACTGCTTCAGAGAGTGTCGGGTGAGCGTGGCAACATCGAGCAATGTCTTCGGCACTGGCTCCGAACTGCATGGCAACGGCTGCTTCGTGGATCAATTCGCCAGCGTGCGTTCCGATGATGTGCACACCGAGGACTCGGTCAGTGTCTTCAGCAGCGAGGATCTTGACGAAGCCATCTGTGTGGCCGCCAGCTCGGGCTCGACCGTTGGCCGCGAAGGAAAATCGCCCGGCACGAAATTTGACGCCAGCGGTCTTCAGGGCATCTTCGGTGTGACCGGCAGAGGCGATTTCGGGGGCGGTGTAGACGACAGCGGGAATGATATTGTAGTCGATATGACCGTGACCGGTTGCCATTTTTTCCACACAGGCAATGCCTTCTTCTTCCGCCTTGTGGGCGAGCATTGCTCCGCCAATGACGTCACCGACTGCGTACACGCCTTCAGCCGTGGTCTGGTAGCCGGCATTGACGAGTACAAAGCCGCGTTTGTCTGTTTGCACTCCGGCTTTTTCGAGTCCCAGATTATCGGTGCAGGGTTTGCGGCCGACGGCCACGAGAACTCGATCGCAGACAATCGGATCCGCACCATCGATGGTTACGGAGCAGGAATCGCCGCTGGCGGCCGCGGATGTGACGCGAGTCCCGAGGCGGAATTCGAGTCCCTGCTTTTCGAAGATTTTTTTGGCTTCGGAGGCTACCTGCTCGTCGATTCCCGGGAGTATTCGCGGGAGGAATTCGAGGACGGTGACTTTGGAGCCGAGTCGTCGCCAGACGGTGCCCATTTCAAGGCCAATGACGCCGGCGCCAATGACGACCAGATGTCGAGGAACTTCGGGCCAGCAGAGAGCTTCGGTGCTGGTTCCCACGCGGTCTCCGTCCAGCTGAATTCCCGGGAGTACGGATGGTACGCTGCCTGTGGCAATGAGAATTCTGCGACCGGTGATTCTGGCGGGGGCAGTTCCGGCAGCGGTCGTAACTTCGACGACACCGCCACCCTGCAGGGTGGCATGTCCCGCGATTCGCTCGACTTTGTTTTTTTTGAGCAGCCCCTGAATGCCACCGTCCAGCGTTGCGATGACGCTGTCCTTGTGCTTCATCATCTGAGGGATGTTGAGCGATACGCCATGGACATCAAGGCCTCGTTCGGCGAAATGTTTCTGCGACTGTTCGTAGAGTTCGCTGGTTTCCAGCAAGGCCTTGCTGGGAATGCAACCCACTCGCAGGCAGGTGCCGCCAAGGCGTGATTCACGTTCGACAACGGCGGTTTTCATGCCCAGCTGTGCAGCACGGATTGCTGCGACATATCCACCGGGACCGGCACCAATAACAATCAGATCAAATGCGTCTGCCATGGCAATCGACAGCACCTTTTTTGCAGGACAGTTGCGGGGAATTCAAGGAAAAACCGCCCGGGAATCTTCCTGAGCGGTTTGGTGAGAAGCAGGTTGAGGCGGGCTGTCAAACTTCAAGAATCAGCCGAGTGGGGTCTTCGATCATGTCCTTCACCAGCTTCAGGAAGGAGACTGCTTCCCGGCCATCAACAACACGGTGGTCATAGGTCAGAGCGATGTACATCATAGGACGGATCACAACCTGGCCGTTGACGGCGACGGGTCGGTCGAAGATGCCGTGCATTCCGAGCACACCGCTTTGCGGCGGATTCACGATTGGCGTTGAGAGCAGCGAGCCGTAGACGCCTCCGTTGGTAATGGTGAAGGTACCGCCTTCGAGTTCATCGAGGCCGATCTGGTTATTCTTCGCGCGGTTGGCGAAATCAACAATTGCCAGCTCGATGTCGGCGAAGCTGAGGTTTTCTGCGTTGCGAAGCACGGGCACGACGAGTCCTTTACCGCCACCGATGGCGATACCGATGTCACAGTAGTTGAAGTAGGTGAGCGACTTGCCGGTCATCTGGGCGTTGAGTTGCGGGAATTGCTGGAGCCCTGCAACAACAGCGCGGACGAAGAATGACATGAAGCCAAGCTTCACTTTGTACTTCTTTTCGAACCCGTCTTTATAGGCGTCGCGGAGTTTCTTGACGGAGGACATGTCCACTTCGTTGAAGGTGGTCAGCAGCGCTGCGGTGTGTTGAGCATCGACGAGGCGTTTGGCGATGGTCTGACGGATGGGGCTGAGGGGCACGGAGCGAGTTTCGCGGGAGCCACCGACCTGCAGGGGGCCGGAGGCGACTGCGCGAATGACGTCTTCCTTGAGCACCCGACCGCCGGGACCAGACCCCGGTACGGAACCTGCGGGGAGGCGGTTTTCGGCCATCAGCCTTTCAGCGGCGGGCATGACGTGGCCGGTTGCGGCTGGTGCGGGTGTTGCGGCGGCGGGCGCTGCTGTTGCTGCGGGTGCTGGGGAGTTGGCAGTGGTGGCCGCGGGGGCTGCCGGTGTTGCGGCAGGGGCTGTTGTGGCTGCGGGGGCTTCGGCGGGCTGAAGGAAGCCAATGACTTCTTCTACCTGCGCAACTTCGCCGGCCTTTTTGAGGATGCGTGTGACGACACCTCCGCGGGGGGCGGGGACGTCGAAGGTCGCCTTGTCCGATTCGAGCGCCACGAGGTTTTTGTCGGCGGGCACGTACTGGCCCTCGCGGACGTACCACTCGCCGATCATCACCTCAGTGATGGATTCTCCCGGTCGCGGGACTCTGATTTCGATTTCCGGTGTGCTCATTCGAGTTCAAAAGCCTGTGTCAAAATGGTCTGCTGTTCGATCCGATGACTGTGAGCGGAGCCGGTAGCCGGGCTGGCAGCTTCAGGACGAGATATGCCGCGAAACGCATAACGGTCCAGCAGCCGCTCGCCGAACCGCATCCGCAGGAAGCCCCACGCTCCCTGATTTCGAGGTTCTTCCTGGACCCAGAAGTAGTGTGCGGAAGCCGGGTAGGCTTCGAGCGCTGCTTCGAGTGCCGCGGTTGGGAAGGGATAAAGTTGTTCGATTCGGACGATGGCCACGTCGCGGCGGTTGAGCGATTCGCGGTGGGCGGCCAGTTCGTAGTAGAGTTTGCCACTGCAGAGCAGCACGCGGGTGACTTGTGCCGCGTCCACGGATGCGTCGGGGATGACTTCCTGAAACTGGCCGGCGGTCAGATCGCTGAGCGGTGAGGATGCGTCTTTGGATCGGAGCAGGCTCTTGGGGGACATGACGACGAGCGGTTTTTTCCACCAGCGGAGTGCCTGTCGGCGAAGCAGATGGAAGTAGTTGGCAGCGGTCGTTGGGTAGGCGACCTGGATATTGTCATCGGCGCCCATGGCGAGGAAGCGTTCGAGTCGGGCGCTGGAGTGTTCGGGGCCGGCGCCTTCCATGCCGTGTGGAAGGAGCATGACAAGGCCGCTGAGACGTTTCCACTTATCCTCGGCACTGGCGATGAACTGATCGATGATCACTTGAGCCACATTGACGAAGTCACCGAACTGAGCTTCCCAGATGACCAGTCCGTCGGGGCAGTCGAGGCTGTAGCCGTATTCGAATCCCAGCACTCCGACTTCGGAGAGCGGGCTGTTGCAGATTTCCACGAGATCGGGGCGCGGCGCGATTTCCTGGAGGCCAATCCAGACTTTGCCGGTGCGGTTGTCGAAGAGCCCCGCGTGGCGATGGCTGAAGGTACCGCGGCGGACGTCCTGACCGCTGAAACGCAGGCGATTGCCTTCTGAGATGAGTGTTCCGAGAGCGGCGAGTTCTGCGCCGCCCCAGTCGAACATGGCCTTTCCCTGACCCATATCCCGGCGGGCTTTGAGCACCGCTTCAATCTTGGGGTGCGGGGTGAAGTCGGCTGGAGGAGCAGCGATGGAGGTCATGACGGATTCGATGAGCTGGGCGGAGGCGGCGGTGGCCGGTTTGTCGGCGTGCTTCACGCTGCCTCCGAAATAGCCCTTCCACATGCCGGCGCCGGTGTCTTCGAGGTATTGGAAGCCGGCTTTTCGAGCTTCCTGGAGTTCTGCTTCGAGCGTTTTGCCGCGGCGTTCGACGATTTCAAGGCCTTCCTCGCGAGTTACCTCGCGGAGGGAGACGAGCGATTCGAGGAAGCTGGAGAAGACTGTCTGGCGTGCGCGAATAACGCTGTACATGGTGGGCTGAGTAAACGCGGGCTCGTCACTTTCATTGTGGCCGCGGCGCCGGAAACAGTACATGTCGATAATCACGTCCCGCTGAAACTTCTGACGGAAGTCCATCGCCAGACGCACGGTCTGAGCGACGGCTTCGGGGTCTTCACCGTTGACGTGGAAGATGGGAATCTGCAGCATTCGTGCGACGTCGGTCGCGTAGGTGCAGCTGCGGGCTTCGGATGGGGATGTGGTAAAGCCGATCTGATTGTTGACGACGATATGAAGCGTTCCGCCGGTTTGATAGCCGGAGAGTTCGCTGAGGTTAAGCGATTCCTGAACGACACCTTCTCCGGCGAATGCCGCATCGCCATGAATCAGCACACAGCAGCTTTTGCGGCGGTCCAGATCCCCCGTGCGATCCTGTTTGGCACGCAGACGTCCGAGCGCCACGGGGTTGACAAATTCGAGATGACTGGGGTTGAAGCAGAGAGTCAGGTGGACTTTCTGACCGGAGGATGTCATGCGGTCGGAGCTGTAACCGAGATGATATTTGACGTCGCCACGGCCCATTTTCAGCTGAGGATCCACGTCGTCGAATTCGCGGAAGATCTTGGCCGGGCTCTTGCCCATGATGTTTGCCAGAACGTTCAGCCGACCACGGTGGGCCATCCCGAGCACCATCAGGTCGATGCCCTGACTGCCGGCGTGTTCGATCGCAAGATCGAGGAGAGGTATCAGGCTTTCCGCGCCTTCAAGAGAAAAGCTTTTCGCTCCGACGTACTTCTTCTGAACAAATTCCTCGAAAACCACCGCTTCGCTGAGCCGTTCGAGCACTCGGAGTTGTTCGGAGCGAGACAGCTTCAGCCGATTGGCAGTGCGTTCCATGCGTTCTTCCAGCCACTGTCGTACCTGCAGGCTGTCTATGTGCATGAACTGTACGCCGATCGAACGGCAGTAGGTGGTTTGAAGCCAGCGGAGCAT
>JBJTOP010000349.1:0-7971 GCA_046074645.1 Planctomycetaceae bacterium | reverse complement strand
CCGGGTTCGATGACGGCAGGTTTCAGCAGCCGATAGTTGAAGACTTCGTCCTTGTATTCGCCACCGGTGAAGGTGATGGATTTGCTTTCATACGCGACCGTGGCGTCTACTGGAATCTGCTTTTCGACGTCTGCCTGGGGTGCAGGGCCGACAACGTGATCGCGCCACAGCCAGCGCAGTGAATCCGGCAGGATCGCTCCACCATGTTTCCCATTGTGCCCGCCGCTGCCGCCGACGAACTGGTAATCGTAGTTTTTGAACTTCAGGGCTTTATCCATCTGCAGGTTGCTGAGCCACCAGTTGCCGTGTTCATTATCGAGATCATTTTCGCCGTCCTGGAGGAGGATGCGGATGGGTTTCCGGTCGGTTTTACGGATGCTGGCGGGGTAGTTGTGTCCGCCGCGGATGTTGGTGAAGCTGCCGACGTGACTGAGCACTTTGCTGAACCATTCGGGGTGTTCCCAGGCGGCAGTGAAGGCACAGATGCCGCCACTGGAAATGCCACAGATGGCCCGGTCTGCAGGATCCGTGGAAAGGTTGAGCTGCAGTTCGGAAACGACGTGGGGAATGAGTTCCAGCTGCAGAAACCGCGCGTACTGGTCGCTGAGAGTATCGTACTCAAAGCTGCGATTGGCAGCCCGCCAGCGGTTATCGGGGATGGGGCCACCGCTGTGGCCTGGGTTGACAAACAGGCCGATGGTGACTGGGAGTTCACCGCGATGAATCAGATTGTCGAAGACCACCGGGACTCGGAACTGACCGGTTTCATCGACATACGCGTGTCCATCCTGAAACACCATCAGGCAGGCTGGCTGAGTGCCATTGTACTGGGCCGGGATGTAGACAGAGTATTCGCGGGTGGTATCAGGAAAGATGCGACTGGTCCACTGGTATTTTGTGACCTTTCCGACGGGCACGCCATCCTGTCGCGAGGAATCGGGGCCGAGCTGAAAAGCTGCGTCGGGATCCGGCGGAGTGTTCTGGGTCTGAGCGATCGCAAGCTGGCCGAGCAGGGCGCAGGCGAGCAGCGGGAGCAGGGTGGTGGTCGCGAGTGATTGTGGGCAGATCATGGCGAGAAATCCGAAGCTCTGCGGAAAAGGAAGCGGGATGAAATTTGGGTTGGGTGTGGCAGGCTGGCGGGAGGAGTATAGCGACAGCCACCGGCCTGGAAAGCAAAAAACCAACAACACCAGAATGGCAGCCGCCTGATCTGCCGACTAAAATCCAGCGTCAATTCTCTTCCGTCGCCGCTCCCGCTGGAATTTTCTCATGTTCTCCGCCCGCGAAACGAACGAGGCCCGCCGCGAATTCCTCAGGGCCCTGACCGCATCCAGCATGGCTGCTCTTGCCGCCGCCGCACCACGACAGCTCAACGCAGCCGAGGAAACCGCAGCACAGCCCGTTCCAACGGCCGATTCCTGTATTCTGATCTGGATGGGCGGTGGCATGGCTGCCCCGGACACGTTCGATCCCAAGCATTACGAACCATTTCGCGTGGGCCTGCCGGTCAGCGAAATGCTCAGTACCTTCCCGGCCATCGATACGGCCGTCAGTGGCGTGAAGATCTGCCGGGGACTTGAAAACATCGCCTCGGTGCTTGATCGAGGCACGCTGATTCGTTCGGCCGTGCAGCCTGACCTTGGCAGCATTCTGCACTCCCGTCACCAATACCACTGGCATACGGGCTATGTGCCTCCCCAGACGGTTGCCTGCCCCCATCTGGGTGCCTGGATCGCCCGGCTCCGCGGACCGCTCAACCCCGTCATTCCGGCCTTCATCAACATCGGCCAGCGGCTGGAGGGTGTCGGCGAAAGCGAAGAGCTGAAGGCATTCACGACAGCTGGTTTTTTCGGCAGCGAGTATGGCCCGATGAACCTGCCGTATCCGGAAGAGGCGGCTGCATCTGTGCGACCACCGGGGGGGATGACGGCAGGACGCTTCGCCAGTCGCGACCGGCTCTTTCGCCGGCTCATCGAAAATTCACCGCAGAAACGATTTCTCAGTGACTACCAGCAGGAATCTCTGGTGCGTTCCATGGACAACGCCGCAAGGCTCCTGCGTTCCCCGCATCGGGACGCTTTCGACATCAGCCTTGAACCTGAAGAAGCTCGGCGGGCCTACGACACGGGGCGGTTTGGACGCGGCTGTCTGCTGGCGCGGCGGCTTGTGGAGGCAGGAGCGAGATTCGTGGAAGTGACGACGGAGTACGTTCCATTTCTGCACTGGGATACTCATGCCAACGGCCACGAAACGCTCGCCCGCATGCACTCAGAAATCGACCGACCCATCGCCCGGCTGATTCGCGATCTCGAACTCCGCGGACTGCTCGACCGAACACTCGTCGTGATTGCTTCCGAATTCAGCCGGGATGCTCTGATCGAAGGAGTCCCCGGTTCCAGCGCCACTGATCAGGCCACAGAGCGAGTGGATGCCGTGCAGGCGCTCAAACACTACGGCCTGCACCGGCATTTCACGGGCGGCACCAGTGTGCTGATGTTCGGTGGCGGTGTTCGCAGAGGATTTGTCTACGGCCGGACGGCCGACCAGCGACCGCTCGTGGCCATCGAAAATCCCGTTTCCATTGCCGACCTGCACGCCACCATCATGACGGCGATGGGCATCGGACCGCAGACGGGCTTTGATGTGGAGGGGCGTCCGTTCTATGTCACTCAGGATGGCAGGGGCCGCGCGGTCACAGATCTGTTTCTAAGCACCTGAAGGAAAGTCATGCAGCCTGCATCCAGCCGAAGACTGCTCCTGATCGCCCTGCTGCCTCTCGCAGTCGCAACGCTGCTGCCGCTCATCTTTCGACGCTCTGAGTCAAAACCGCAGGTGGTGGTTTACTGCGCCCATGATTCGATTTTCGCCGATGCGGTGCTGCGAAAGTTTGAACAGCAGACCGGAATTCGGGTCACTGTTCGCTATGACGAAGAAGCCAGTAAGAGTCTGGGACTGACACAGCTGCTCCTTGCGGAACAAAATGCCCCGCGGTGCGACGTGTTCTGGAACAATCAAACGCTGGGAACAATCCGACTGCAGCAGGCCGGGCTGCTGCAGCGGTGTCCACCGGAATGGTTCGCCCGGATCCCGGAACGCTACCGGGACCCCGACGGACACTGGTGCGGTTTTGCCGGGCGATTCCGGGTCTGGATTGTCAACACCAGCCGGATGCAGGCCGGCGAGGACGAGGTGAATCAGGCCTTTGCGGGTTCAGACTTAAGCCGCTGCAGTGTGGCTGTACCGCTGTTTGGCACCACGCTGACTCATTATACGGAATTGGCAGCTGAGCTGGGACTGGACAAGTTGCAGGAGTGGCATCGGTCGTTGCGTGACCGAGGTCTTCGGGAAGCGCGAGGCAACGGTGCGGTGCGGGACCTTGTGGCCGCTGGTGCCTGCGACTTTGGCCTGACAGACACGGACGATGTCTTCGCCGCCATCGATGCCGGCGCCCCCGTACAGATGCTCCCATATCGACTCCCATCCGCCAGAACCATCTGCATTCCCAACAGCGTGGCGATGATTCGCAACGGGCCGCATCCGCAGCAGGCGGAGCAGCTGTTGAGGTACCTGGTATCGGAAGAGGTGGAGCTGCAGCTGGCAGCGTCGGCATCCCGCCAGATACCGCTTGGGAACGTATCGGAGGCGGAGGTTCCTGCCGAGGTGAGGCCGCTTCTTGGGTGGGTGGCGGACAGCACCGGTCCTGCTGCGGCCGCGGAATTCGACGGCCCGGTGCTTGAGTGGCTGACGGGGCTCTACACGGGTGCTGGAAACTAATGGCGGTTCCCGATACCGGAACCGCGCACTCGACTGCCAAAACGGCCGATTCTGTGCTTCGCCGCCTGGGAAGAGACTCCGGCAGTCACAGCAAGTCGTTGTTTTTCAGGCACTTACAAAAACCAATCAGTTTCCGGCACGACCTTTGCTCAGCGACCTCCAGTCAAAAATTCTCTGCCATTCTGTTCCAGGCGGTGTCTCGGAAGGCTCCGGGGCACCTGAGAGCAGGTGGGCGTGTGATAGCGTAACGAAATAGAGGAGAAGCCGTGGCCAAGTTACTGACGTTCGATGAAGAGGCTCGCAAAAGCCTGCTTTCCGGCGTTTCCAAGCTCTCAAAAGCTGTCGCCAGCACCCTGGGGCCTCGCGGTCGCAATGCGGTGCTCGACAAGGGCTGGGGAGCTCCCAAGGTGACCAAGGACGGGGTGACCGTCGCAGAGGACATCGACCTTGAGTGTCCGTACGAAAACTGTGCTGTGCAGCTGGTGAAGGAAGCAGCTTCCAAAACCAACGATGTGGCTGGTGACGGCACAACGACAGCGACAGTGCTTGCCGAAGCGATGTACCGAGCGGGGTTGCGTTACATTGCCGCTGGTGCCGACCCGATGGCACTCAGCCGCGGTGCACAAAAGGGTGTCACGGCCGTCGTCGAAGCACTCCGTAAGATGGCAAAGTCGGTCAAGGCAACCGATCGCGAATCGATCGCCCGCGTGGCTTCGATCGCCGGCAACAACAACCCGGAGATCGGCGAGATTCTCGCAGACGCGCTGCTGAAGGTGGGCAAGGACGGTGTGATTACCGTCGAAGAGGGCCGCCATGTCAGCACCGAAGTGGATCTCGTCGAAGGGATGCAGTTCGATCGCGGCTACCTGTCACCGCACTTCATTACCGATGAAGAGCAGCAGGAAGTGGTGCTGGAAAACTGCCGTGTCCTGATCTACGAAGAAAAGATCTCATCCGCGAAGTCGCTGGTTCCTCTGCTGGAAGCAATCAACAAGAACAACGTGCCGCTGCTGATCATAGCAGAGGACGTTGAAGGCGAAGCCCTGGCGACTCTGGTTGTCAACAAGATGCGTGGCATCGTCAAGGTTGCCGCCGTGAAAGCTCCAGGTTACGGCGACCGTCGCAAGGCCATGCTCGAAGACATCGCAGTGCTGACAGCTGGACGGGCCGTGTTCAAGGATCTGGGCATCAAGCTGGAAAACATTCAGCTGTCCGATCTCGGACGCGCTCGCCGCATTCGCATCGACGCCAACGACACCGTTATTGTCGAAGGTGCTGGCAAGAAGAACGATATTGCTGGTCGGGCCGAACAGATCCGCCGTGAGATCGAGGGAACTGACAGCGACTATGACCGCGAGAAACTCCAGGAGCGTCTGGCAAAGCTGGCCGGCGGGGTTGCTCAGATCAGCGTCGGTGCTGCAACCGAGACAGAGATGAAGGAGCGGAAGGACCTGATCGACGACGCGCTGGCGGCCACGCGAGCTGCGATTGAAGAAGGCATCGTTCCCGGTGGCGGTGTTGCTCTGCTTCGCTGTTCCGCCGCACTTGACGAGCTCAAGCTTAAGGGCGACGAGGAATACGGGGTCCAGCTGATCCGGGGGATCCTGGAAATGCCTCTCCGCACGATCGCTCAAAACGCCGGCCTTGACGGAGCTGTGGTCGCGAATCGGGTTCGCAAAGAGAAGAAGGCCAGCTACGGCTACGATGCTCTGAACGATCGCTACGGTGACATGCTCCAGTTTGGCGTGATCGACCCGACAAAGGTGGTCCGTACTGCTCTGCAGAATGCTGCCAGCGTTGCTTCGCTGCTGATGACCACAGATTGCATTGTGGTCAACGAGCCGAAGAAGGCAGAGAAGGACGGTCACCATGATCATCACCACGATGGTGGTATGGGTGGCATGGGCGGAATGGACATGGGTGGCATGGGTGGTATGAGCGGCATGGGTGGCATGGGCGGCATGATGTAAGGTGCAGTCCGCCAGCGTCCGGCCACTGTTTGCGTCAAACAAACTCTCTTTGATCAATCACAAAAACTCGGGTAGTCCCGATTACTACGGAGCAGAAAAATGAAGATTAATCCTCTTGATGATCGTGTTGTGGTTCGCCCGATGGAAGCTGAAGAGCGAACAGCCGGTGGCATCGTCCTTCCCGATGCAGCTCGGGAAAAGCAGCAGCGTGGAACGGTGATCGCCGTTGGACCTGGCCGGCTGCTGGACAGCGGTGAGCGTAGTCCGGTGAGTGTGAAGGTCGGCGATCAGGTGCTGTTCGGCAAGTACGGCGGCACCGAGATCGAAGTCGACGGCGAGGACGTGAAGATCCTGCGTGAGAGCGATATTCTCGCGAAGATTGTCTGATACCTGAAATTCATCCGCATTTCCCGGCGATTCTGCGCTGTAAGGAGCTGTAGAAGTGGCAAAGCAACTGTTGTTTGATGATCGGGCCCGCATCCGGCTGCAGCGTGGCGTGGACACGCTGGCCAGTGCAGTGGCTGTCACGATGGGACCGACTGGTCGAAACGTGATTATTGACAAGAGCTTCGGCAATCCGGTGGTCACCAAGGACGGGGTGACAGTATCGAAGGAAGTCGAGCTGGAAGACCCTTACGAGCACATGGGTGCGAAGCTGGTGAACGAAGTTGCCAGCAAGACCAGTGACACGGCCGGCGACGGCACGACCACTGCCACCGTGCTGGCTCGTGCGATTTACGACGAAGGCCTTCGCAGCATCACTCTGGGTGCCAACCCAACGGTGGTCCGCAAAGGGATCGAGAAGGCCGTCGAGGCCGCTCTGAAGAGCATCGAACAGCTTGCGCGTCCGGTTGAATCGAAGCAGCAGATCGCTCAGGTCGGCGCCATTTCTGCCAACAACGACAAGTCGATCGGCGACATGATTGCCACTGCGATGGAGCGTGTTGGACGGGATGGTGTCATTACCGTCGAAGAGGGCAAGGGCAGCACCACAACGCTCGAATTTGCCGAAGGCATGCAGTTCGATAAGGGCTACATCAGCCCCTACTTCGTGACTCAGGCCGAAAACATGAAGTGCGTTCTTGAAGACTGCCTGATTCTGCTCTTCGAAAAGAAGATCAGCAGTCTCCGCGAGTTCGTGCCACTTCTCGAAAAGGCTGCTCGTACGAACAAGCCTTTGCTTGTGGTTGCCGAAGACGTGGACGGCGAAGCGCTGACTGCTCTGGTCGTCAACAAGCTCCGCGGTGTTTTGAAGATCTGTGCTGTGAAGGCACCTGGGTTTGGCGATCGCCGCAAAGCGATGCTGGGCGACATGGCTGTGCTGACTGGCGGAACGCTGATTTCTGAAGATCTCGGCATCAAGCTGGAGAGTGTGGAACTGGCGCACCTCGGATCTGCTCGTCGAGTGGAAGTTGGCAAGGACGACTGCACGATCATCGAAGGTGCTGGCAAAGCCGACGCCATTCAAACTCGCGTGCAGCAGATTCGCGACCACATCGAGAAGACGGACAGTGACTACGACCGCGAAAAGTTCCAGGAGCGTCTTGCGAAGCTCACTGGTGGCGTCGCTGTAATCTCCGTCGGTGCCTCCACCGAAGCCGAGATGAAGCAGACGAAGGCCCGCATGGAAGACGCTCTGCACGCGACGCGAGCAGCAGTCGAAGAGGGCATTCTGCCAGGCGGCGGAGTTGCTCTGCTGCGTGCCATCGATGCTGTGACGGCCCTCGAACTGAAAGGCGACGAGGCAATTGGTGCGACCATTGTTGCCCGGGCTCTCGAATCACCGGCTCGCACGATTGCCACCAACTGTGGCAAGGACGGCGCGGTGATTGCTGACGAAGTTCGGCAGCTGAAGGGCGCCATGGGTTATGACGCGTCGAAGGACGACTATGTGGACATGTTCAAGGCGGGCATTCTTGACCCGGCCAAGGTGGTCCGCAGTGCACTGTCCAACGCCGCTTCCATTGCTGGTTTGATGCTCACGACGCAGGTGCTTGTCACGAAGACCGAAGACGCTGAGGGCGGCAAAAAGCCGACTGCCGAAGGCGTTGTCCGCTGAGTGACGACAGTCGTCCGCAGTTCGGCTGACCGCAGGGGCTCCAGACCGGGCTGAGCAGTTTTTTCAGCACGCGGGGCACCAGAAATGGTGTCCCGTTTGCATTCCGGGCAGAGATTTGTTTGGATTGGCATCTCAGATGTCTGGAGATCGCGACTACTACGAAGTTCT
>JBJTOP010000348.1:0-14319 GCA_046074645.1 Planctomycetaceae bacterium | reverse complement strand
GTTTGCGGCTGATGACTGAAAGAGACCCACGAGATTATCAGCAGAGGAGGGGAATGTCAGCAGCAGAGTGCTCAGTTAGTCAGCATTTTCGAGGGAAATCATGCGGTTTTTCGATACGACCAAAGAGTGCTATGTACCTGAGCTGCCGTCGTGTTGTAACGAAGGTGCGGGTGGTGGCGGGGGTGTTTGCGAGGGGTGTTTGCCCGCAGGCTGCCGCCCAATGGCGTTGAAGTTCTCTCTATCCTCGCGAAGATCGGCCTCAATCCCCCCTCTCCCCTTCGACGGGAGAGGGGACGGGGGTGAGGGGTCAAAGAACACTGCCAGCCCCCTCGTCAACACTTCCAGGACACTGGGAATCCTGCATCCTTCTGCGCTGTCTGTGCGGCGCGTGACAACCGTTTTTCTGACAATGCTGCTCCGAAACGGGTCAGTGCGGGGGGCGTTCTGGCGAGCAATCGGCAGCATAACGGATTTCAGCTGATGGCAGCTCGGGCGATTCGTTTTTCGATCCAATCCACCAGCAAGGTCGCCACGGGAACTCCGCAGGTTTGTTCCAGTCCCTTCCAGCCGGGGACGGCATTGACTTCGATCACCACCGGTTGAAGGTCATCACGGTGCATCAGGTCAACTCCGGCGAAAATCGCACCTGTGATCTCGGCAGCTCGGCGGGCCAGCAGCAATTCCTCGGGCGACGGCTGCCACGGCACGGCGCTCCCCTGCTGCGACAGGTTCGCTCGGAAGTCGCCCTCGCGGGGAATTCGCTGCATGGCTCCCAGCAACTGGCCATCCAGCAGCAGCAGTCGCAGGTCATAGCGTGGGCCTGCCAGAAACTGTTGCAGATACAGCACGGCCCCAAGGCGTTCAAGGGTCCGAAAAACGCGATGTGCAAGTTCGCGGTCGGTAACTCTGAGAATCCCGCGACCTTCGGCACCAAACAGGGGCTTGACAACGACGTCACCGCCCAGCTGTTCCCACGCAGACATCGCCGCCTCCGCCGATTCACAGACCACCGTGTCTGGGACCGGGACTCCGGCTAAAGCCAGACGCTGGGTGGTGAGATATTTGTCAACGGCACATTCGAGCGATTTTGGAGGATTGATGACGGGAATACCAGCTGCTTCAAGACCAGCCAGCAAATCCATGCGGGACACGACCTGTTCAAGCGTCCCGGGGGGCATGGTGCGAACGACTGCTGCATCCAGTGTTCGCAGGTCGTGGCCACTGCACTGCCAGTTGATCCGCCCATCGCGGACGGTCGCCGTCAGCGACTCAAAATCGAGCAACAGTGTCTGGTGACCGCGGTCGGCCGCAGCAGCACAGAGCAGTTGGGCATAGGGACTGCCGATGGAAGCAAAGATGCCTAATCGCATGGAGAACACGCTACTCCCTGGGCTTTGCTTCAATGTCTGCATTTCTGCGAAGCCGTTGCAGTCCCGTCACGATCACGCGATCCTGCAACTCCAGTCCGCTCCGGACGACTCGCAGAGCCCCCTGCAGCGGACCGGGTTCGATATATCTGACTTCGGCGACGGTGCGCCCGTCCTTTTCAGCGGCCAGAAACACAAACGGTCGCCCCTGATCTGACGCCAGACTTTCTTCAGGAATGAGCAGTGCGGGGGCGGGCTGACCAATCGGGTAGCGGAGACGAACAAACATCCCCGGCGACAACAGTCCAGTCTCATTGCTCACAGCAGCCCGCGCCCGTAACGTTCCGGTGGCAGAATCGATCTGGTTGTCGAGGAAATCGACGGTGCCGGAAATGTCGAAATCGGTGGAATCAGCCAGAGAAATGCGGACCTTCACCGGGGATTTCAGCGGGGACTGGATTACTTCTGCCTGTTCCAGTCGGCGCAGCTTCAGAACGGTGCGTTCATCGAGGTCGAAAAGAACATCCAGTCGCTCGATCGGGACAATTACCGCCAGCAGTGTCTGGTCCTGGACCACCAGATTCCCCGGGTCCACCTGCCGCATGCCGATGACGCCCGCCAGCGGAGCCTGGACGGAAGTGAACTGCAGATTGAGCTGGGCAGTTTGGTGGGAAGCCAGAGCGGCCGCGTGGGAAGCCTGAGCTTCCGTGGTCTCGAACCGAATGGCTTCATATTCCTCCTCCGACATCGCACGTTTTTCGAAGAGTGAACGAGCTCGCTGTTCCTGACTTTCCAGTCGCTTCGCCCGAGCTTCAAACTGGCGCACAGCCGCCGCCGCCCGCTGTTCCTCCGCCTGAAACGGACGCGCGTCAATGCGAAAAAGCGTCTGGCCGGCCTCAACACGACGGCCTTCCTCAAAACTGATTTCCTGCAGATACCCGCTGACTCGCGAACGCAACTCGATTCGCTCCACAGCCTCCATCCGCCCCGTAAACTCCTCCTCCTCAATCACCTCGCGCTGCTCAGGCATCACAAAAAACACATTCAACGGCTTCGTCGCCACGGCCGCCGGTGGTTCCCTCCGACAGCCGCTGATGAACATCCCCAACAGGGCAGCGGTGATCAAACACAGTGTTTTGAAACCAGTACGCATGGGAGAGCCACGAAAGGAAGGAAAAAAAGCAACGCCGTATAAGCCACCAGACAGCAGCCCGCAGGCAAACGACTCAGCACCACTGACCACTGAAAACCTGACTACCCGACGCTTTCTGACTCCCATTTTCTCACACTGACATCAATACGGTCTGCGACCGCACTGAAGAGACCGGGATGCAGTCCAAAAGGAGGCGTCACAATCCACGTGACACCGGGATGCTGGGTGGCAGCGATGCGAACGAGCTGGGGAATGTCTTCAGTCCAGTGTCTTCCGGGCGAGAGAAACCAGGGGAAGACGACGATCCTCTGGGCGCCACGTTCCACGCAGCGATCGAAGGCCTGCTGGATGGACGGCTGGGCCAGTTCCATGTGAGCGGGTTCGACGATTTGGTAGTTGCTTTGCTGGCGGAAGCGTTTGGCGGCATCGTGGAGCAGGGCATTACTTTCCGCGCGGCGGGAGCCGTGATCGACGAGCAGGATGGCTGTGTTGGGGCTTTGCACGGGAATGCTCATGATGGCCTGCGGCGTTGATTCAGCGTTTTTTTCCCTTGCCATCCTCACGGTGTCTTTGGCTTTCGGCCTGTTTTTGGGCTTGTTCGGCCTTGCGTTGCATTTCTTCAGCGGCGGCCATGAGTCGCTGGAAGAAGCCGGGTGATTTGGGAGGCGAGGAAGGGGTGGGCCCGTTGATAGTGGAAACGGTGCGTGGTTTGGACCGAGCGGGCGAGGTTGGAGAGGGTTCTTCGGGGAGTATCGAGGCGAGATCCGGGGCACCGGCAGGCGCTGTGTTGGCGGTACCGAGGAGTTTGCGTTCAGAGATGCTCCAGAGGCTGGAGGCGATGAAATAGAGGCTGAGTCCTGCGGGTTGATGCCAGAAAAGAATGCCCATGATTCCGGTCATGAAGTTCATCATGCGGTACTGCATGGCCTGTTGTTCGTCCTGAGCCGGCGGCATGAAGAGTTTCTGCTGGACGAGGAAGAGGGAGACGGTGCAGAGAGGGAGCAGGTTGAAGTCGTGTCCCATACCGAAGGGGAGGGCGAAGGAGAGTCGGAACAGTGCATCGGGGCCGGCCAGGTTATCGATCCAGAGGAATCGTTGACCGCGAAGATCGACAGCGGAATTGAGTGCCGTGTAGAGGCCGATGAAGATTGGCAGCTGGAGGAACAGTGGGAGGCAGCCTGAGAAGGGATTAATGTTATTTTTGCGAAAGAGTTCCCACTGTTCGCGGGCGAATTTCTGCTGGTCGTCACCGCAGCGTTCTTTGAGAGCTTTGATGTGGGGCTGCAGTTCTTTTTGTCGAGCGGCCATGATGGCCTGTTTGCGGGAGAGGGGGAACAGGCAGCTGCGGACGAGCACAGTGAGGCTGATGATGGCGGCCCACCATGGCAGACCGACACTGTGGAAGGTGTCGAGCAGGATGTGCATGAGTCGCGCGACGGAACCGGTCCACCAGCCGTAGTTGAGCACCTGTCCTGCGGAGAAGGGTGGAGGGTCGAGCAGTTCGCGTCGTTTGGGACCAGCGAAGAAGGCGTAGGGGTGTGCGACGGATTGACCGGGCTGCAGGACCACAGGCTGACTGGCGAATCGGAAACTGATGTCTGCGGTGCGAGGATCGACTTCGCGCCCAGCGAAGGCGTAGTAGAGATTGGTGATCATGCGGGCGGGAAAGCCGAGATTTGCGGGTTCGCGGACATCCGGGCCGATGAGCACAGGCCAGGTGCGTTCGAGGAGCGGTCCTGTGGGAGGGCTGCCGTCTTCCGGCTGGGTCACGATGGGCGCCAGCATGGCGGAGAAGAACTGGACATCGATTCCGGCATATCGCGGCTGTTGAACCCATTCGTGATCTTCACGGAGTCTTTGTGAGAGTTCTGAGAGGGAGGCTTTGCGTCCCATGCGGGCTTCGATGTCGTCGCAGTATCCCTGGAGGGTGGGGGCATAGAGGGTGGTTGGACCGGTGCTGTTGAATTCGAGGTGAAGATCGCGGTATTTGGAGGTATGTTCGGCGTTTTCAAGCAGCAGCCCGACAGGCCCCTGGAGCTCGTAGCTGACTTCACGGGGTGCCTGTGACAGATTGATCAGTTCGAGTGTCATGTTGAGAGTGAAGAGCGACGGATCGTTTCTCCAGGCGTCGTCGAGTGCGGTACCTGTGAGCTGGCTGCGGGGAAGACTGTAGGTTTTGCGAAGCCGCAGTGTTCCATCGGGTGAGTCATATTCGAAGGTGGCGGTGGCGACTGTGTCGGTGGCAGAGGAATTGGTGAGGTTCCAGTTGGCGGTTTCGAGCGAGTGCCCGGTTTCTGCGAGTTGCTGATCGATGTCGGCGATGGCGGTGGAGAGCGAACGATCGTCGCTGGCGTTGTTACCGACGACTTTGGCGGCGCGTTCGCTGTCGGCGAGATCGCGAAATTGTGGGGGTGTGAGCGAGACGCTTTCCACGGCGGCGCCCGCAGATGTGAGGACCACTTCGAGAGCATAGCCGCTGTCGGGCTGCAGCGATCCGAGTGTAGCTGATGTGCCGGGGTGTGCAGCGATTTTCAGTTCCGGTGCGTTAGCTGCGTTCTCGGGCTGGGGTGCGGCAGCATCCGGATTTTCTGCGGCGGCCACAGCGGGGGCCGCCGGATCGTTGTCTGCGACCGCCGGATCGGATGCGGGGTCGGATGCGGGGTCGGATGCCGGATCCGCCGCGTCTGCAGTGGGATCTGCCGGCTGTTCAGGCGGGGGCGGAGGTGGAAAGAGCGCGTTCCAGACGATCAGGAAGAGGAAGGCGCTGGCGAGGAATGTGAAAAGACGGCGATTTTCCATGGGGCGACGAGTTACCTGGCAAGGTGAGGCCGTGGCTGAAAAGAACAGGTTCTTCCCGGACAGCGGACCTGACTGGCGAACGCACACCGGACACTCCACCGGGTGCTGTGTCGGGATTATAGGCGAATTTGCCGACGTCAGGTATCCAGCGGGTTGGGGAATGCCGGATTCGGTTGAGAAATGGTGTTGGTGGGGGCTTAGAGTTTCGCAGGTCCACCTGTATCCAGCGACAGATCCTCGACGAACACCCCGCGTTCCCGATCCTTGCGCACGCGTCGCGGGTCAAAGAGCCGGCCGCTCATTGCCAGCCACACACCGTCAGCCTGCAGGGCCTGCACGACACCGACGGCCATGCCCACGTTGAAGATCGCATCTGAGTTACGGAAATTGGCAGGCTGCATCGCGCCGGTGAGTACGATGCGTTTTCCAGTTACCTGAAGCAGAAGTCTGGCGGTTTCGATCATGGTATCTGTGCCGTGGGTCATTACGATGTGCGTTTCCGGAGCTGCGCGGACGGCATCCAGAAGCAGCAGGCGATCGGCATCCGTCATATCGAGACTATCTTTGCGGAGCACCGACTGGATCCGGTAGTCGAATCCCACAACAAGCTCCTGCAGAATCCTTTCCACTCCAGGAGCACCGACCTGGTATTCACTCAGCCGATCAAAGTAGACTTTGTCGATCGTGCCACCAGCGGTGATCAGGCAGATGCGCATGGTTGAGATTGCCAAAAGAGAGCGGAAGAGAGCGGAAGTGGAAGGGGGCTGCTGATTTTAAGCTGTCCACCGCTGATTTCATCCGCAGCTCCGGCTTTTGCTGCTGCGGGTATCGACAGGAATACTCCCGGCCGTCAGACTCCGGCCACGTTCACTTGCCCGAATCGGTTAGCCTGCTGAGTATCTGCTGTGCCGCTGCATCTGCTTTTTCCCTTATTTTCAAGCGTTGTGTTTGTCATCGGCATGATGTTTGCGCGACAGGCAATTTCTCGGGGTGCCAGTCCGTGGACAGGCACGTTTCTGGCAAATATCTGGCTGGGCCTGTCGTGGCTTACAGTCGAATTGTGGCGACCAGGTACGTTGCCCGCGGAGGGCTGGTGGCAGGCCGCGCTGGTGGGACTCAGCTTCGTACTGGGCCAGCTGTTCACGTATCTCGCATTCCGCTACGGTGACGTCTCCGTGGCCACTCCGGTGTTCGGGATCAAAGTCATCATCGTCGCAGCCATGCTGGCAGTGCTGGCGGGTGAACAAATTGCCATGCGGGTCTGGCTGGGGGCGGTTCTGGCCACACTTGGCGTGGGTGTGATCCAGGCAGGTGCCCGAAGTGCGGAATCCGCAGACCTGACAACCCGCCGTGCGGTGCTCACAATCGTCCCTGCACTTCTGGCCGCCATTTCGCTCTCACTATTCGATGCAGGCCTGCAGATCTGGGGCAAGCGCTGGGGCGCCGGCCTGTTTCTGCCGCCGATGTTCATTTCCACTGGAGTGTTGTCGTGCGTGTTTCTTCCCTGGATTGACCGCCCGCAAAGGCTCAGGCAACTGGGAATCCTGCGACCGCTTGTGACCGGCACACTCCTGATGGCCCTGCAGGCGATCAGCATGTCCTGGTCGCTCAGTCGCTACGGCGACGCCACGCGAATCAACATCGTCTATGCTCTGCGGGGGCTGTGGGCAGTGCTGCTGGCATGGAGTCTTGCCAGGTATTTCGGCGGGGCCGAAGCCGGATATTCCCTGAGAATCATGCTGCTGCGACTGGCCGGAGCCTGCCTGCTCACGGCATCGATTCTGGTGGCGATTGCATGATTGTCCCCGCTCCTGGCGGACGTTTCTCACACTCTGAAACCGAACATTTTCCCGATTCCGAGCGAATTGTTCCGAATTTCCTCTGGCGGGTACGCAAAAAAATGTCGTATAACCTTTGCAGCGACGTGGAAATGTTTTTGCAGCCGTTGATTACCAGGCGACTATGCGTCTTCTCCCCACAACTTCGCTTTCGAACGCATCACGGGCGATCACCCCGCGACTTGCCGTGGGCCTGTTGTGCGTTGTTTTCTTTGGCTTCCTCGGTCGGGACGCTCGTGCCGAAACCTGCGGTCACTACCTCTTTAAAAATGGTCAGCCGGTGGCTGGCTCTGATCGTTCTTTGAACGCCGATGCCATCGCTGCTGCGACCCGCCACCAACAGCACCTTCCGGCTCTTCCCAAGGCCCCCTGTAATGGCCCGGGCTGCCGCAAGCAAACTTTGCCGCTCGTACCACCGCCTGCTGCCCCTTTATCCGTAACGGCCAGCGACCCGGCCGCAATTCTGGATGTGCTGCTGTCCGCAAATACCTGCGTCGACAGCATGGCTTCGTTTCAGTCAGAAACGGGCGCGCACTGGGTTGCCAGCGAAGTATTTCGCCCCCCGGCGGCTTGATGCAATCGCACAGCCACCGCCGCGCCCGCAATGGGTCGAAACGGCTGAGTGCTGTCGTTGATGCTGTCGTCAAAATCTCGCTGCCTGTCGCTGTGAATGTGACTTGCTGCAGCGTCTGAAAACAGTGCGACTTCCGAGGGTCGTACTGGTGTTCACCAACAGCCCGCTTCCTCGCTGTCATCCCCTTTGCTGAGCAGTCGTCGCGCTGGACATGACGGCAGCATGTGGGCGTGGACAATTGGCAGTGGGGATTGGGGAGGGCGGAACGTTTCGCAGTGCGACACGCGACAGCGTCATCCGTTGGGTCTTCGCCCCTGTTTTTTCTTTTTTGTTTTTTCTTCGTTGTATTTTGCCGGAGTATTGTCATGAAGGCCCGAAACCGTTCCCGTGGTTTCACTCTGATCGAGCTGCTGGTGGTGATCGCGATCATCGCCATTCTTGTCGCCCTTCTGCTGCCTGCCGTTCAGCAGGCTCGCGAGGCTGCTCGCCGCACGCAGTGCAAGAACAACCTGAAACAGCTGGGGATTGCGATTCACAACTACCACGACACCTACAACTGCATTCCGATTGCTGCTGTGAATGCGACAGTCTCTTCCATTTCTGCTCACGCACGACTGCTGCCGTTTCTGGAGCAATCGGTACTTTTTAACCGCATCGACTTCAATGTGAATTTTGACCATCCGAACAACACGCTGGCGCTGATGACGGAACTGCCAGCATTTCGATGCCCCAGCGACCCGACTCCTCTGCCGGCGGCAATCGGTGGACGCAACAACTACTATTGGAATGCGGGCAACGGTATTGTGATGTATCCCACGGGCGCCGCCGGTCAGCCCCCCGCCAACGGCGTGATCTTTCTGACTCGTCGATTCCGCTTTGCTGATATCACGGACGGACTCAGCAATACCGCCGTTTTGGCGGAGAAGCTCACGGGTGACGGCAGCAACGGCATCAGCTCTCCACGCACTGACACGTTCGCCCCGGGTACCTACCCGAACAGCGCCGACGAGGCTCTGCAGCAGTGCAATGCAACGAACGTTTCCGACCTCGCGCGTCAGGGATATTCCAACGTCGGCGGACCGTGGCTCCAGCAGTATCACTCCACCAATCAGTACAGTCATGCCATTCCTCCGAACGGTCGGTCGTGCATGTTTCCGCCGGGCCGAATCGCCACGACATCCAACAGCCAGCACACTGGTGGAGTGCAGATTCTGCTGGGTGATGGCGCCGTGCGGTTCGTCTCTGAAAACGTTGCTCTTGTGACGTGGCGAGCACTGGGCAGCATCGACGGAGGTGAAGTGATCGGCGATTTCTAAACGCGTCTCCAGTGTCCCCGAGAGCCCGCAGTCATCAGCAGGAGCGTTCGTGACATGTCGTTATGGAAATTTTCCGGATTCAGGTGTGGACCATTTCTCGTACTGGGTTTGCTTCTGTTGGTCGCTGGTTGTGGCGGCAGCGAAACCCAGGCCCTGCCACTCGATGAAGAACTCGCGCGCAGTTCTGTTCAGAAGGCTCTGGAGGCATGGCAGTCAGGCAAAAAACCGGCTGACCTGAGTCCGGAGATTACGATTGGTGATCCGGCCTGGAACGCTGGTCGCCAGCTGAAGAGCTTCCAGATACTCCGCGATGAAGAAACTTCAGACGGTTCGAATCTTCACATTCGCGTGCAGCGAACATTCGGCGACGGGGGTGACAAGGCGGAGTCGAAGACAATTTATATCGTCGGCACGTCCCCGGTGATCACGATTTTTCCACGGTAACAGAACCGCTGCAGCAGGAGTTTATCGATGAAGTGCATGACCAAAGTCGGTCGAAATTTGCTGGTGGCCGCGGTGCTGACCGCAGTCTCCGGCAGTTTCAATCTGTCCGTAATGGCGGAAGACCCGGTGCAGCCCGCGCTGACTCGTCCCGAGATGAAGCAGCGTCTTGAAGCATTGCGGCAGCGACAGTCAAGACTCCCCCTGCCACCGCCCACAGAAGCCGAAATCGCGTCCGGGCGCAGTCTCGTGAATAACGGACGGCTGCGTTCGTTGTATCTGCCGACATCGTGGACGTCGTTTGTCATCGCGGGCTGGGGCCGAGGCTCTGCGGCTCGCGCAACTGCGGGTGGTACCACCGCACTGCTGAACGCTCTTCAGGCACAGCCGGACTACGCGTTCAAAACGCGAGTGTTCTGGGTGGTATCGCGAGCCAACGATTGCCAGTACTGTCTCGGGCATCAGGAACTCAAGCTGCGTCGCACCGGTATGCAGGAAGACCAGATCGCGGCACTTGATGGCAGCTGGGACCTGCAGCCTCCGTCCGAGCGTGCGGCCTTTGCAGCGGCCCGCACGCTGACACTCAGCCCGCACCGCTTTGGCACTGCGGAAACTGGTCCGCTGCTGGCCGAATACAAACCCGCAAACCTCATTGATGTGCTCTACACCATTTCTCGCTACAACGCCGTGAATCGCTGGACGTCAGCGACCGGTATTCCGCAGGATCAGTCCTTCGGCGGTGACGATCATCCGGCCCTCGACACGCCCACTTCCGCCCAGTTTGCCGCAGCGGAATCGAGGGTGGCACCGCGCAAACCGGAACAGCGACCGGACTGGGAGAGTCGGGACCAATACCTCGCCCATGTGACTTCTGCCCGCACTCGCACACCGCTCGTCCCGCTCCCGGATTCCGCAACCGCCGCCGCTGTGCTCGCCGGAGATACGCCAGGCATGGTGCCCCCCAACTGGTTTCGGGCTCTGAGCGGACTCCCGGTCGCCGTGGACGCCTGGGCGCAGCGGCAGGCCCGCGTTCGTGAGGGCGAATCACCGCTCGAACTGCGACTGCTCATCGCCTGGGTCACCGCTCGCGAAAATCGCGCCTGGTATGCTGCCGAACATGCCCGGCTCCGCTACGCAGCCGGCGGTCGCGACACAGCTCCGCTCGATTCGTTCGCCACCCTTGAGGCCGCCGTCTCGCCCGCATGGGCCGAGGCCCTGCGATTTGCCCGCAAGCTGACGTCCGCACCGCAGACCATCGGCGACGCCGACGTCGCGCGCCTGCGGGAACATTTCAACGAACGCCAAACAGCAGAGATCATCGATTCCACTGCCGACGCAAACGCCTTCGATCGCTTCACAGAATCACTCCTGCTGCCTCTTGAGCTCTGAGCACCTCCCGAAAGAAAAAGTGACGCCGTACTCGCGCAGTCCGCTGCCCCCCAACCTCCCCTCTCCCCGGACAGGGGAGAGGGGTCGGGGTCGGGGGTGAGGGGTGAGGGATCCATAGAACTTCTCCATGGAGCGGGAAGAAATGATGGAAATCCGGATTACTGTTGTTGGAGAGCATCCCGGGGAGGGGTGCTGAGCTTTCCGCTGACGTTCAGCCTCCGACACGAATCAGGCGATCCCCCTGCAGGACCTGGCCATTCGGATTGACCGCGCGCACCTGGATTCTGTGAGTGCCGGGTGTTTCAAGTGTTTTCAGGCTGGCTTTCCAGAGGTGGGGGCAGACCATTGGCGAAGCGAGTTTCCGCCACGGCAGTTTGTCCTTCATCGGCTGTTCCTCGTTGAACAGTGTCTGGAAGAGCGGATCTGTATCGTTTTCGGTTTTGATCATGGCCTGCCATTCGCCGTCGTTGACTCGCCATTCCACAACGGCACCTGGGATGGCATTAAAGACATTCGCGCGAAACTCGGTATCGCTACCCGGAGCGAGCTGTTCCGGTGCGGTGATTCGAATCTGTTCGTCGGGACCGCGGCGAGCCGCTTTGTAATCCAGAAGATATCGGGTGCCGTCGAAGTGCATGATTGTGTAGCCATTTGGCGTTCCATCGGCGCACATTGTGTGGGGAATGCCGTGTTCGTCCGGCTTTCCGGACCACCACGCGCCGCAGACGGTGACGTTGATGATGTGATGGTGCGGACGTGTTCCTTTCCAGCCATCGCTGGCGCCCATCAGAACGTGTTCGTGGTGGTGTGTGTGTCCTGCGAGCGAGATGCAGTGTTCGCGGGTTTCAAGGATGCGAAGCAGGCGTTCGCGGCGAGGTTCAATCCACGGTGTGGACTTCACCAGAGGAATATGCATCATGGCCACCACAAGTCGGTCCTGCGGGACATGCTTCAGGTCGTTTTCGATAAAGGTGAGTTGGTCTTCGCTGAGTCCGGTACGGTACATCTTTCGATCGCCAACCCGCATCCAGTGAACGTCGTCCACGGCGATGAAGTGAACGGGGCCGTAGTCGAAGGAGTAATACGGTGGGCCGTAGACACGTTCCCAGGTTTCGTCGCTGAGTTCATCATCTTCGGAAGCGTAATTGATGTCGTGGTTGCCCAGAACGTTGTACCACGGCACACCGATGTGGCTGATGGTGCGGTTAAAGCTGTCAAACAGACTGAGGTCGTCAAACAGAACATCTCCGAGAGTTACCCCGAAGGCAGCCTTCACGCCCGCGAGTTCTTCGACGACGTCGTGAGCGATGTAGTCAATTTCCTTCTGATCGCGCGGCTGAGTATCTCCGAAGAAGATCACATCGAACGCGGCTGGTTCGTCTGCTGCAGTGAGCGGAAAGTCGATGGACGGTGGCAGAGGCCCGGTGGGCGGAACGCCGGGGAAGTCCTGTGGCGGTGAGCCTTTTGGCTTGTGAATGTAGTAGAAGCGGGACAGATTGAGTTCGTCAATTACGGGTCGATATCCGGATGGTTTGATGACGAAGATGATTGTGTCATCGTCCACCGGGAGCACGTACCGCCCTTCGGCATCGGTGACGGTGACTTCCCGACCATTTGAGACCCTGACGCCGGTCAGCCCCTGTTCACCCGCATCGCGCTGGCGGTTCTGATTGGAATCGACATAGACGATGCCTTTGGCTTCGTCCGCCCGTACATCAGTGGTGACGCTGAAAACACAGAACATCAGCAGCAGGGTGGCAGCCGGTTGCATGGTCGGACGCAGAGGTTTGAACCGGGAGGTAAACATGAACTCACCTTTGGAATGCGTGCGGAGGAATGTCCGTTGGGATCGTGACTGGCTGAAGACGGGGAACACGAAAGTCAGTAGTGCGGAGGGCGTTCGGCAGCGGGGTCGCGACGTTCCGCCCCATCGCTGATTGACTGAAATTCCTGTTCAAGACGTGTGAAGCGCGATTCAAATTCCTGGATTCGGCGAAGAAAACCAAGCAGGGACTGGTTGACGGCGTCGAGATCGTGCTGGAGGTGGGCGATGGCGGATTCCATTCGTTCCAGCCGCTGTTCGTGGGCGTCTGAATTCTGTGTTGAATTCTGCGTTGTCGACATTCCCGGGTTCCTTCTGTTCTTTCCCGCTGTCCCGGGACTTGCTTCAGTACTCGTGGCCCCCTAAAAAGCGGGGCAGGTTTCGCGCTCCACCACAACTTGGGGCGTTTTCTCTCACGAATCAGGATTGAACGCAACCATGCAGCCCGATGAAAAAGCTCGTGAACTTGGCGTCTGTTTCGAACCGCTCACCCCCGGCTATCTGAATCTCTGCGTCCGCTCCGGCAACCAGCTGATCACGTCGGGGCATGTGAGTGACGTGAAGGGAGTTCTGGGGAAGGGGCTGACAGTAGAGCAGGGCTACGCGGCGGCTCAGGAATGTGCGCGTAAGATTCTGCGTTCCGTCTTCCACACCCACGGCACTCTGAACGGCCTCAAAGTGATCAAGGTTCTGGGATGTGTTTATTCGGCCCCCGACTTCACTGACCAGCACCTTGTGATTAACGGCTGCAGCGATCTGTTTCACGAGATCTTTGGCAAGACCGGCGACGGCTGGCACGCTCGCAGTGCACTTGGATTTGCCGCCTTGCCCACTGGTGCCGCGGTCGAGGTCGAGGCGATTTTTGAAGTGAAGGCAGGCTGAGTGGCAGGCGGGAAGAAGCCGCAGCGTCGCGGTCATTCGGCGCCCACTGGTGGCGTGCGACGGTTTCTGAGTAACGGGTCGGTGGACGGCAGATCTGCGGCCATGGAAACCGACGGGGGTGTGGCTGCGCTGATCGGGCAGTTGCGTCAGAATCCTGCGGGACTGTGGGGCCTTGGCCTGTCGCTGCTGCAGTTGCTGGGTCATGCCAGCTGGCTGGGGCTGGTGGTTGGGATATCAGGGACGTCGGCGGCAGAAAAGTTAAATCCGTCTTCGCCGCTGGCGTGGCTGATCGTAGGGGTGCTTGGGGCAAGCCTGCTGTTGACGGGGGTGGCTCTGTTTGTGTGTTTGTTTTACGGCCTGCGAAAATCGCCTCGCGCCCCGGCACTTGTCGGGGCGGCGATGGCGTTTTTCGTGGGGGTACTGGTTTCGGCAGCCGTGTTCCTTCAGGGGCTGAGGTCAATGTCAGCCCGCTGACGGTCTGGCGGTCTACTTCATCGCGGCGCGGGCTTCTTTTTCCTTGCGTCGGCGTTCGAGAATTTCCGGCTGGAGTCCGCGGGGTACCTGGCGGTAGGCGAGGAATTCCATGGTGAAGGTGCCTTTGCCCTGGGTCATGGAGCGAAGTTCGTTGGCGTAGTCGAACATGCTGGAGAGCGGGGCTTCGGCGACGATGACACAGATGCCGCCGTTGACTTCTGAGCCGGTAACGAGGCCGCGTTTGCTGGAGAGGTGCCCGGTGAT
>JBJTOP010000347.1:0-8707 GCA_046074645.1 Planctomycetaceae bacterium | reverse complement strand
GCGATTTGTTGCTGATTATCGAGGCTGAAAACGCGAACCCATTCGTCTAGCCCGGCAGAAATCAGCGTCTTTCCATCATGAGAAATTACGATTGCACTCACGGCCTGCCCGTGGGCTTTCACCGTTGATGGCGGGGGAAGCGGCAGAGTCCAGATCTTGACCGTCCCGTCCGCGCCGGAAGATACCGCCTGCTGACCATCACCAGGGAAGTGCAGACCTGTGACGGCTCCCGCATGTGCGCCCCATGTGGAAATGAGGGCTCCCTGATCCATGTTGCGAATCTGCAGATCACCGACAATGTCTCCGACGCCCAGAAGGCTGCCATTCGATGAGATGGCCAGCGACTGAACGGGCTGTGGGAAATCGTTGATCGCAAACTTCGGCTGGCCGTCACTGACTGTGCTGACTCGCACTGTCTTATCGAGACTGCCAGTCACCATTAATTGCCCGTTCGAAGTCAATGCAACGGCGGCTACAGGTTGACTGTGACCGCGAACAGGTGCCGTGGTCTCGGGGACTTCCCAGAGTCGCACCGAACCGTCGGCACCGCTGCTCAGCAGGAGTGGCTTTGAAGGATGAAAACTGAGATCGTTGACCGCCCCTGCATGACCGGCAAGCACTGATCCGGCCGTACCATCCGCTGTTTTCCAAAGCTGGATCGTACCGGGCTCGGCACCAGATGCCGCCCAGGCTCCTTCGTGCGAAAGGGCGGCCGCAAGAATGCGCCCGGACTGACCGGACAATGTTCGCACCGGTTGACCGTCACTCAATCTCGAAAGCTGCAGGATCTGATCGTACCCGCCACTGATGACATATTTGTTATCGGCCGAGATTGCCACGGTCGAGACCACATCGTTGTGCCCCGAGAGATTTGTCGCTGGCTTTGGCGACCAGTTGACCCGTCGCACTGCACCATCCTGTCCGCCGAGCACAATCTGAGATCCCGCTGCCGAAATTCCAGCACTGGATGACGGACCTGTATAAACGACCGCACCGATCTGAGCGGTGTCGAGGTTCCAGTCGCGCAGCGTTCCATCTGCAGACGCCCCAATGACAGATTTCGCAGCCGGCAGCCAGCCGACCCCGACGAGAGGCGCCGTTGCTCCGGAATAATTTCGTACAATTCGACCGGTCAAGGTGTCCCAGAGACTGACGATGTTCGATTCATCGCCGGTTAACAGTATCGTACCGTCTGGAGAAATCGCTATCGAAGCAGGGACGCCGGGCACGCCGGGAAAATCCAGCAACGGGCGAGGAACAGCAACATCGGAAACGATAATCTGCTTTCCCGTTCCTGCGGTGACTATCTGCTGGCCGTTCGGTGACACTGCCAACGAAAGAATCGCTCCGTCATGCCACGCACTGCTGGACAAAAGTTGTCCGGTCGCACGATCCCATGTCTTCAGTGTGCCCGATGTGTCGCCGCTGAACAGCATCCTGCCGTCGGGCGAATAGCCGACCGCGTGAACTGGAGACGTATGTCCTTCCAGGTATTGAACAGGGCCCGCAACCATGGTTTGTGCCAACACACAGCTGGAAGCCAGTGAAGTTACAACAGTTACGAAACACAAGCAGGAGCACCTTCGAATCGTATGAATCGACATCGATGACAACCTCTCGGATCGGAGTTAGCAGCTGGATGCAACCGACTGTGGCTGCAGGCGAGTCAGGCTGAGCCGTCCTTCGTACACTCTAACAATGTTCTTAAGACTTCAGAAGCATCATTCCGGCTCAATTCCCCGCGGCAACTGCTTTCGAATGGATGATGGGATATTTTCATTGCTGCCTGCCAGTTGACGCCCCGCGGCTGGATCAAATCACAGAAACGCCTTGTAACGCTGGAGCGGATCCAGGCAGCTCAGCAGCTGGGCAGAAGCCCCCGGCTGTGTTTCGCATCGAAGGTGCGCGCGCTGGTGAGGGCGCTGGTGGGACGTTGGCAGGACCGTTTGCCCGCAGGCTGCCGCCATGCGGCTGGTATGCGGCTGGTATGCGGTTGGAACCAGCGGTCGGAACCAGCGGCTGGGCGGAAGCCCCCGGCTGTGCTTCGCACCAAAGGTGCGCGCGCTGGTGAGGGCGCTGGTGGGACGTTGGCAGAGCCGTTTGCCCGCAGGCTGCCGCCATGCGGCTGGCACGCGGCCGCCATGCGGCCGCCATGCGGTCGGGAACGTGAAACGGAGCGAGCACGCGCAAATTGGGAGATTTCAGTTCCGCCTGCCAGTTGAACCCCCGCGTCTGGATCGAGTCACAAAAACGCAACGCCTTGTCACGTTGGACCTTATCCAAAGAACGAAAGAACGCACTTTGCGTGTGCGAAAATTGACTGGCGGCAGGGTGCAGCGGGCGTTCGCCGGAGCGGCTGAAATCCGACCACCGTTGTCTTTCTGCCCGGTACCGAAGGTCTCAGCTTCACCGCCTGACGCGATGCCTACGGGGCTACGACAAAATTTCCGGCCGTGGACCAGCTGCTGTGCAGACCTGAGCCATTGATGGCTTTGATCCACCAGACGTAGTTTGCGGGTGCCAGGGGTGTCGTTGCGGTGAAGCTGGTGGTTTTCAGATTTGTCTGGCGAATCACCTGATCCTGACCGGTGGTGAGATTTCTGACCCAAAGATCGTATTGAGTGGCACCGGGAACAGCCGACCAGGAGAATTTGGTCGTACCGTTTGTTGTGACGTCGACCGGAGTAATCTGGGTTGGCGCCGTGGTTACGATAAACTGTGAGAATAAGCTCCAGTTGCCGCGAAACGCCTGCGAGTTGACTGGCTGCACCCAGACGCGATAAATCCCGAGGGGCATAGGTGTTGTGATTTCTGACTGCGTGCCGACGACATTGAGATTTCGCAGGAAGGGCGATTGTCCTGTCGACATGTTATTCACCCAGACTTCATACCGCGTCGCGCCGGGAACCGGCGTCCAGACGATTTTCGGTTTCGAAGTCGTAATTGTTCCGCGTGGGCTGCTGATCAGGGGTCGTGGTGCCACTGCAAAGGCCCTAGCGGCGCTCCACTTTGTCAGAATGCCGTCGGAGTATCTTCCCTGAACCCAGACTCGATACTCCCCGAGCGGCAGATCGGCGGTTGGTGTGAACGCGAGGCCTGTCACACGTTGTCGCATGATTGCAGTGCTGTTTGTTTTTGTGGAAATCCAGACGTCATAACTTTCCACTTCGGGAATGGGATTCCACGTAATGACCGGGCGAACTTCGAGGCTGGAAGCGGGGGGGCCCGTGAGGACAGGTGTGGGGAGCACCGCCAGAGGAAACAGTGGCACGGGATTTTCGACATATCCGGCTGGTCGCCGTGCGACTTGATTTGCACCCCCGATTTCGGCATTCATGCTGAATGCCAGTGACTGCAGAGTTGCGACAACTTCGGGATAGTCCGCAGCCACGTTTGTTGTTTCCCCGATATCAAAGTCAAGGTTGTAGAGCCGTGGATTAACAACGGCATCCGCAGCCACGCCGATTCCGAGATCATTGGGCTGAGGAGTGATCGCGAGTTTCCATGAACCCTGTCGCACGGCCTGCAGTTCCAGAGCAGAAAAATAGAACTGTGCGTTTCTGGGTGAAGCGGCAGAGGTGCCGAGCAGCAGGGGCGACATGTCTCTGCCGTCAATTACGGGAGAATCCGGAACCGTGCCGCCGGCGAGTGTGATAGCCGTAGGCAGCAGGTCAATGTTTCCGACGACGGCATCAGAAATCCTGCCGGCGGCAATTGTCGCGGGCCACCACGCGATGGCTGGAACCCGCACCCCGCCTTCCCAGGTCGTCGTTTTTCCGGCTCTGAGCGGAGCGGCGCTGCCAGCATCGGCACCTTTTGCAAGCCATGGGCCATTGTCACTGGTGAAGATGACAAGAGTCCTGGAGTCGAGCTGGTGTTGTCGCAGCGTGTAGAGAATCTGCCCGACGCTCCAATCGACTTCTTCGACCACATCACCAAATCGACCATTGCCGGACTGGCCGGAGAATTCCGGTCCAACCTGAAGCGGGGTGTGAACGGCACTGTGGGGAAAGTAAAGAAAAAACGGCTGCGATTTGTTCGCGGTGATGAAATTGATTGCCTGACTGGTGAATCTCTCAATCAGTGAACTTTGACGATCCTCGGTAACGAGCTCCAGCACAGTCTCGTTCAGCAGGAGTGGCACCGCGGCTGGTCCACCGCTGGCAGGCCGGTACTGCATATCATTGGAATATGGTATCCCGAAGTACTCATCAAACCCCTGTCGCGTCGGCAGGAATGCAGGTTGATCGCCAAGGTTCCACTTGCCGACGCAGGCCGTTGCGTAGCCTTGCTCCCTGAGCCGTTCTGCGATGGTGAATTCTGCTGGATTCAAGCCCTGCGAGTCACTGATTCGAAGCACGCCGGGAACCGAGACGCGCGCCTGATAGCACCCCGTCATCAGCTGAGCCCTCGACGCAGAGCACACCGGACTGACATAGAAACTGGTCAGTATCAATCCTTCGCGGGCCATCCGATCAATGTTCGGTGTTGCCTGCTTCGTCGCACCAAAAGCCCCGACGTCTGCATAGCCAGGATCATCGATGCAGATGATGACGATATTGGGTTTGCTGACATGTTCTGCAGGACTTGTTGAGTTCAACCCGGCAATCGCCCAGATTGCAGTGGCTGCGAAGAACAAAGATCGACATCGCTGCTGCATTGCATTTCCTGGACTTCAAAGACGGTGACTGTTGCGGTTGGTTGTCGGGACTGTCAGCGGCCGCGTTGTGATCGGGATGTGAACGGAGACACAGATGCGTTCTGTATACCACAGGAACGAATCGCTGCCAATTCCCGCTGTGACAACACGCGACCTGTCAGCAGCGATCAGGCAACAGCAGCAGGGCAATTGTTCACCATTCTCAGATTGTCGCACTTTTCTCGCCCTGAATGACTCAGTACAGTTCGGCGATGCGGACCGGTCAAGTTTTCTTTGGAGTCTTCTGCATGGGCATGCCAGCGCAGTTCGGCTGTGAGCCGTTTGATCATCCTCGAATGCCGCGTCGGAGTCTGCTTCAGGCTGGTGGACTCGCGTTGTTTGGCATGGGGTTGTCCGATTTGTTGCGGCTGGAAGCGCGGGCTGCGGCCTGTGTTTCCGGTCCGCACGCAGCGGGGAAAGCAAAGTCGGTCGTTTTTATCTTTCAGTCCGGTGGGCCATCTCAGCACGAGACATTCGATCCGAAGCCGCAGGCACCTGCGGAAATCCGCGGGGAATATGGTGTTGCACAAACGCGGATTCCTGGGGAATTCATCTGTGAATACCTTCCGCGTCTGGCAGCGCGGTCCGATCGGTATTCGATCGTTCGCACGATGCACCACACGGCCGGCCGTGAATTTCGCAACGAGCACAACAGTTGCATGTATCTGTTGCACACGGGCACAACATCGCTTCCGATTGGCGACAGCAATGCCTCAATTGCAGCGCCGCGTGCCGGTCGCGTCAGCTGGCCTTCAATCGGCTCCATGATTGCTGCTGCAGCGCCGACCGATGCCAGTGTCGGCTGGCCAGCGATGATTGAACTGCCGCGTGCCAGTCTGATGAAGTATCCGGGCCGTGATTCCGGGATGCTGGGACCCCAGTATGACCGTCTTGGTGTGGATCTCGCCTGCCGCTGCAACGCGCCTGACGCCGGCGGATCGTGCCCCAACTGTTACAGCCATGATGATCCCAATCTGGATCCCGAGCGTCGTCCCGGCCCTGGTGCCAAAGCGTGGTGGAACAACACCAGCTGTCGCAATCCCGAATTTCATCTGCCGGATTTTGAACAGGCTGAAGGTGTGACGGTGGGGCGTGTGCAAAGCCGAGCTGCTCTGCTGCAGCGGCTGGATGATCTGCGCCGCAGTCTGGACGACGAGGTTGCTGCTGGTACGGCAGCGAGATGGGACGCCTACCGCCGTCAGGCCATGCGCTTCGTGCTCGCAACCCGACCGGGAAATCGAAACCCGTTTGACCTCACGCAGGAGACGGATCGAACGCGAGACCTTTACGGGCGCGAAGAGTGGGGGCAGGGCTTCTTGACAGCTCGCCGGCTGATCGAAGCGGGCGTCAGAATGGTGCAGGTGAATCTCCGTGGCTGGGATACGCACCAAAACGCCTTTCGAGATCTCAAAGGTAAACTCCTGCCGTCACTGGATCATTGTTTAAGCGGTTTTCTCGATGATCTTGCTGATCGAGGACTGCTGGATGAAACGCTGGTGGTGATGTGTGGGGAGATGGGACGGACTCCGCGGATTTCGCCAATTGCCGAGGGTGGAAAGAACGCGTCAGGCGAAATTTTCACGCCTGGCCGACATCACTGGGGCGACGTCTTTCCCTGCTTCTTTGCCGGCGGGGGAATTCAGCCCGGCCGCATTATCGGTCGCACGGATGCTCAGGCCGGACTGCCCGAAACGGAAGCCTTCACTCCGGAAGATCTGGCAGCGACAATTTTTCACTGCCTTGGGATTGGTCCGGATCGAGTTTTCCAGGATGTCAGTGGGCGACCATTTCAAATCCATCGCGGTCAGCCGATCGCGGGACTGTTTTAGAAGACACCCCTGTCATCTGCCATCACATTACAGCCGCAGATCCTGCTCGAAGAATCACCGACATTTTGCACCAAATTCTGTCGAGATTCTGCATTCCGCCGCGAATACACCGGGATCAAACATGAATCGCTCATTTCACAACCGTTTGCAGCTTGTTGCGGGACTGGCTTTTTGGCTGGTGCTGGCCGGGTGGGCGATTTCGGGATTGCTGCGACAGACGGCCGGCCGTCCCCGGATCCTCGCGGATCTCACCATCGCCCTGAGCCGCTGGTCTGCCGGATCAACCGTGCAGACCCGTGCGGCGTCCGACGCCTGGGTGCTGCTGGCAGCCAATGATCCGGTGTTCCTGCAGGTACCCGACGGCAGGATCATTCAGGTTGGCAATGTTCAGACGGCATTCGGCCCGACAATGGATCCGGTGTACACAAAGGAGGCTCTGCTGCGACTGGATCGGGCGTTGCTGGCATCGTACTGCCCCAACGGATTTCAGCTGGAGTGCCACTCCTCCGGAGAAGCTCTCAGCGGCGTTGTAGAGACCCTTTTTTCCGCGGAACGTCGGCAGCAGATTGCCGCAATACTCGCACGCGACTGGCAGAAATTCGGCACTGAGATGACCGTGCGAATGGAGCCTGTTGTGCGAAAGGGAGCAGCTCGCTTCGCCACCACCGTGGAAAGCGAACTTCCGAAAGTGCTTGCACGACGTCGCGAAGATCTGGCAACCCTGGCCGATCGTTATCAGACTGAAATTGTCCGTCAGAAAATTGTGCCGCTCGTCCGCAGGGAAGTGCTTCCCATCATCGAAGAAGAAATTCGCCCGGAAGCCCTTGAACTCGGCAGGGAACTCTGGGACCGCGTCTCGCTGTGGTCCTTCACCTGGCGATACCTCTACGACGTGTCACCGCTCCCGGAACGCAACGCCGTTCGTCGGGAATTCGAACGTTTTCTGACCAATGAAATCCGACCCGCCATTGAAGCTCGCACTGATGACTTTGTGAAAGTCACCGAACGCGTTGTGGCACGCATCAGCCGAAACGAACAGGTCCGCAGCACCATCCGGGAAAGTCTTCGGAGTGCCGCTGCCGATCCGCAGCTGCAACAGATCATTCTCGATGTCTTTCGTGAATCCATCCTTGAAAATGAAGCCGTTCGCACCGAGATCACGGATTGGCTCAAAAGCGATGAAGTTCGCGATGTGCTGCAGCTCGCCACCGCCCGCTTCGAACCCACGGTTCGGGAGATTGGCGATCTGATCTTTGGCAGTCGTGAGTCAGGAATTTCGCCCGAATTCGCCCGCGTCCTCAGAACACAAATCCTCCTCAAGGATCGTCGCTGGCTGATGTTGATACCCAACGCTGCAGCGACGTCCAGTCCAGCCACCGCTGCTGATGCCTCCGCAACGGTCACTCTGCGACCGGCCGCGACTGGTCAGGCCTTCCCGCTTCGTTTTGAAGCGCCCGAGCAAAGCCCCTTAACACAAACCGTGGCTCCCCCAGTAGTTCCAGCGGAAAAACCGAAATCCAGCAGCCGGTGAAGCCATCCAGCAGTCACATTTCGCACGTTGCAGCAACCTCCACCCCGGGATGCTCAAACGGCGCAAAAATTGGCAAATTGGGTGTGCTTCAGCCCTGCCTGCCAATTGACAACTCTCACCCCGATCAGTCGTCGCCAGATCGAATTCATGCGATATTTCTGATGAGATAGGTTGTCTGCGTGGAGCGGGTTGTTTTGTTCGTGTTCAGCCTCTCAGGTACTCCGTGAATTCTCGACGAATGCCGGAAATCTTTATCCGCAGTCCTGCACTGCGTTGGTAGCATCCATGAGTGGCCGGCCGGAGCAGTTTTACGAGTCGGCGGTTCAGTGTCGCGGGTCGTGTACGGAGATTCCGATGCCTGGCACCTTGTTTTCACTCGGTATGAGCCCGAGCGGCGTTAATGGCAGCCTTGAGCAGATTATCAAAGGAGTTCTTGCGGAGTGTTCAGGGCTTTGCATCGACCGTCTTGTGGTCCGTCGAACCCCGGACGGCGTCTGTCTTGATGGAGTGATCCGAATGTCTGAAGGCACGCCTGATCCAGTTGATCTGGTGAGAGCAGCCACGGGCATCGGAGAAGTGCTGAATCGGCTCGTTGTGTTCCGCGAGGCTCCGCTGTCGTCGCCGGAGTGCGAGGCGGCGGAGGGGTTA
>JBJTOP010000346.1:0-6770 GCA_046074645.1 Planctomycetaceae bacterium | reverse complement strand
GACGAGACGGTCCAAGAGGCTCCGCAGCCACTCGATGATAAACGTTTCTGAGGGGGAAGCAACGGTGTTTTTTAGTGATTCTGGATGGGAAATCCAACACAAATCCGCCTGGCGCAGTGAATTCCTGCCGGCAAACTGCAGCCGTCAATTATTCCTGCCAGTGAGAATTTGACCGACGGGCTGTCTCATCCGGCAGAACGGATGGAGGTGGAGAGAAACCTTGCTGGCGGTTGGTTGCAGAGGCTCTTCGGTTCTGTCATATTCACGCGAGGACAGCCTGTGGCAGGCCGTCTCTGCGGGGCGACGGACCGGCCGAACGCACATCTCGTGCGGACTCCGAACAGTTGACCGGCAGTCTCTGTTTCTCCTTCGTTCGCGGACGAAAAACTCCAGCAAGAAGCGTCTTATGTGGGCGACACAGACGATCGCGGAATTCCTCGGGGAGTACTGCAGCGCCTACTTCCCGAAGTCTCTTGGCCCAAACTTTCAGTACGCAGTGGCAGCGATCATTCACGCTGTTCTGCTGGTCCATGTCTTCGCAGTGTGTCCGGGCGTATTCATCTGGCTTGAACGCAAAGTGTCCGGCCGTATCCAGGATCGCCTCGGCCCAACCCGTACAGGTGGTTTGTTCGGCTGGCTGCAGTCTCTGGCTGACGGCATCAAGCTGGTCCAGAAAGAGGACCTCTGTCCTCCGGCCGCCGATTCGCTGCTGTTTCGCTCCGCCCCATACTTCGTATGTGTCGCCTCGTTCGCTGCATTCATGGTGCTGCCATTCAGCGCCGGCTGGGTCGCAGTGGCTGCAGACTGCGGACTGTTTATCATTCTTGCAGTTCTTTCGCTGGAAGTCTTCGGCATCATCATGGCGGGATACTCCAGCGGCTCAAAATGGTCGCTCTTCGGCGGCATGCGTGAAGCCGCCCAGATGGTCAGCTACGAAATTCCACTGGCAATTTGTGCACTGGTTCCGGTGATCGCTGCGGGGTCCCTGAACCTTGGTGAAATTGGCGGCATGCAGCGAGGCGGCATTCAAAACTGGTTTCTGTTCCATAACCCTTTCGCATTCATCGCGTTCTTCGTGTATTTCGTGGTGGCAACCGCAAGCTGCAAAAGAGCACCCTTCGACCTTGCTGAGGCGGAGAGCGAACTTGTGGGCGGGTTCCACACGGAATACAGCGGCATCCGTTGGTCCTTCTTTTTCATGGGCGAATATGCCAGCATGTTCGCCGTGTGCTGCATTGCTTCCGTGTTGTTCCTCGGAGGCTGGAACACTGGGATCCCGCCGCTTGACGACGCCCTGTACGCCGCCCGAAACGCTTCTGCCAGCGGCGAAGGATCGGCCATCGTCGGTTACCTCGCGAACGTCCTCGGGGCATTTGTGTTTGCAACCAAAGCCAGCCTCGGCGTCTTCGTCCAGATCTGGCTCCGCTGGACACTCCCACGACTTCGCATCGATCAGGTGATGACGACCTGTCTGAAGTACCTTGTGCCCATCAGCTGCTTCCTGTTCCTCGGCGCAACGCTCTGGCCACTCCTGCTTGCCACGGCCGCACAGCGTTCCACATGGACCCCCGATCCGCTCGGAAATCGAACCGCTGCAGAGATCCGTGAATCTCAGGTATCCGCAACACCCACCTCGCCCGCTCAGGCCAGCGTCGCACCCGCTGCAAAGGCCACAATCCAATGAACGAGCCGCTCATCGACGGACCGTCAATATTGTTTCTTATCTTCGCGGCCATCACCTGCCTCAGCGCGGTTGCCGTCGTGGTCTCTCAAACCGTCGTACGCATGGCCTTCTGGCTTGTACTGTCGCTGGGAAGCGCCGCAGCGTTGTTCTTTCTTGCGGACGCCGACTTTGTCGGTGCCGCCCAACTGCTCATCTATGTCGGCGGTACTCTCGTCCTGCTTGTGTTCGGTGTGATGCTCACCGCCAGTGGCCCCTATCTGAAGATTGCCACGTCGCCCGGCGAAACAATCCTTGGTGCGGCCGTGGCACTGCTGTTTATGTTCGTTGTTTTCTCCGCAGTCAGCGGCGTGGAATGGCCGACCGATAATCTGACTCGGTCCGTGGCATTTAATCCCGCCGGCAACACGCTGCGACCGCTTGGACTCAGTTTGCTCGGGACCCGTCCCGATCAGGACCTGCCCGACAGTGATCAGCTCTCGCCTGGTTATCTGCTGCCGTTTGAAATCGTTTCTGTTCACCTCCTTGTGGTTCTCATCGGCGCCGCCTACCTTGCTCGGGCCAAGCGCCGCAGCGCCATCTGAACGCTCCCATCGCCGGTTATTCAGGTTCTCTTTCCCCTTTCAAATTTCTCGGTGTGCCTTATGCAGTTCGGTCTTCAGGCCTATCTTGTTGTCGGCGCAGTGCTGTTCGTCTGCGGATTGGTCTGCATGGCCACCAAGCGGAATGGCATCGGAGTGCTGATGGGAGTCGAATTGGTGCTTAACGGTGCCAACCTGAACTTCGTGGCTTTCTCCCGCTACACATCGCTCGGCCTCGATGCCCAGATTTTTTCGCTCTTCGTCATCGTCCTCGCAGCTGCCGAAGCTGCCGTGGCACTCGCAATTGCTCTCAATTTCTACAACAATCATCTCACCATTGACGTGGATCGAGCCAACAAGCTGAAGGGCTGATGAGTCCATCCGCGGATTCAGTTCTCCTCCTGCTTTTCTCTGTCCCCTTCAGCCGTTGCCGGATGTCCCATGACTGGTGAAACGCTTCGTAACCTTCTGATGACTGCATGGCTGCTGCCGCTCCTGGGTTTCGCCGTCGAGATCTTCGGCGGATACTGGGGCAGCCGCAAAAGTCGTGTCGCCGCCTGGCTGGCTGTCGCCTGTATCGCTGCCGGCTTCGTCTGCAGCGCTACTGCGCTCGTGACATGGGGTCGCGCGACTCACTGGGCTGCCCTTGACCATGGCTCTGAACATGCAGACGCCCATGGCAAAAAGGGGCACGACGCAGATGCTCATCCCAAAACCCAGGGACAGCTCGTCTCCCCCGGCCAATATCGGACCGTCTCGCTGAACGCCACCTCTGCCGAGGACGCCGCGACGGCTCAAAAGACCCAGACGGTTTTCTCCGGGACCATCTATCGACTGGCAACCTTCGGAAGCCTGCAGCTCTCCATCGACTACTACATCGACAGCCTGACGCTTGTCATGTTCACGATGGTTACGTTTATCGCGACCTGCATTCATCTGTTTGCCATCGGGTATATGTCGGAAGAGCTGACCGATGAATACGTTGATCATCATGCGCATCTTCGCAATGGCCATCACGTGCATCGGCCGGGGCGGTTTTATCGCTTCTTCGCCTTCCTCTCACTGTTTTGCTTTTCCATGCTGGGCCTCGTGATTGCCGGCAATATTTTCCAGGTTTTCATTTTCTGGGAACTCGTCGGCATCTGCAGCTTCCTGCTCATCGGCTTCTACACGGAACGCAAATCGGCCAGCAACGCCGCCAACAAAGCGTTTATCATGAACCGCGTCGGGGACTTCGGATTCCTGATCGGGCTGATGGTCGTGTGGACGTATTTCGGGACCTTTCAGTTTGGTGAAACTCTGGATTCAGACGGGCACGTCGTTCAGGCGGGCCTCTTCCAGATGCTGCCACGCGATGCGGCAGGAAACGTCAACCGCAGCGATGAGACCGGAGATGTGGTGATTGGTTCTGTGTCTTCCCCGAATCCTGCCGGTAACCGCGGTACCATCCCCTACTTTCTTCTGGTCACTGCGGGGCTCGGCGTGTTCGCCGGCTGTATTGGCAAGAGTGCCCAGTTCCCGCTGCAAACCTGGCTGCCGGACGCGATGGAAGGCCCAACCCCCGTCAGCGCCCTTGTGCACTCCGCCACGATGGTCGCGGCCGGCGTTTATCTGGTTGGTCGCTTCTATCCCATGTTCGTCCATGAAGTGCTGCTCACCATCGCCTACGTCGGCTGTATTACTCTGTTCGTTGCTGCCACCATCGCGATTGTGGCCACCGACATCAAAAAGGTGCTTGCTTACAGTACGATCAGTCAGCTTGGCTACATGATGCTGGGCCTTGGTGTCTTCGGCTGGGGTGCTGGTCTGTTCCACCTCGTCACTCATGCGTTCTTCAAATCGCTCATGTTCCTGTGTTCCGGAAGCGTGATCTACGGGTGCCACCACGAACAAGAGATGCCGCGGATGGGCGGGCTCTGGCGAAAAATGCCAATCACAGCCTTCACGATGCTGGTTGGAGTGATCGCCATTGCCGGACTTGCTGTGCCGGGCCTTGTCGGGGTTTCCAGCCTGTTCGCTTTTTCGGGCTTCCATTCCAAAGACGCCGTCGTCGCCACCGCACTCGCATTTGTGAAGGCCAACCCCGCCCATTACCTGCTCTTCATCGTCCCGCTGATTACTGCCGGTATCACGGCATTCTACATGTTCCGCCTTTGGTTCTACACATTCGCTGGTACGCCGCGAGATGCCCACGTTTACGAGCATTGTCATGAAACACCGCTCATCATGACCGGCCCGCTGCTTGTGCTCTCACTGCTGGCAGCCTATTGTGCATGGGGTGGCGAATCCGGGTTTCTTTACCTGCTGATCACCGGCGACCAGCCGGCATGGGTTCATCACGGAATTGCCGGCACCGCCGGATCGCTGACCCTTCCTGGTCACACAGCGGTCCACGATGTTCATGCTCAGGCCGGCTTTCTCGCACTGATCGCTGCGTTCAGCGGCACCTTTGTCGCCTGGCTGCTCTACGGATCCGGCAAAGTCAATGTCGAAGACATTCGCCGGCAACTCTCCGGAGTTCACTCGTTTCTTTCAAACAAGTGGCACTTCGACGATCTCTATGATGCTCTTTTCATGCGGCCAATGCACATTGTTGGCCGTTTCTGTGCGTGGGTCGATAAGACCATCTTCGATGGAATCCTTCACGCGTCCGCCAGGATCACTCTCCTTGTTTCCCGCTGGGACAAGGCATTCGATGAAGTCGTCGTGGACGGTCTGGTAAATCTGATCGGCAACACCACCTGGTCTGTTGGGAATTCAATGAAGAATCTCCAGACAGGCCGAGTTCGGCAGTACGTGATGTTTATTGTGGCCGCTGTTGTTGCCTTGTTTGCGATTCTGCTCAGCACATTCCCTGGCTGATTCTTCAGCCCGTTTCCACTGCATAATCTCCGGTTTCTCACGTTACTTCAGGCTGTGAAGCAACCATGAATTCTCTTTTTCTGCTGTCGATTCTGATCTTCCTTCCGCTCATCGGAGCCGCGCTGCTGCTGATCTTCGACGAACGGAATGCGGACGCCATGCGGTTCTGGTCGCTGGGGGTGACGCTGCTGACGTTTATTTTCTCCGTGACGCTCTGGTTCCAGTACAATCCTGCCGACGGCATGATGACTGCTGATGTCCGCGAGTGGGTTCCCAGCTGGAACATCTATTACAGGCTGGGTGTAGACGGCATCTCTCTCCCTCTTGTGGTGCTCACGGGGCTCGTAAGCACACTCGCCATGGCCGCCAGCTGGAGCATCACGAAGCACGTCCGTGGCTACCTCATCCTGTTTCTGATGCTTGAAACCGGCATGATGGGTGTGTTCCTGTCACTGGACTTCTTCCTGTTCTACGTGTTCTGGGAAGTCATGCTGCTGCCAATGTACTTCCTGATCGGAGTCTGGGGAGGTCCTCGCCGCGAATACGCTGCCATCAAGTTCTTTCTCTACACGCTTGCCGGCTCCGTGCTGATGCTTGTGGCGATGCTCATGTTCTACTTCTACAGCGGTGCTCAGTCCGATAGTTTCAACCTCGTCGCGCTTGCAAAATCCGCATCAGCCGGCACTCTGCTGAGTCCTGGCATGCAAATCACTGCTTTCCTGCTGCTGTTTATCGGTTTTGCAATCAAACTGCCCGCTTTCCCGGTCCACACGTGGCTGCCCGATGCTCACGTCGAAGCTCCCACTCCCATCAGCATGATTCTTGCCGGTGTCCTGCTGAAAATGGGTGGATACGGAATTATTCGCATTGCCTTTCCTCTGTGCCCATACGGTGCCCAGTACTGTGCGTGGGGCCTGGTTGCAATTGGTGTTGTGAGTATTGTCTACGGAGCTTTTGCTGCACTCGCCCAGACCGACTTCAAGCGTCTGGTCGCGTACAGTTCTGTCAGCCACATGGGCTACGTGCTTCTGGGACTCGCCATCTGGAAGATCAACGAAGCCACCGGTGAAACGCTCAATTCAGACTACTGGCAGATGGGACTCAACGGTGCGATGTTCCAGATGATCGCTCACGGGATTTCATCGACTGGTATGTTCTTCATGGTTGGCGTTGTGTACGACAGAGTGCACCATCGCGACCTGAATAAGTTTGGCGGATTGATGGGTCTGATGCCGCTCTACAGCGGTATGGCGGCTGGACTGTTCTTTGCTGGTCTTGGTCTGCCGGGACTGTGTGGCTTCATTGGTGAAGTGTTCGTGGTCATCAGCACCTGGAGCTTCTCACCGCTGCTTGCAATTATCGCTGCGTCCGGCGTCATCCTGACGGCTGGCTACATCCTTTGGGCACTGCAGCGTGTCTATCTCGGAGCCGAGTATCGCGGGCCCCACCCCGAAGCGCTGACTCCCAGCAACGGCCGTGAAAATGCTGTTGCGGCAATCCTGCTTGCACTGGCCGTTGTGCTGGGTGTTTATCCCGCACTTTTGTTCGATGTGATGGCACCTTCCGTTCGCGAGATGGCCAAGGCTGCTGAGGCCGGCAATCAGAAGTCCATTGAACAGCTCAATCAGGTCCAGGCCAGCCTCGAC
>JBJTOP010000345.1:0-2015 GCA_046074645.1 Planctomycetaceae bacterium | reverse complement strand
TTGACGCGAGCAAGCGGCACATTGAGCGCGCGGCCGACGTCGCGAATGGCGTTTTTCGCCTTGAGTGTTCCGTAGGTGCCAATCTGGGCGACGTTGCGCTCGCCGTATTTGGCTTTGGTGTAGTCGATGACCATCTGCCGGCGGTCACGACAGAAGTCGATATCGATATCGGGGGGTTCGTTACGGCTGGGGTCAAGAAAACGCTCGAACAGCAGGTCATACTTGAGCGGACAGACGTCGCCAAGTCGCAGCAGATAAGCCACGATCGCCCCGCAGGCGGAACCGCGGGCGCCGCAGGGAATGCCGTTGCGGCGAGCAAACTCCACGAAGTCCCAGACGATCAGGAAGTAACTGGCGTAGCCCTTGGATTCGATGACGCTGAGTTCGTAGTCGAGCCGCTTCCAGTGAGCATCGGTGAGCTCTTCGCCGTAGCGTTCATACATGCGCTCGCGGCAAAGATCGCGGAGGTACTGGATGTCGGTGTTGCAATTGGGCGGACGGAACACCGGATAGAGCTTGCGATCCCCCAGCTGCATATCGACGCGATCAGCGATTTCCTGGGAGCGGGCGACGGCGTCTTCGAGGCCCGGGAAACGCTCGTACATTTCTTCCGGCGGACACACGTGCAGCCCGTCGTGTTCCATCTTCATACGTTTTTCGTCGTCAACGGTCGTGCGGGTGTTGACGCAAAGCATCACGTCCTGAACTTTGGCATCGGCCTGAGTGAGATAGTGGGCATCGTTGGTGGCCACCAGCGGCAGCCCCATCTCACGGGCAAGATCGACGGTGCGTTCCAGACATTGCCGCTGGATTTCGAAACCGGAGTTCTGAATTTCAAGGTAGAAGCGGTCACCAAAAACACGGACATACCATTCCGCCAGCCGCCGCGCCTCGTCCATGTTCTCGGCCAGCAGTAACCGTGAAAGTTCCGACGAAGCGCAGCCGGAAAGACAGATGATGCCCTCGCTGCATTCCTCCAGCAGCGGTCGGTCAATGCGAGGCTTGTAGTAGAAACCTTCGAGATAGGCGGCGGAAGACAGGCGAATCAGATTATCAAACCCCTTCCGGTTCATCGCCAGCAGCGTCAGATGCGTCGCAGCTTCCTTCTGTCGGCTGGCACTGCGATCAGTACGCACGCCAGGAGCGACGTAGGCCTCATAACCAAGAATGGGTTTGACTCCACCGGACTTGCAGGCATTGTAGAATTCAATCGCCCCATACAGATTGCCGTGGTCTGTGATCGCAACGGAATTCATTCCATGCGACTTGACGTGTGCCACCAGGTCCGGAATGCGATTGACACCATCCAGCAGACTGTAGTGCGTGTGACAGTGCAAATGGGCAAACGGCCGACCGGAAGGGGCAACAGGAGCAGCAGCGGGAGCAGGGTCAGCCATGGGGGTGAGTCCATTCGGGAGGTCAAGCGACTTGATCAGCACCGGATTGTACAGAACGACACAACGCGAGCCAAACGACCCAAAGGGACAGCCATTCAACTGGTTCACCCGCGGCCAGCCGCCCGCCACACCGCGTCTTTGTGAGCCGTTTCACCATCCGAGCCCGTCAAGCCACCTCACCGTACGACGGACTTGCAGTCCGTTAAGCTACCTCCCCTCGGTGCCAACGGTACCGCTCCAAAAAAACACCACCGCCCCTCGCCAGCGAGCGCACCTTCGGTGCAAAACATAGCCGGGGGCTCCCTCCCAACCGCTGAGCCGCATGGTTCAGCCGCCTTGCGGCAGCCTGCGGGCAAACGCCCCTGCCACTGCCCTGACTAGCGCGCGCACCTTCGGTGCAAAACATAGCCGGGGGCACCCGCCCGCCCGCTGAGCCGCCTGGTTCAGCCGCCTGGCGGCAGCCTGCGGGCAAACGCCCCTGCCACCGCCCTGACCAGCGCGCGCACCTCCGGTGCAAAACACAGCCGGGGGCTTCCACTTTCTCGGCAAAGATTCGCCTGCTGCTGAATTTTTTCCAGATCAGGTCATCTGCTTCACTTCCTGCCGGCAATACATCAG
>JBJTOP010000344.1:0-11880 GCA_046074645.1 Planctomycetaceae bacterium | reverse complement strand
CCCAAAACGCTTGCCTCGAAGCGGAGGGCTGCCTATGCAGAGGCTACTGCCGCTACAGCCACGTAGGCGCAACAAAATTGAACACCCCTGAGATGAACGTTTCATCAGGCCAGGACGGGAGTGAGGGGTCAAAGAACACTGCCAGTCCCCTCGCCAACACTTCCTGGACACTGTGAATCCAGCATCCTTCTGCACTGTCCGTGCTGCGCGTGGCAGGCGCGTTTCACCCCCCACCCCTCACCCCCGACCCCCAACCCCTCTCCCCGGTCCGGGGAGAGGGGAGCCAGATGCTCTTTCCGCAGGAACGTCAAGGCCATTGGGCTGCCGCCAGACGGCTGGAACCTGAAGTTCTCGCCGGAAATCGAGGCAGTTGTTGACACGGGATCGGAGTCTCGGGTACCCTCATCCAAATAAATCTGCATCCTGACTGAATTCTCGCCCCGGCAATCGGAGGCACTCTGACGACCATCAAACCAGCCAGTATCCGCACAGCATCCTGGCAGGTGCTCACCCAAAACTGCAGGGGCCAACGCCAATGCTTCTCCGCACGTTGTTGCTGATAACTGCCTGCATAGGGTTCGGCAGTGTCGTCCGGGGTAAAGAGCCCATCGATGCCTTCCTCGAAAAGCACTGCGTCCGCTGTCACGGCCCGCAGCAGGAGGAGGGCGATATTCGGCTCGACCGCTTATCGCGTGATTTCCGGTCTGGCGTGGATACTCATCACTGGGCGGAGGTTCTGGACAAGGTCAACAGCGGATCGATGCCACCGAAGTCCGAACCTCAGCCGACACAGGATGAGATCTCGCAGTTTGTCGCCAGTCTGGATGCCCGGCTACAGGAGGGGCGTGCGGTGCGTATGGCGGCCCGGCCGGCGGTTGCTCATTATCGCCTGAGTCGCCGGGAGTACCAGAATACGGTCTATGATCTGTTGGGTGTGCGATACGACCCCACGAAGCCCGGGGAATTGAACGAAGACACGCTGTGGCACGGATTCGAGCGACTCGGATCACAGTTATCGCTTTCAGCATCGCACATCGATCGCTACTACCGTGCGGCCGGTCTTGTGCTGGAGCGAGCCTTACCGGAACTCTCGGCCGAAGCCAGAACGATCCGAAAAACTGCGGCTGAGCTTCGGTACGGTGGCGGACAGAAGCAGCAGGAGGCGTTGGAGCGATTTGGCATTCGGCGACCGCTTCGGTTCCTGCTTTATCCCGGAAGCACACACAACGCGTTTTCTCCGCACTGGTTTGGCAAAGTTGGTCCCGAGCACAGTGGGCTTTACAAGGTCCGCATTCAGGCCAGCGGCATTCGTCCCGTGAATGGTCAGACGGCGCATCTGAGCATTGGCAGGCGAACGAGCGAAGAGACGGTAGAGGGACTGATTGAGTTCGACATTACGGCAGCTGAAGACAAACCGCAGGTGCACGAGTTTGAAGTTTTCCTTGAGATGCCGATATCGCTTGACTTCTGCGTGGTTGCGACCGATGTGGTTGACCGTCGCGCGGGCGCAGCGTTCCGCAACGCGCTCAACAGCGGCAGCTACATCTTCACTCACAGCAGCGAAACTCAGCTGCTGAATCCGAACGCGCCCCAGATGTTCGACGACAGAGGCAACGGGCTCTTCTCTGTCGTACTGCTTGACTGGATCGAATGGGAAGGACCGCTTGAGACCGACGCCGAGAAATCGCGTCGCAGCGGTCTGCTCCCGCCCGGTGACGCGACCCTCGAAGTCGTCGCGGAGCACCTGCATCGTTTTGCCGAACGCGCGTGGCGGAGGCCGGTTCAGGCGAATGAGCTGTCTGATTATCTGGAGGCGTATCGTTCAGAGCGTGACGCGGGCGAAAAGCCTTCTGAGGCCTTTCGAGTCGCGTTGCAGGGAGTGCTGACATCGCGGCACTTCATCTATCTGGTCGAAGGCGACCCCGCTCCGCGCGAACGACTCAACAACGCCGAATTCGCTGCTCGACTGTCATACTTCCTGTGGAGTTCGATGCCCGATGATGCACTCTTCGCGGCAGCGCAAAGCGGTTCACTGCAGGGCGATGGACTGCGGCAGGAAGTTGATCGCATGCTTGCCGACGTCAGAACGAATCGCTTCATCAGCGATTTCGTGCGGCAGTGGCTGCAACTCCATCGGCTTGGCATGTTTCCGCCCGATAAAAAGCTTTACCCCACCTACGACGCGTGGCTCGAAACCAGTCTGCGTGCGGAGCCAATTGAATTTTTTCGCGAGACATTTGCGAACAATCTGCCAATTGACAGCTTTATCGATTCCAGTTGGACGATGGCAAATGCTCGACTTTGTGATTTCTACGGACTGCCTGAACCGGAGACCGGCGGCTTCCAGAAAGTGTTGCTCAAGCCGGAAGATCATCGGGGAGGCTTGCTGACCATGGGCGGGATCCTTGGACTTACTTCCGACGGAACCCGGCATCGTCCGGTTCATCGCGGAGTGTGGCTCAGCGAGGCGATCTTCAACAGGACTCCGCCGCAACCACCGGCTAACGTTGATCCGATCGAACCGATCCCGCCAACGGGAACCCGAATCACAATTCGCCAGCGCATTGAAGCTCATACGAAAAACGCCAGTTGCGCCGCCTGCCACAGCACCATCGATCCGCTGGGTCTGGCATTCGACGAATATGATGCTGTCGGCCAGTGGCGCACGCGTGAGCTGGTGCCAACCGGCGTTGGCGAGAATCCGCTGGTGGACGCATCGGGAGAAATGTCCGACGGCCGCGCCTTCAACAATGCCGTTGAATTCCGAAAGCTGCTGCTTGAGGATCGCAGTCGAATTGCCCGTGCGTTCATCGAACATCTCTGCACCTACGCGCTGCGTCGAGTGCTCACGGTGGATGATCAGGAAGATCTGAAACGGATCGAAGCCGAAGCAGGGAAGTCCGATTATCGTGTCAGAGACATCATTCGCGCTGTCGCTCTGTCTGACTTACTTCAGAAACGCTGAATCCCCCAAACCCCGTTCAAGGAACAGATGGATGAGCCAATTTCTTTCACAATCCTGGTTGCTTGACCGTCGTCACGTGCTGCGTGGACTGGGTGCTACCTGTATTTCGCTCCCGTTTCTTGAATGCATGGTTCCATTGCGAGCTGCGGGAGCACAGGCGGCAGCGCCTGGACGAAGCGTCTTCATCTATCTTGCGAACGGTGTGCATTCGCTGAACTATCAGATCACGACGCCGGGGCGTGATTATGAATTCTCAAGGTCACTCAAGCCGCTGGAAAAACACCGCGATGTGATCACGCCGATCAGTGGCCTGCATCACCCGGGAGCACTCAGCCACCACCATGGCTGCATCAATGTCTGGCTGACAGGCGGCCGCATGGGTCCCTCAGATCGCAACACGATTTCTGTGGACCAGCAGATGGCGGAGATCACTGCCCAGCACACTCGTTATCCTTCACTTGAAGTCGCCCTGACCGGCAGTTCACTTGCGTGGACGGCGGACGGTGTGTGTCTGCCCGCGATGCGTCGCTGCAGTGAGATCTTCTCCTCGCTGTTCGAAGCTCCGAAGGGAGGCATAGTCGCTCAGCGGCGATCTCTGCGTCGGAAAGGCAGCGTACTCGATGCAAACCTTGCGGAGGTGCGAAAGCTGGAACAGGTGCTGGGGGCGGCCGACAAAGGAAGACTTGATCAATACCTGACATCCGTCAGAGAAGCTGAAGTGCGTACGCGACGCGCTGATGCCTGGCTCGATACTCCGCTGCCAACTGTTTCAGAAGATGACCGCAGACGCACCAATCGCGACATTCCTCATACACAGGCTGGCGACTACTTTCGCACAGTCTATGACCTGATTGTTCTTGCATTTCAGACAGATGTCACGCGCGTCGCCACCTTCAGCCTTGGCGGTGAAGGTGATGCGTTCGCGATCCCCGAAATCGGCATCACTGAATCACGGCATCAGCTGAGCCACCACGGTGGCGACCCTGGTTATATGGAAAAACTGACGAACTATGACACGTTTGCAATCGAACAGTACAGCTACTTCCTCACGCGGCTTGCCGAAACCACCGATCTCAGTGGCAAGCCAATGCTGGGCACCACAATGTCGCTCTTCGGCAGTGGTATGTCGTACGGTCACAGTCACGGTAACGCAAACCTGCCGCTGTTACTGGCTGGCGGTACAGATCTTGGTCTGAAGCACGGGAGTCATCTGGACTTCAATCAGGGGCACTTCAAAGGTTATCAGCTTGATAAGCCCGGCGAACACTATTCGCTCTGCAGTCGCCCTGCAAATCCAAACGGCCACATGAGCAATCTGCTGTTGCTGATGGCACAGCGGATGGGTGTGGAGACCGACAAGTTTGGCGACAGCAACAAGGTGGTCGAGCTATGAGACAGATCCTCGGTTCAGGCTCCCGGCATGGCGTGGCTCGTGCTTCCCTCAGGGCTGCTCTAATCGCGCGCTGGATCCGTTGCGGCCTGCTGGTATTGATTTGCTCGGCCGACGTATCGACCCCTGCGTTCAGTCAGGGATCCGGTGCAGCAGGGAATGCGGACGAGGCGAAAGAACCTTTCCGGCCCGAGACCGGCAAATTTCCGCCGCTGGACAAATCGCAGGCCTATCGCGGCGTGCTGGCGTTTGTGGACCATGCAAACCGACGTGGCAGTCTTCGTGTGGAAACACCCGGAGAATTTTTTCGAAATCCGCCGCATCCGTTCGCGATGCTTCCATACGGGATCGTCAGCTTTCACGGTGCACCGGCCGATCTGCGTGACATCCCGCTCAGCACCGTCCTGCACGTGCGCGGTTTCCTGCCTCCCGACCCGAAGATTTCTTCCGTACCGGTACTTCAGAAGGGAAACCCTGAACGGCCGGCCGAAAATCATCTGCTGCTGCTTGAAGATGAGCCCAGCTTTTGCCTGCGGGAAGGTCTGGTGTGGAAACTGCGGGAGGTGGAAGTCCAGGCAAATCAGGGCCTGATCGAGTGTCTTCGCGTGTTCAAAGCAGGTGAATACGGCAAGGCAGTCATAGATAAGCTGACGTTCAACGCTGCAACGCGATTCTGGCGTGGTCGCGAGTGTCTCAGTATCGAAGATCTGGTGGGTGATGGTGTCTGGCCGGCAAGCGGCCGAAAGCCCCTTGGCGATCAGACGGTATTGCTCGGGCTCACCTGGCAACCCACTCCTGGCGGAGTGTTCCTGCGGTATCACATTTCGGACATCTGGCTTGATGAAGCCGCCATGCAGCGGGCGACCCGGAATCAGACAGAGACACACAAAGCGCTGATCCGCAGCCGCTGGATGCCTGCCTTTGTCGATGCCGTGGAGTACGGTCAGTTCGGCCGGGCAAAGGTGACGGCTACGTTGTTCGGTGGTATGGATCCGACGCTCTACGCCGACTTCAAGGCCGGGACCAACGCTCAGATGAACTCTGTCGAGAATACACTGAAGCACACACACGGAGATTACAGCCCCGCACACATGGCCTCGGCGGGATCGATTCTGGAAGTGACACGGCAACCCGACGAAGCCCCCCTCGGCAGCAGCGGAATTCAGATTCGTTTCGAGACGGACCAGATCATCGAAGGTATCCGCCCCGGACGCGTTGTTCGTATCCGACCCGCCAACTGGCCCCTTCTGAACCTGTCTCGTGAAGAATTCCTCAGAGAAAATCTTGAAGAGCGATTCCCGAGTGCTGACATTTTTCCGAAGTACTGAACCGCCCTGGACCTGGTTCTCTGAGCGAAAGGCAGGTGGCCGGTGATCGGCTTCAGGCAGAGTTTCTGCTGCGGAGGTCCAATTGCCGTTCGAGGCGTGCCGAAAGCAGCGAGAGCGGGTAGCTCATGGCCAGATACAACACCGCAGTGACAGCTCCCAGTTCCACCACGGCCATCGTATTCTGAGCCTGAATATAGTAGCCTTTTGACAGCTCGATCACACCAATCAGGCTGCAGACGGCAGTGTCTTTGAAGAGTGCAATAAAGTCGTTTGTCACGTTGGGGACTGCCCGGCGAAAGGCCTGGGGAATGATCACTCGCCGCAGCGCCAGCGGACGGCTCATTCCCAGTGACAATGCCGCTTCCATCTGCTCGCGGGGAACTGCCTGGAAGCCACTGCGAAAGACTTCGGCTTCACACGCCGCGTAGTTCAGCGCCAGCGCCATGATGGCTGCCGGAAAACGACTGACTCCCAGCTGCTGATCCGGAAACAGCCAGTGCAAAAGCCCGGGTACAACAAAGAAGATCAGGAACAGCTGGAGTGCCAGCGGGGTGCCCCGAAGGAGCTCCACAAGCATCTGTGAGCTGATTGCCTGCCAGCGTGAGCCGTACATGCGGGCAATGGCAAGCAGCAGGCCCAGGGCAATTGCGATGGGCATGGATGTGATGGAGAGCAGCACAGTTGTGAGTGCTGCCTGGAACAGCAATCCGGTGCTGTGAAGCAGCTGCTCGCGTCGAGAGACGGCGTCTTCACTGGTCACGTCGCCGGAACCACTCTCAGTCGATTCTGCCAAGCCAACAAACACGCCTGTGGCATCGGTCTCCAGACCACGCAGAGCCTGCGTCTCGTTCCACATCCGTTCCTTACCGAAGATTTTTCGCAGTGTTCCGTCCTGAAGCCCGGTGATGAAGATCTGATTCACCAGCTGCAGGAGTTCCGGGGTTTGCTTTCGAGTGAGTGCCACGTAGAAGCCGCGACCGACGGGACGATCGACAGCTTTCAGCTGCGGAAAGTCACGTTCATAGAAGGTCCAGATCGGCAGGTCCTGAAGATTGGCCCGAATGCCATCCTGTCCCAGCTCGACCGCCTTCATCGCATCTGTTACGCCGTCGAAACCTGCGATCCGTACCCGATCTCCGCCAAACTCGCGAATCCACGTTTCCGCTGCAGATCCGGTGAGTGCTGAGACGACAACGGGCTGACCGTCTTCGGTTTCCAGCAGGTCGGCAAGTGAGCGAAGTCTGGTGTCACTGCGGCGCCCGAGCAGTTGCAGTTCATAGATGTAGTAAGGAATGGAGGTACCGTAATGGGCTGCGCGGATTGGAGTCCATTCATAACCGTTGAGCACGATGTCGATTTCTCCGAGATCCAGCATGGCAGGCAGCTTGTCCCACTGACACTGCACGAATTCCGCACGCACGCCAAGTGACCTGGCAATGAGTTCCGCCAGCTCCGTTTCGAATCCCGTGAGTTCGTCGGTCCCGGGGCGACGATAGACAAACGGACCGCCCCCTTCTTCGTCAGCTCCCCAGCGGAGCACTCCACGGGCGCGAATGTCGTCCAGCAGATCGCCATGGGCGACCGGCAGACCAAAGACGCACGAGACCAGCACAGCAACAACTGCGGGCATCCATCGCTGTGGAATGCAGCTGCTGCCCGGAACTGCAGGCCGACAATGGATTCCGGCCTCGCCAGCCATACGACAACTCCGGAAAAAGCAATCGGGGGAACTTGTCAATGGCCGTCCGCTGACGCGATGAGTCGCGGACTGGGGCTGCAATCACTGAAGCGAACAGGACGACCGACGGGTGTGGTGACTTCCTTTGATCCGTCGATTCCCAGCTGATCGAGGATGGTCGCACAGATCTCTGGAACGGTTACGGGATCCTTTGGTGCCGGTGGATCGGACACCGGAATATCCGCCGGAGTTTCTCCGATGAGGGCCGATTTGCGGAAACCACCACCGGAGATGACGCAGGAAAACCATGCGGGCCAGTGATCGCGACCGGCAGCGGGATTCACGGCCGGCGTGCGACCGAATTCGCTGATGCACAGTACGATGGTGGACTGCAGCAGATCGCGCTGGTGCAGGTCATTGATCAGAGTGCTCATGGCGGGATCGAGAATTCGGCACTGGGTCACGTGCCCTTCGTGATTGGAGATGTGAGTGTCGAAGCCCGGCAGGGTGACTTCGACGACTCGCACCCCGGTTTCGACGAGCCTGCGAGCAACGAGGCAGCCGCGGCCGAATTCGGTATCACCGTAGGCTTTTTTGAGCACTTCAGGTTCGTCATCGAGGCGGAAGGCCTGGAGTTGTTCAGACTGCATCATCTGCAGGGCCTTGCCAGTGAGATCATCGTGCAGAGTCTGTCTGGCAGCGGCCGGGTGGGATGCAGCAAAGCCGCGGCTGAGCAGCTGTAAGTTTTCCAGTCGGCGAGTCTGGCGGGCATCGGGAACGGGAGCTTCGAGGTTGGAAACTTCGCGGCCCGGATGATGTACGCGAAAGGCGTTCCACGCATTTCCCAGATACCCGCCCTCTGGAACCGGAATCCGAGGGGAAACGGAAATGTACGGCGGAATCTCCAGTTTCCCGGCGCCAAGCTGGCTGACAACGATGGCTCCGAGAGTGGGATACTTCAGTGTTGGCTCGGGGCGGTAGCCGCTTCGAACAAATGCTGTTCCTCGCTCGTGGTCGCCTTCCTTCGAAGTGACAGAACGAATGGTAAGGCAGTGGTGCATCTGTTCTGCCATCTGCGGAAGCAGGCTGGAGATGCGAAGTTCGGGCACAGTGGTGGCGACGTCCTTTGCATCACCACCGGAAGCAGTACCGGGGTGCGGATCCCAGGTTTCCAGCTGACTCATGCCACCGTTCATCCAGAGCACGATCAGTGAACGTGGGCGTTCAGTTCCGCGGCGAGAGGCCGCACGGGCGTGCAGTGGCGGAAGCAGGAATGAGAGCGCAGGGGCAGCGGCCATTTGCAGCAGACTGCGACGCGGAAGCATCAATGATTCCATGCGAACTCCGGACTGTTGAACAGGGCCCAGAACAAATCCTCCACAACCGCTTTACGCTGTTCGTCTCCGGTCTGCCGTGCCTGCTGCAGCTGTTTTTGAAAATGCAGGAGCTCTGCGGAGTCCGGAAGACGGGACAAACACATCAGAAAACTGTTTTCGACGATCGCGGAATCGTCGGGTGAGAGAGCAAGTACCTGAGCGGGGCCGGTGAGCAGATCGACTTTGCCGAGTTCGCGTGAGAAGCGGCCATTCATCTTCAGCAGCATCTGAGAAATGGTGCCGGCCTGAGGAATGAGTTCGTCCTCCCCAGCGTCCCCATACTCCTCGATGAACTCGTTTTCTGACGTCATCCGTGTGAGCCGAATGAGCGGATGCGAATTCTGATCCACCGAACGCACGCGCCCTGCCTGAAAGAGTGATCCTATCACCTGTTCAGGTCGCAGCCGCACCAGCGGAAATGCCGCCCACGAAGCGGTCTGCCTCGCAGCTTCGTCGGCGTTGTCCGCAGCAGCCGTATTCAGTCGGAAGGGAGCCGACAGAGCGATCATGCGAATCAGGGTGCTGAGCCGATCTCCGCGGGCACGAAATTCACGACCCAGCAGGTCCAGAGCATCATCGGGCTTGTCTTCCGGATGCGGCAGATCGTCAACGGGTTCGTGAAGCGGGCGGCCGAACATCAGTCCCCAGATGCGATTGGCAATCGCACGCTCGAACCGGCGATTGTCGGCGTGAGTGACCCATGCTGCCAGACGCGCACGGCGGCTGCCAGTCGATGGCAGCCATTCTGCATGAAACGGCACTTCAGGAACCACGATGCGGCTTGCCGAAGCGTCTTCTTTTGCGGCGACGACACGGTATTCCGGTTGAGGCTGATCAGACGGAGTCGCAAAGTCAGTAACGCCGCCGGGAGTTACCTGAGCCTGACCAAACCACGCGGCAAGGCCTTCGAAATGCCTCTGCTTCCAGCGAGTATCAAGAAAGTGGTCATGGCACTGGGCACAGTCGATGCGCTGGCCGAGAAAAGTGCGAACGGTGCGACCCGCAAGCTTGTTTTCGTCCAGATCCTCGTTTTCCATTCGCGCGATCGTGATGAAGTTGGATGCCGGACGGTCCGTCCAGAGTCCTTCAGCGGCGATCAGCTGGCGCGCCATCTCGCTCCATGGGGCATCCTGAAGGAGTTGTTCTTCAAGCCAGTCGGTCAGCTGATCACGGCGAAAGATGATGAATGGACCCTGTTCGACCCCCACCAGACTGCGGCTGAGCCGCCTGGCGAAATAGCCGGCAAAGCGAGGGTCGCGGAGCATCTGGCGGATCCAGCGATCAAGCCGATCAGGCTGCGTGTCCCGCTCAAAGGCCCGCAGGTCTTCGAGGGACGGACCGCAGCCGTAGAGTGCCAGCGAGACACGACGGAACACTGCCAGATCATCAGCCGCCGCAGCCGGGCTGACGCTGTCGGCCTGCCATTTCACGGCAAACCAGGCGTCAAGGCCGGCCACCGCGGTATCAAGCTGGTCAGCGGCCGAGACTTCTGAGGGCTGGGCCTGAACAGGGTCCACACGCCCCGACAACTGTACGACGACCGCCATCAGCAGCCCCAGCGCCACCAGCACAAGCAGTTGTCGTGTTTTCATGTTGCCACCGCAGAAGACACACTCCGGTCCATGTATATCAGGTATATTCGCCGGATGGAGTTGTTGATTTCAATCGGAATACATGGAAAAGCGGGGAAGCTGACGAGATTTTCGGCAAAGGTAGGCAGCGCCGAGCTGCTTGTGTATCGTTCGCCTCCAGTGCGGTCGCCGCGGGCGGTGCCGCAGTCATTTTCTGCGTTTCACCAGAAAACCATTCATGTCTGCAGACTGCCTCGTTGTGATTGACATGCAGGAGCGGCTGCTGCCGGTTATCGGCAGCGCTGATTCGATCACTCAACGCTGCCGTTTTCTGCTCGAAGCCGCCGGTCTGCTGTCAGTGCCCATCATCCTGACAGAACAATACCCGCGAGGTCTTGGTGCCACTGTCGAGGTACTGCGGAATGCTGCCGCAAACACCGCAGTACTGGAGAAACTGCAGTTCAGTGCAGCAGACGTCATCCAGAAAGCCGGTCTCCTGCATCCCGAATGCCGTCAACTGGTGCTGGCGGGAATCGAAACCCACATCTGCGTGCAGCAGACCGCCCTCGACCTGATCGCTGCAGGCTGGAAAGTGACGCTGGCCGCAGACGCCAGCGGCAGCCGACATGAGCTGGACAGATCGATCGCCATCAGCCGCCTGCAGGTCGCGGGCGTGGTGGTGAGCAGCGCTGAGGCGATCGCTTTTGAATGGTGCAGAACTGCTGAACACCCAGCCTTCCGTCAATTGAGCGCCCTTGTACGCGCTCAGCCGATTCGCTCCGCCTGACCCGCATAACTGAGGATTGTGACCGCGCTTGCGGTGTGAGACCAGTGATGAGCATGACAACTGCAGACGAATTGGGCACGTCAGATGTATCTGTGAAATTGCCGGTGATGCTCTCTCCCCTGCAAGAGGAAACCGTTCGACGGGGTTTGGTGATCAAAGAGCTTGAACGTGGACCGTTCGGGGGTTTCCTTTCTGCCGACAGACAGGCGATCGACCAGTTCCTGGTTGCTCAAATCAAACCTCGACTCAAATCCCCCGCAGCGGGGACACTCCCCGACGGGCCTTGCAAACTACGCGGCGGTGTGCTCTGGAGCGACTCACGAGTGCCATTTTCTGCCTGCTTACCTTGCCGATTTTGGAGTGCAGAGATCGGACTCTGCAGCAGGCAGCCACAGCACGAGCCTGGCCGCTTCAGCCGCTACAAAGACTGAAACCGCTTCAACCGTCAAAATCGAACATCGACGCCAATCCCCCGCAACTGGGACACTCCCCGAAAGACCCCGCAAACTACGCTGCGGTGTGCTCTGGAGCGACTCAGGAGTGCCTTTTCCAGCCTGCTTAACTTGCTGATTTTGGAATGCGGGTATCGAAATCTGCCGCAGACAGCCACAACACGAACCTGGCCGCTTCCACCGCTACAAACACGGGAACCGCTTCCACCGTCAAAACCGAACCTCGACGCCAATCCACCGCGGCGGGGACACTCCCCGACGGGCCTTGCAAACTACGTGGCGGCGTGCTCTGGAGCGACTCGGGAGTGCCTTTTCATGCCTGCTAAACTTGCC
>JBJTOP010000343.1:0-3821 GCA_046074645.1 Planctomycetaceae bacterium | reverse complement strand
GACATGAAGTCGCTGCCGGAAATCACGTCGAGCACACCCGTGAGTGAGCTGGTGGCTGCCTTTGGGGGAATCCTTGCCGCGCGGCGAACGGTGGCTCAGCTGGAGCTGCTGCGACGTGGCTCCGCGGTCACTGAAGAGCTTTGCCGCATGATCGAGAAGGGCGGTCTGGAAGAGCAGCAGGAAACCTGGACTCTGTGGACGCTTGCGCGGCTGCTGCCGCCTGACGCTTCCGGTGATGGGTGGTTTGAGCGGCGGTTGTCGTTGGCGGGCGGGAGTGCGAGTTTGCGGCGGCAGTGCGTGCGGATTCTGGCAGATCGTCAGGTTCGGGCCGGTGGTGACGGCGTCCGCAGGGGGCACCTGCCGGAACTTGTGCGCGGTCTGCTGGGGAGCAGCGATGCTCGGGAACGTCTGGCGGCCGTGCTGGCAATACAGCAGGTGCGGGACCGTGATTCGCTTAACGGCCTGCTGCGGATGTTGAGGGATGAATCGGATCGCGTGGTCTTCTACGCTGGCTGGCAGACCTTGCGTCAGATCGCTGAGCGGAGTGATCTGGAGAGTCTTTTGGGGAGTGATCAGGTGGTGGTTCGTCGCGCGGCGTTTCTGGCGCTGGCGGAATCCGGCTGGATGACACCGGAGAAGGCGGAGCGACTTTCCGGAATGGAACCAGCGGCGGCTCAGTGGCTGCAAAAAACATCGGGTGGTGGTGAATCGGTGGTTGTGCGAGGTCGGCCGTTGTCTGCGGGGAGCGATGTGGCGGTGTCTGCGGACGAGGCTGGCGGGCTGAGTGTGATTCGCAACGTGCGTGTCAAAAATGGTCGCCGTTATGAGGTGCGGGCGGGTGTTGTGCGTCCGGGGGCGTTGATTTTCACAGACCGGTCTTACAGGTTCAGAAGTGTGCCTGAGGAGCTGGTGGGTGCGGACATGATCCGGACAGCCAACAACGACGAAGGTGCGCACGGGACAGACTGGCTGCAGTTCGAGCTGCTGGCGCCGGCGACGGTGGTTGTGGGGCTGGATGAGCGAACGGCGGTGGTGCCGTCATGGCTGGAGCGGGACTACGAGCAGCAGCCGGAGCAGCTGGAGGCGGATCACTGGCGGATGCGGCTCTACCGCCGCAGTTTTCCGGCGGGCCCGGTGGTGCTTGGCGGGAACACGGAAGATGGCAGATCCGGGGGCAAGAGCCACTACACGGTGATTGTTTTGCCGCAGCTTTTGGGGGGAGGGCCGGCAAATGAAGCGGCGACGGTTGCTGGTGCGGCGAGTTTGCTGGACGGGGCGAACGCAGAGCGTGGCGAGCTGTTATTCACCCATCCGCGTGGGGCTGGCTGTGCTCGGTGTCACAGTCTGGATTCGCGGGTAAACGGCTTTGGTCCGGCACTGGGCGATATTGGTCGGCGATCGGGTATGAGGCAGATTATGGAGTCAATAGTGGAGCCGAGTGCGGTGATTACGGAAGGTTTTGCGCAGCATGTTTTGCAGACGGTGGACGGGCTTGTGCACGCCGGAGTGTTGCTGGAGGAAAGTGGGCTTGCGGTGACGCTGGGGCTGGCGACTGGCGAGCGACTGGTGGTGCGGAAGTCGGAGATAGAGGAGCGTCGGAGCGAGCGGATTTCGGCGATGCCGGAGTTTCGTACGCGGCTTGGAAACCAGGACGTTGCGGATCTGACTGCATTTCTGCTGACAAAGAAATCCGCCCCGAAGGCCGCTGCATCCGTCGGCCGGGAAGTGCTCCGAGGCACAAACGGGCCGGGAGGTGGTGGTGTGGGGAAGGCGGAGGGCATCACAGAGCTTGCGGATCGCCTGAAGCTGTCGGATCGTTTCGGGGAAATTGGCGAATTTGTCTTTGCGGATGCTCGAATTCGGCGGCCTTATTTTGCCAATTTGAAGACAGTGCGTGGTTTTCAGGTGACCCGCAACCATCCGCCGATGGAGGGGCGGGATGCGCTGGATCACGACACGATGCACCCCGGTTTGTGGCTTGGTTTCGGAGAGCTTGGAGGAAGTGATTTCTGGCGGAACAAGGGTGTTATGGAGCACGTGGGGTTTGCGGAGCGACCTGAGGTGCGGGGGGATGTGATTCGGTTTGGGACGGAATGTTTGCTGAAGGACGCCTCCGGTCGGGCGCTGGGACGGATGCGGCATCATCTGCGGCTGGACGTCTGGGAGGGGGCACGGCGGATTGTGTGGGAATCTGAAGTGGTGGCGGACGCCGGCGATTTAGTGTTTGGGGATCAGGAGGAGATGGGCTTTGGGGCGCGGGTCGCGACAGAGTTAACGGAGAAGTCGGGGGGAAAAATCGTGAATTCTGAGGGACGAGAAACGGCGAAGGCAACGTGGGGCCGCGCTGCTGACTGGTGTGACTATTCCGGCGAGGTGAACGGGGAGCGTCGGGGAATCCTGTTGCTGGCATCGCCGCAGAACTTTCGTCGCAGCTGGTGGCACAACCGGGACTATGGCGTGTTTGTGGCAAACGCATTTGGGCGTGCTGCGATGGGGCAGGGTGAGCGGAGTGAGTGGGTCGTGAAGAACGGCGAGCGACTGCGGTTAAGTTACACGGCAGTGTTGCACGACAGTCAGAAGTTTTCCCCGAAGGCCGCCTGGGAGGAGTTGTTGCGGGAGGAGGCTGATTCCGGGAAAAAGCAGTGAATGACGAAATTCGATTTTTCGCGAAATCCATCTTCTGCCGAAATTGCCGTTTCTGATATGCTCGAAGCACAGTCCCTCAAAGCAGGGACGTCACGGAAGATTTGGTTCCCGGGCCGCGGAACGGCGGCTGTTTTGGAAAAGGCGGTTTCCATGTTCTCCAGATTGATTCGTTGTTTTGCGTTTGCGCTGTTGACGGCGACCGTGGTTGCGCCTGTCTCTGCTCAGGAAAAACTCGCCTGGAAATTCGCTGAAGGCAGCCAGCTTAAATACAAAGTCAACCAGGCAATGATCATGAAAGTGATCGTCGCCGGTAACGCGAACACTCAGGAAATCCGGCAAACCATGGAAATGGGCTGGGACGTTCAGAAGGTGGGCGCGAACGGAGACGCTGTTGTCGGTCAGACGATCGAGCGGATCAATATGGATTTTTCCGGAAGTCTGATTGAACCATTCAAGTACGATTCGACCGACAAAACGCCTCCGACCACCAGCATGGGGCGGCGAGTCGCAGACAGCTATGCGAAGATTTTGAATCAGCAGTTTCAGGTTTCCATGAAGCCTACAGGCGAGATCACCAACGTAAAGATTCCGGAAACTCTGATGTCAGCGTTGACCACCAGTGGCAACGGCGTGCTGACGGAATCAATGGTTCGCCAGATGATGACTCAGTCCGCCATCACTCTGCCCCGCGAGGCTATCGCTCCAAAGCACAAGTGGACCACCAGTCAAAGCGTCGATCTGCCCTACGGAAAGATGTCGATCGCATCGCAGCTGTCCTTTGCGGGGATTGACCGTTCCACTGGTTTTGCCGTCATTTCGGTGACTCCTGAAATCAAAATTACTTCGGGTGAAGACTCCGCGCAGCAGGTAACGCTCAATGAATCGTCCGGCAAAGGTCAGGTCTATTTTGACATTGCAAACGGTCGCATCGCGAAATCGCTGCTGGATCTGCAGATGGATATGACGGTGCGATTCAACGAGCAGCAGATTGATCAGGAAGTGACTCAGAAGCTGTCGATGGAGCTGTCCGAATAATTCGGGCGATCGCCAACTATGAAACGCATTTTTCTGACACTTGCAGTGCTGGCACACATCAGCATGCTGACGGCCATGATCCTTGGCCTGCAGGTGGGCGACCCGATGACGATGGGGGGACGTGATCCGGTCGTAAACGA
>JBJTOP010000342.1:0-15582 GCA_046074645.1 Planctomycetaceae bacterium | reverse complement strand
ACAAACTCATCCTGTCGGCCTCAAACGACCAAACGATTGGGGGCTCTATGACATGCACGGTAACTCGTGGGAATGGGTCGCTGATTGGTATGAGGTTTATTCCCGTAAGAATGTAACTGATCCCCAAGGTCCTCGCTCGGGAACGGACCGCGTCTACCGTGGAGGCAGTGTGAACTATGGCCCTGGCTATCTTCGTTCGGCCAATCGTACCGCCACTGCGCCAACATTTGACGGTTTCGAGTTTCTCCCTATCGGTTTTCGGGTTTCTCTCGATCTTCCCAACTAGTTTTTGGTTGCACAAACAGATCGCTCCAATCGCTGCTTAACACAAACTAGATCTTCGGTGACAAAAGCGAATAGGTGGTTGCCGCTCCGCAGTATCGTGCGGCTGCTAACACAGCGATGGGCTGGAAAACTTGAATCTAAGCATCGAAATGACGCGCCTCTTGCGCCGCGCCGGAGTCTCGGGCTGGCCACGATTGTTCCACTCGATGCGAGCTAGCCGACAAACGGAACTCCAGCGTGAGTTCCCACTGCACGTGTTTGCTCCTGGCTTGGCAACTCGCCACGGATCGCGCAACAGAGTTGTTTGCTGGTCACCGAAGATGATTTCGCTAAGGCGGCCGGCGTCGCGAAAGTGATGGTGGAGGGGTTAGTCCCGTGTGTAGTTTCTTCGAAACATCACCATCGCCAGGGCCATTAGCACGATCGCCCAAGTCCACTGCCATCCCAGCGCGATTTGGATCTTGCTACTGGAGAGATCCAGTTGGTTCCACAGCATGCCCTGGAAGCCTGACATGGCCCAATAGGTCATCATGGACTTGGATGCGATATCGAGGACTGCAGGCAGTTGCATTATTTGTAGCGGGAACCAGCAGCCACCCAGGGCCGCCATCACCAGGATGACGACCTGAGCCAGGCCGTCTGCCTGCGCACTGGATCTTGCTGTCGACGCGATCAACATTCCGAAACTGGTTGCGGCGGCGACCCATGTCAGCGCCAACACGCAAAGCGTGAGCGGGTCGCGAAACAATCCGACACGAAACATCAACTCGCCATAGACGAAGAGAATTGATACCTGGATGATGCCGATGATTGCAGCGAACAACAATTTGCCCAACAGCACCGACTGCCGCGGGATCGACATGGCAAACAATCGTCGGAGCGTTCCCTTTTCGCGCTCCGCGAGCAAAATCGACGCGCAGCCGGTCAGCGCAAACAGAAGGGACATGACGGTCATTCCCGCAACACTTTGTGCGGCTTGATATGTGACCCGTTGAGGCCGGTAAGGGGGTTCGATCGTCTTTTCCTCCAGCGGAACCATGTTGGTCATAAAACCCATCATCCCTCCCATGGCATCCGAAACATCGCTCGGCTCGCCCTTCGTTTCGCTCCTGGTGCTCGCATCCGATTCGTTTTCGTTGTCTCGTTTCGCGAAACTTTCTTTGATCTGGGTGTTCATGGCGTCGACCGAGATCTGGACTTGCGCGACATCCTCTTCGCTTAGGCCGGCGTTCAAGAAGTTTTTCTTGAGTCCCTGCCACCACAACGTTCCGTCGGATTGGGCAATCGCAGCCTGAAAGAGACCGATTTGAATCAATTGCTGCTCCATAGCCATACCCGGATCGCGATATAAGATCAAACTGGGGCTGCTGCCAGTTCTGTCTTGAAGATCGAAGCCGGATGGGATCACCATCGCATGACTCGCGTCGCCGTCAGCAATTTTTTTTTCCGCGTCTTGACGGGTTAGCGGGGGTGCATCGGGTTTTGGGAGGACACGCAGCGCCGTCGATTTCCGCAATTGGTCCACGAAGGCGTGGCTCGATTTGCTCGATGCCTCATCCACGACGTAAAGGATCGGCTTGGGCATCGCCCCCGGTCCGCCCGACATACTGGTCATCACCCAACCGAAGACGGTCACCAGCGCGATGGGTACTAGAAAACCTACAACCAACGCCCCGCGATCCCGGAAGTAACAGCGAAGATCTTTTTTGGCGAGCAACCAACTGCAGCGAAGAGTGTTCATGAGTCCTGTAAACTCCGACCGGTCAGTTTCAAGAATACCTGTTCCAAATTGGAATCGGTCAGACCGCTCGAAGCAGCGAGTTCATCGGATGTGCCGCAGGCGATGATCTTTCCATTATGCATGATGCCGATGCGATTGCACAAGCGTTCTGCCTCTTCCATGTAGTGGGTAGTGTAGAGGATCGTCGTCCCCTCCGATTGAATCTTCTGAAGGGAATCGAACAAATGGCTGCGACTCTGCGGATCCACTCCAACGGTCGGTTCGTCCAGAAGAACCAACTCGGGTTGATGAATCAAGCCGCACGCGAGGTTGAGGCGTCGCTTCATTCCGCCGCTGTAGGTTTTGACCAGATCCCTTGCTCGATCGATTAAGCCGGCGATCTCCAATTGTCGCTCGACCGCGCTGTGCAATTTCTTTCCTGCAAGACCGAACAAGCCTCCGAACGTTTGTAGATTCTCTCGACCCGAGAGGTTATCGTAAACCGCCAAGTCTTGAGGCACGATTCCTATCCTCTGCCGATCGATCGATCGACTTGCAGGCGAAAACGGTTCGCCGCGAAAGAACATCGCGCCTCGAAAACGGCTCATCAGCCCAGCGATACAGGATATGGTGGTCGACTTGCCCGCACCATTAGGACCCAGGAGACCGAAGAATTCCCCGGGTTGGATCGAAAAGGAAATACCGTCGACCGCGGCCCTGCTCCGGAAACTGTACGACAACATTCGAACATCGAGAAGAGGCGTTGTGGACATAGATTTTCAGCAGTAAAGGTTTCAATACAACAGGCTTGCAAGCTCGCAACGGCTACGCATTCGTGTTCGAAGTCGGCTGACATATTCTGGCCGAGAAATGAGGAAAGTCAGGCGCTGCGAAGATCCGTGGTCGCCAAAGAGCATTATCGGTCGCTGTTTGAAAAATTACTTACGTTCGGCTCATTCGCAGCAGCGACCTTCTCAAGGTCTATGTCGTCGATCGCGACCTTACGCGAACCACACCGTCAGATTCTATCGCTAATCCGCTGCATAGGTTGGTTTGGCCTCATCATCCCCAAGCTTCGAAACATCACTCAAATAGTTCGAATCCTACCGCCTCCACGGGCGTGGATCGTGGCCAAACCGTGACATGCAAAACCCCAGTGTTTTGGCGACTCGCGCGACTCGAAAAACGACTCGATTTTCGGTGCGCGACGCGAAATACAACGCCGCAGGCGCCATGCACCGAGTTGCATGGACGCTACAGAACTCCAAAGCAATTGGCCAGATATGCGAAAAACCCTGGGAAAACCAAGGTTTTGCAGCGGAGAGGACAGGAACCGAACGCAGCGGTTTGCGGACGGTAGGACAGTCTGGCAGAGACGCAAGACAGTGCCGGGGAGGCCGATTGACCCTTCGGTGCCCTTTAACATTCTTGAGGACGAAAAAAAGGACGCATCGAAAGTCTGAGTCTGCATGTTTACCCGCCCCTTCAGGTATTGAAATGCCTTCGCCGAGTTTCTCGTTTACCCGAGTTGCTGTCAAACGCTTTCCTCAGTCACGGTGACAGTTTTTAAACAAGTGTCGCTTTTCTGCAGGCCCTCACCCACCGCAGATTCCGCAAGCCTTCCCGTCGCTGGCAGTGCAGGCTCGGCCCTTGCTGGTGTTGCGGTAGTGCTGGCAGCTCGAGTTGTGCCGGACGTTGGAGGACGTGTTGAGCCAGTATTGCCCATCGCTGGCAGCGGACGACTTCGGCGGTCGTTCGGCGGACCCGCTCCCGCTGCGTTGCCGCGAGCGGAAGTCCCACGGTGGCAGCGGATTGGCGTCGGCCCAGAGCCCAGAGCCGGCAGATTTCGCCTGCGATTCCAGCCGCGCCAGCGTTTGATCCGAACTGTACTGCTTGTCGTGCCACGCCCACCCGCCAGCCACCAGCTTCTGGTTGACGTGGGCGTCACCCGCAGAAATTACGCAGGCATCCGCCCTCGGCAGTGAGTGCCAGCACTCAGCCCTGTGCGATGCCTCGCTCTGCCTGATGCCCTGCGGCGAAGGCTGCTGAATTCAGACCGCCCCCCTGTCATACCGCCCTTCATCTTCCGGTCCCTGCATGCACGTCTGACCGTGGTACGCGTTCGTCTGCCCCCAGCGGAAGATGTATGACGGATCTCAAACTGGCACGGGTCGCCCGGGGCTTCGAAGGCGTTGAGCCTTGCGATCAGCTGCGGGTCGAAGTCGCCGCGTCTGGTCAGAGGCCTGCCACCGATGCGGTCGAAGATCTCACGGCGGAAAGCCAGACGGGCGTGGAAGCGACCGGTGGCGTCCTCCTGCTCCAGACGTCCGGTGTAACTTCTCTCCCCGGTCCGGGGAGAGGGGAGCCGGATGCTGTTTCCGCAGGAAGTTCAACGCGTCTGGGCGGCAGCTTTCGGACCTACTGTACGAACTGAACGCTGCCGTTCGTTAGCTGGGGGAAGGTGCATGGCTGCCGCCGTGCTGCGTGGCACTTCAGGAGAGCTTTGCGGCATTCATCAGCTTGCTGGCGTTACCAGCCTGGCCGAAGGAGATCATGCGTGCGGCGCAGACTTGTTTCATGGCTTCGCGAGCGGGTTTCAGGTAGTCGCGAGGGTCGAATTTTTCCGGAGCTTTCATCAGCACTTCGCGGATGGCACCGGTCATTGCCATGCGGCAGTCGGTGTCCACGTTGATCTTGCGAACTCCGTAGCGGATACCGCGCTGAATTTCTTCCACGGGGACTCCGAAGGTCTGTTTCATGCGGCCACCAAATTGATTGATGATGTCCTGCAGTTCCTGGGGAACGGACGAACTTCCGTGCATCACGAGGTGTGTGTTGGGCAGTTTTTTGTGGATCTCTTCGATCCGTTTCATGGCCAGCACTTCGCCGTCGGGTTTCTTGTCGAATTTGTAGGCACCGTGGCTGGTGCCGATGGCGACGGCCAGCGCATCCACGCCGGTTTCTTCCACGAATCTGGCGGCTTCGTCGGGGTCGGTGAGCAACTGGTCGTGCGAGAGTGTGCCTTCAGCACCGTGGCCGTCTTCCTGTTCACCTTCGCCGCTGTCGAGTCGGCCGAGGCAGCCCAGTTCGCCTTCCACGGAAACGTTAAACATGTGAGCCACCTTGACGACTTCGGCGGTGACGCGGACGTTGTAAGCGTAGTCAGCCGGTGTCTTGCCGTCTTCCTTGAGTGATCCGTCCATCATGACCGAGGTGAAGCCGTACTTGATGGCGGACATGCAGGTCGCCGGGCTGTTACCGTGGTCCTGATGCATCACAATGGGGATTTCGGGGTAGAGTTCTGAGGCGGCGAGCATCAGGTGTCGCAGGTAGTTGTCCTGGGAGTAGGATCGGGCGCCGCGGGATGCCTGTACGATGACGGGCGAATCCGTTTGCCGGGCTGCTTCCATGATGGACTGAATCTGTTCCATGTTGTTCACGTTGAAAGCCGCCACGCCGTAGCTGTTTTCGGCCGCGTGATCAAGAACAACTCTTAAAGGCACCAGGGGCATTGTTTGCTTCTCCGAGGGACGGTCCAGAGGGCCGCCAGATGATGTCGAAAACCACACAAGTAAGCACGTTTGAGTTTTGCCGGGTTACGGTCACGCAAAAATACGAAGAATTCCAGATCCGTGGAACGGTCCCGCCCCTGCAAAAGCAGCGATTCCAGGAAATTGTCGGCAGGGGGATTCGCGGGAGGCCGGAATCCGGCAGCGAGTTTTCAGCGTTGCCGCTGTTTGCGGGATCTGGCGAGGGCAATGAGTCGAGGGGTGATTTCGCTGAGCCGCAGTTCTTCCGACACGGTGCCCGTGCGAACGGCGGCTCTGGGCATCCCATAGACGGTGCAGCCTTCCGGGTGCTGGGCGAAGACGCGACCGCCGGCATCATGAACGGCCCGACAGCCAGCCGCGCCGTCCTGCCCCATTCCGGTGAGGATGAGTGCCAGAGTGCGGTTTCTGAACACGGCTGCGGCAGAGCGAAGGGTGTAGTCAACAGCTGGTCGGCAGAAGTTTTCGGGCGGATCATCAGTGAGCCGCAGCACGACTTTCCCCGCCGCATCTCCGCTGAGTTTCAGCTGGGCTCCGCCTTTTGCGATGACAACTTTTCCATGCGTGAGCGTTTCGCCGTCTGTCGCTTCTGCAACGTGCACTTCGCTGGCTTCATTGAGTCGCAGGGCGAGAGACTGTGTGAAGCCGGCCGGCATGTGCTGGACAACGACCACCGGGATCTTCCAGTCCGTGGGCAGGTCCGGGATGATTCCTGCAAGCGCATCCGGGCCGCCCGTGGAGCAGCCGATCACAATCAGTCGCGGGGGTTGTTCGCCGGCTGCGGAAATGTGCGTCGCGGCGGTGGGGCGTCCATCGACAACTTCAGCGGTATCAGCAGAGAGCAGCTGGCGGATATTATTGAACTGCGATGTAAGGGATTCGAGCAGCAGCTGGCGATTTTGCTGCAGTGCGGGCGCGGATGGTTTGAGAATAAAGTCGAACGCCCCCTCAAGCAGTGCGTCGGTGGTGATTTGAGCTCCTGCGGCCGTCAGTCGACTCACCATGATCACTCGACACGCCAGCCGGCGTTGCCGAAGTTCACGCAGAACATCGATGCCGGAGAGTCCCGGCATTTCCACATCGAGGGTGACCACATCGGGAGCGAGGCGAGCGACGGTATCGATTGCCTGTTCACCGTTGCTGACGGATCCGCAGACGGCGGCACCCGGAATCTCGTGGATGACATTTTGCAGCATGGTGCGGAACAGGGCGGAGTAATCAACGATGAGCACCTGCAACGTTCGCATATGAGCAGCTCCGTGAAGTTCCTCGGCTGTGGCAGCCGACAGTCGCTTACTTTGTTTCTGTTTTCCGACTTTCGAAGAATGCCTGCAGGTCGAGCGGCTGAAATGGTTTGATCACAAAATCGACGGCGCCCGCGGCAATGCATTCACGGAGCTTCTCTTTCTGATTCACAGCACTGACCATCACTACACTTGCTTCGGGATCCAGCTGTCGAATTGCGCGGAGGGCTTCGAGGCCATCCATTTCGGGCATTACAAGGTCCATCGTGACAAGATCGGGGCGATGCGTTTCGTAGAGCTGTACGGCTTCTGAACCGCTTTTGGCTTCGGCGGCAACAGTCCAGCCGGCGCGGGTGGCAACTTCGCGAATCTTCATCCGCATGATCAGGGCGTCGTCAACGATCAGGAGTCGGTGCATGTGGAATGTCCTGGCTGGTCTGGAATCAAAGGCTGGTCGGGGACCCGCCGAGCACTTCAACAGTGACATCTCCGCTGGCAATTTCGAAGCAGAGCTGTCGGCCTTTGCCGCCACCGCAGTCGGTGGCAAGTACGGGAATCCCGGCAGCCTTGAGAAGTCTGGCGACGGCTGCCGTGTTGAGCTGTCCAATCTGGTTCAGCTGTGTTGTACCGAACATATTTGAACCTCCCGCGTAGCGAGCGGTCAGATTTTTTTGCCGGCCACCTTTTTGTTCGATGCGTTTAAGCAGTTCGATCAGGGCGGTGTCGGCGTATTTGCCGGGTGGTCCGACGCGTCCTGTGGAATCCGGGTGCACAATATGTGCCAGTCCGCCCACCACATTTTGCCGATCGTAAAGCACGAGTCCAATGCAGGAACCGAGGAGCGTCCTCAGAACACCTCCGCCTCGCATCACGTCCAGTTCCCCCATACCCACACGGCGATGGTACTGTTCGGTCGGGATTTGATCAGAATTGTGCGACATCGTCATTGCCGACCCGGCAGTGGCAGGGATTGCAGGAGAGTTCGCAGGTCCCCAAGTGACTCCGCATCCGGGATCCAGAGAAAAGTCCATGCGATCGGCCGTCCACACAGTTCAAAACGGGTTTCCGTGTACACCAGTCGGCTCTCAGACAGTGCCTGGTCCATAAATGCAGACTCCAGCAGACTGGCAGCATAGTCGCGAAGAAACACGGGTGGAGTTGGCAACAGCCGGATGTCCATTCCCGAGCGTTCGGCGAGGTCCGCTGCAAGTCCATTCAGGAAAGCACTGCCGGCGATGTTCATTGTCTCCATCGCCGCAGAGATTTCCACTTCACCCCAGACAGTTGTGGAAGCATCGGGGCGACCGAGTATCAGGTCGGCCAGTGTCAGTCCGCTGGCGTCCTCGAAGCCCAGCAGCATTTGCCCGGTACAGGAACCATGCATCCCCATCAGACAGGCACAGACTGCAGAGTCGCCGCTTCCAAGTAATCCCGTGGCCTGCTGCAGTGTGCTCTGACCAACTCGCTCTACGGTCATCGACAGCGGTGCGGAGCACCAGGCCGAAATCGCCCGCGAACACTCCGCCGCGCCTCGTTGAACGGCAGGAAGAAGCTTCTGCAGGTGTGCGGTGCTGAGTGCTTCCTGTTCCATGAAATGCTCCGTCGTGGTGACAGTGATCTGAGTTTCAGACGCCTGCAGTTTGTTTTCGGCCAGTGCGAGGCCGGTTGTCGTCGCGATCCGTTCGAGCCGTCGAAGTGAGATCGACGATGGCCGGTGAATCCAGCATCAGACATACCGTGCCATCTCCCAGAATTCCCGCCCCCGAAAGGCCACGGACGGGAATGTAGTTATCCGAAAGCGATTTGATAACCAGGTTCAATCGTCCAATGAGGCTGTCGACGGAAAGTCCCAGTGTTTTCCCACGAGCCTGAATAATGATCACCTCAAGGCGACGGTTTTCAGAAGACTGGGCATCAGCTGCCGTGATGCCCAGTCCTGTGCCATGCCAGCGAAAAATGCCATCCAGCCGATACAGGGGAACCAGTGACCCGCGAACCTCAATCGCCTGATGCCGATGAATCGCATGGATCTGCCGTGGCAGTACCGACACGATCTCGCGAACGTCGTCAATGGGAACCGCAAAATAACCGCTCCCGCAGCGGAACAGCAGGCTGTGGATAATGGCCAGCGTCTGCGGCAGGCGAATGGTGAACGTGGTTCCCGCGCCGGGATTCGTCGAAACCTCGATCGTACCGCTGAGATCTGAAATCGCCGCTCGGACGATATCCATGCCCACACCGCGACCGCTGATTTCAGTGACTGAACTTGCCGTACTGAATCCCGGCTGCCAGATGGTCTCGATAACCTGCTGTTCCGTCATCGCATCGGCCTGAATCTGCGTGGCCGTGCCCTGAGCGACCAGTTTTGCACGGATTCGCGACGTCTGAATGCCGCCACCGTCATCCTGAAGAGTGATCAGCACATTATTGCCCCGGTGCACAGCCGAGAGCGTGATCGTGCCCAGCTCCGATTTGCCAGCCGCCCGACGAACTGCGGGCGATTCCATGCCATGGTCAAGAGCATTGCGAATCAGGTGGAGCAGCGGGTCGCCAAGGGAGTCAATCATCCGCTTGTCGAGTTCCGTCTTTTCACCCTGAATCACCAGCTTCACCTGTTTGCCGCGGTCCACAGACAGGTCTCTCACCACGCGGCGGAAACGATTGAAGAGCGGCCCCACTGGAATCATCCGGGTGCTGAGCACGCTCCTTTGCATGTTCCGGGACACGCGATTGAGCTGATCCATGGCCTCGGCCATGTCGCTGTAGAATCGCCTCCCGGTCTCGTGAACAGTGGCTTCGCGGTCCAGCAGATCGAGCTCTTCATCGAGACCGCCAAGCAGATCGCTGCAGGCTCGAAGGCCCTCAGGCTGACTCAGCAGCCACGTCCGCAATCGCTCGAAACGCCGACGCAGATCCTCGCGAAGCTCCGACGACCGTCGCTGGCCCGGCGTCCGACGATACACGGCTGTCGTGTCCGAGAGCAGCTGATTGCAGCGAGCATTCGCCACCACAAGTTCGCCGGTGAGATTCAGCAGCTGATCCAGCCGGCCAATGTCCACTCGCAGCGTCTCCTGAACTGCAGCGCGGGAATCACGCGCGGAGTCGTCTGCTGACGGAACGGATACCTCCGGAACAGATACCGACGGGCGATCACCGTCGGACAGTGGCTCAGATGAAGCCGAGACTATTGCGGCCGCAGAAGCTGCTGTAATCGGCGGGGATGAGGGAACCGGAGGAACAACTGGAGACGCCATGATCGGAGGGGAAGCTGGCGAGTTCTCAGGTGCGACACCAGTCGCAGCAAACTGTTCTGCATCCTGTGTCTGTGGACCGGGCAATGCCGTAATGGAGTCACCACTGATACCGGAGGCGGTGACGTCCACAGATTCGACGCCGTCCACACTGGCAATTTTTCGGACTTCATCCATCGACTTCGAAGTCATCAGACACAGCGAGAAGAGCGTCAACTCTTCAAAGCTGTCGATATCATCGACCGATGGATCACAGGAGACAATTTCGCCAATGGCGGACAATCGTGACAGGATCAGGCGGGCTTTGAGGTCAGCAAGCTGCAGTCCCTGGCGGAAGCGAACCCGGATTCTCAGTCCGCCGGTCTGGCTGAGCGATCGATCCGGGACCGTTGTGGATGCTGTTGCCGGCTTCTGACCAGTCGGACTGGAAGAATCGGGAAGAGGCACGCTGTTGCTGGTGGTTTCGTCCTGGGACCTGAGCTGCCGCAGCAGCGGCTGCGGGTCTCCCTGGGACAGATCACCGGTGCGCAGCCGTGCCAGGAAGGCGCGGAAGAAATCGACGGCCTGAAGAATGAGCGTTGTGGTTTCGCGATCGAGCGTGGCACGTCCGGAACGATAGCGTTCGAAGCGTTCTTCGAGTTCGTGGGCGAGACTGCCAACGATTTCGAAGCCCAGCATCCCGGACGAACCTTTCAGGGAGTGCAGCATTCGAAAGGCGCGGTTGAGCGATTCGGCGTGGCGAGGATTTTTTTCCAGCTGCAGGATCGCTTCGGTGAGCCCTTCGAGCTCTTCATCTGACTCGTCGATGTAGACATGCAGATACTGCGCCATTTCTGCGGAGAGAGCGGCGTTGTCATCCTGCGGCTGAGAATCCGCGGCTGTCATGAGCGGGCTCCCGGGGGCTTCTGGTAGATGAAAGCTGAGTGTCTCTGGAGGCCATTGAGTTGCTCGTGGAGGCCTTCTGAAGGGCCAGTCACAAGATAGCCACCTTCAGCCAAAGCCCGCTGCAGGTGGCCGGCGACCACGGTTTTGGATTCCTGATCAAAATAGATCATAACATTTCTGAGAAAGATGCAGTCGTAGCCGCTGCCGGGAGGTTTGGTGATCAGATTGTGCCGCTGGTAGCGAACCAGATTTCGAAGCGGGGAACGAACCTGGCAGAGGTCTTTGCGTTCCGGTTCAGTGATCGTCGTCCTCGTCGCTATCGGGGTTACTGGTTCAAAGTATCTCTCCTGCAGTTCAGAAGGAATTCCGGCCAGCAGCCGTTTCTCATACTGACCTGACCTTGCCTGAGCCAGAACCTGTTCGCTGATGTCCGTGGCATCGATCTCGATTTCAATACCGCGGAGCCGTTGTGAGTGTTCAAGGAGACAGATGGCGATCGTGATCGGTTCCTGTCCGGTGCTGCAGGCCGCCGACCAGATTCTGATTCGTTTGGGGTGAGTACCGCGCTGAATGCGGGAGCAGAGGTCTTCGAGGAATTCTGTCTGCAGCCAGTGAAATTGTTTTTCGGTTCGAAAGAAGGAGGTTTCGTTGGTGGTGACAGCATCAAGGAAGAAGCCGAGTTCTTCGCTGCCGGCGGGTGTCTTCAGGAGTGCGAGGTAAATGGCGTAGCCAGGCAGCATGAGTGCTCGGAGTCGCCTGCGGATGCGATTACTAAGGAGTGTCACGCGGTTTTCCGGGACGTGAATTCCGCTGAGCCTGTAGATCAGCTTCCGAAATTCGTCGAATTCGGATGGAGACAGCTGGGAAGGTTCCATAGTGCCTCACTGCCTGTGAATCAGACGCGGAAGCGGGACACAAGGTCTCTGAGGGCTGAAGCCTGGGCGCCAAGCTGTTCGGCACTGGCGGCCAGTTCTTCAGAGCCGGCGGCTGCGGCCTCGGTGGTGCGGCCGACAGAACGAATCGCCGACTGCACTTCCTGGGCGCTTTCGGCCTGAGTTTCGGTGGAAGCCGCGATGCGGGAGATACCCGCGGCGGTTTGTTCCACGGCCTGGACGATGGATTTGAGCGACCGACCGACGCGGACGGAGAGTTCAGCACCTTCAGCGACTCGCCGAGTGGATTCCTTGATCAGCTGTGTGATTTCCTTGGCAGCCAGGCTGGAGCGTTCGGCGAGCTTGCGAACTTCGTCCGCCACAACGGCAAACCCCAGTCCATGCTCGCCCGCCCGGGCCGCTTCGATGGCGGCGTTCAACGCCAGCAAATTCGTCTGGCTGGCAATCTCGCTGATCACCTGAATGATGTCGTTGATCTGTTCGCTGGATTTCTGAATCAGCTTCATCGATTCGACGGCTTCTTCGGTCGATGTGCCGCCTTCGCGGGCAAGTCCGGCTGTGGCGTCTGCCTGCTTGCGAGCGACTGAGGCACTTTCGCTGATCACCTGCATCGACTTCAGCATGCTCTCCACCGCTGACGACATCTCCTCCACTGAAGCGGCCTGAGTTTGCGAGGATTCGCTGAGGTTCTGTGAGCTTTCCGCGATGGCCTGAGCACCTTCGCTCTGCTGATCCGAAGCCTCGACAACTTCACTCACCAGGTTTCTCAGATCTCCCGACATGCGGCCGACACTCGAAGCCAGTCGGCTGAGGTCGTCGTCGCCTTCGGAATGCACCTGCTGTGTCAGGTCACCATTGGCGATGGCCGACACCACCTGCATCAGCTGATTGACGCGGTGCCGCAGCTGCTCTTCTGCGGCAAGCTGAGCATCTCGCAGCTGCTGCTCCCGCTCCTGTGCACGCACCTGATCAGTGATTCGTTCCCAGTTGATCATCGGGCCGGCGTAGTTGCCTTCGGCGTCGCGCACGGCAGATACGCTGAGTGTCAGCACTTCGGGGCCCAGCTGAATGCGGGCTTTGTGGGGCAGATTGGAGGGATCTGCCAGAAACCGACGCTGATGTTCAGGATGTTTGTGGAAGATGTCGATCGGCTTGCCGAGCATCTCATCGACCGGGCTTGCCAGTAGATGCTGTATTTCACGAAGGGTATTTCGTGAAGCCGCATTCATGTAGACAATTTCCAGGTTGCGGTTGGCAACCATCACTCGGATCTGCGAGTTTTCCAGGATCTGCTGGAAGTCAATTTTTGGGGCTGAGCCGCGTGTTGTGCGGGAGCCGGATGTGCTCTGGCGTTTTGCCATGGATCTCTCTGAGTTATGTTGATGAAAGGAGCGGGCGGGGGTTGAGTTTGTCAGTTCACGGTCCGGTCGCCAGAGCGCCGTTGCGGGCCAGTTCCCGGACCTGTTCCATCCTGGCAGGGTCAAGCAATTGCGGAACGTTCAAGAGCGTCACAAGCCGCGAATCGACCTTTGCAAATCCGTCGATAAAAGAGCCACCTTCGCCAGTCAGCACATCCGGAGCAGGCAGGATTTCACCGCGAGCGATCCGCAGCACCTGGGTAACGGAATCCACGGTGCAGCCGATCACACGCGGCTGCACATTCACGACAATGGTGCGAGTCTCTGAGTCGCGGGGAACTGCGGGAAGATTCAACAGCCGCCGAAGACTGACCACCGGAATGATCGTGCCCCGAAGATTGCTTACTCCCTCGATGTAATCCGGCACCTGCGGCAGTTGCGTGAGCCGATCCGGGATCACAATTTCCTGAATCTGCTCGATGCGAAACGCATAGTCCTGGTCAGCCAGTCGAAAGCCGACGAACTGCGCGGACGTGCGTGAGCGGGTCATCGAGTCCGACAGGCCGGCGGGGGTTGCGGTGGTCAATTGAGGAGTTCCGGGAAAGACTGTTCGGGGAATGAAAAACGTCAGAAGCCGGTGATGGTCGGGTGGAAATACCACAGCCCCGCCCGCAGACTCACCCCAAATCCCCCGAATGCTCGATTATACAGGCTGCGTGCACGGGTGTGGCGAATTCTGAAGTTGCGGTGCCTAAAGCTGGGAAAGGCGCCCGTTAAATTCGGATTTCCAGGCACTTTGGGAACCCCTGACCCTGTGATACTCGAACGTTCGGATCCAGCTTCTACGGATACGCCGCCAAAAATTTCGTACCGCCTACTGACGGACCTGCCGCCACATGAATTGGCGATTCGGACGCTCAGACCGCCATTCCGCGTTGATTTTGAACGTGATTTCGCTGTGTCTGGGCAGACGTGAGAAAAAGGGAAGGAGAGCACGGACAGGACGGGTTTACATTGTTTGGCAAAACCTGTACGCTTCGCGCATTCCGTGAACCGGCAGCAGACTGCAATTGGAGCAGTGGGCCCGGGTCAGCTTCATGGAACACTCGCACAGCACGTCCAGCGTGCGCGGGTGCAGGGCCTGGCTGGAGGATTTCGCCTGTGTCGTCAATTGAAGAAAAAGTCATTGCAATCGTCGGCGAGCACCTGAACGCTCCCAGGGAAGAAATCACGCTTGCAAGTTCGTTTGAAGTCAATTTCCAGGCCGATTCGCTGGATATTGTCGAACTGGTCATGGCACTCGAAGACCACTTCGAGATCAAAATTCCCGACGAAGATTACGAAAAGATCAAGACGGTCGGTGATGCCGTAAACTACATCTCCAGCAGAACAAAGGGCTAAGTGCCTGTATCCGGCTGGCAGCGCCTTTCAGGGACGCCGCATTGGGGTGCCCCTGATCAGGTTCTGGCAGCGCCGGTGGTGGTTTTGGTCCCGGTACTCCTGTGTCGTGAGCAGTCGTCATGTTTCGCCGTCGAGTAGTGGTGACAGGGCTTGGCGTTGTCACCCCGCTGGGCTGCGATGTGAATGGTGTGTGGTCCGCCATTTGCCGCGGCGAAAGCGGGATCGGGCTGATCCAGCGATTTGACTGCCGCGACTTCAAGGTTCGTTTCGGCGGAGAAATTCGCGGATTTGATGCTGCTGCACACCTGCAGATGGATCCGCGGGATCTTCGCCGGGCCGACCGATTCTCCCAGTTCGCCCTCGTGGCGACCCAGCAGGCCATCACCCAAAGCGGCATCGACTTCACCGTCGGAGACCCCTGGCGATATGGCACTCTGCTGGGAAGCGGCATCGGCGGTCTGGACGAAATCGAACTGCAGCACTCCGTGCTGTTCGACCGCGGGCCCGACCGCATTTCACCGTTCATGATCCCCAAACTGATCATCAACGCCGCCAGCGGTAATGTCTCAGTCCACTGGAAACTGCACGGCCCCAGCACCGCAGTCTGCACCGCGTGTGCCTCGGCCACCAACGCCATCGGTGATGCGTTCCGCCTGATTCAGTGCGGCATGGCTGACGTCATGGTGGCAGGCGGTACCGAAGCCGCACTCACGCCCATGGGGATCGCCGGTTTCGCAAGGATGGGCGCACTCTCAACACGCAACCACGCCCCAGCCGATGCCAGCCGGCCTTTCGACCGGGACCGCGACGGCTTCGTGCTGTCTGAGGGTGCCGGAGTGCTTCTGCTGGAGGAACGCGATTTCGCGTTGCAGCGCGGCGCCCCGATACTCGCTGAAGTCGCCGGCTACGGCCTGTCCTCCGACGCCACCCATCTTACCAACCCCGACCCGCGCGGAGTCGGTGCGGCTCGGGCGATCGTCGCAGCGCTCCGGGACGC
>JBJTOP010000341.1:0-11863 GCA_046074645.1 Planctomycetaceae bacterium | reverse complement strand
GACGCCAGGCTGTAGGCTTCATCGACAAACAGGACACCGTCGAGGGCCTGGTCGACTCGTTCATTGACAAGCGGCCCGGTTTGTCCGGCGAATCGGGCCACCAGACCCGAACGATCCGTCTCGACGATATGTCCAGACTTCAGAATACCCAAACCGCCCAGTGCTTTGCCGAAGATGCGAGCCACCGTCGTTTTGCCGGTGCCCGGATTTCCAGTGAATACCGTGTGCAATGAAACCGGTGTTTCCGGCAGCCCACGACGAACCCGCTCCGCCTGAATCTTCAGAAACGCAATCAGCTCCTGAATGTCCCTCCTCACCGACTCCATGCCAATCAGCTGATCCAGTTCGCTCAGGGCTTCGTCCAGCGGGCTGGCAGCCGCCAGTTCACCTGAATCTGCTCTGAGCTTCGGCATACCGGACAAACGAGTCGAAGCTGTCGGTACTGCTGGTACGGCGACCGTTGGCGACTGTGCGGCGCGCGTCCCGGATACTGGCGGAGTGCCGCTGGATTCGGTTCCGGTCCCGGCCGATTCCCTCGCCGCTGCGCGACGCCCGGAACGACTGGCGAAGGCCAGCTCCAGTCCGAGATGTACAGAGCGAAGTGCTTCAAGTTCGGCATCCGAGACCTCGCCGTCCACTCGCGCGATCAGGTTGGCAATCCGCATCACCTGGCCCAGCAAAGTGCTCTGACGTTCCTGAAGTGGTGGCAGAGTTCTGAAGGGACCAGCAAGCGATTCCCAGGAGAGCGATTCAGCGAGCTCCACCGTTGTACGGATCGTCTGCTCAAGGTTCTCGGCCGGGAAAGTCTGGTTCCAGACGTGCTGCAGCACCACACGGGCTGCTGCACACTCTTCCTTTCGCCAGCGGCGATCACAGCGGGCGATTTCAACGAGCACCTTGATCATCATTCCGCGGTGCAGATCCAGCATCAGCTCGGTAAAGGCTTCCGGAGTTTGTTCCAGCTGCTCCGGGCACGTTTGCACACACTCCCAGGCGCCTTCGACATAGGTGGTTTCACAGCTCCGTAACGCTCGTCGAAGTGAACCGGGCGAGTCCTCTGCAGCTCGCTCGGGCTGGTCACCTGACTCGTTGCCGAGAAGATTTCTGATCCAGTCAACAGCAGCACGAGCTGGCATTTGAGTGTCCGGGTGAAACAGGGGACAGTGATGATGGCGCTGGGGAAATCGGAGCGTTATTCGGCGGCGTCAGAAGGCTCTGTGACAACTCGGCATTCAGGAATTCGGCCATCCCACCACTTTGGCTGTGCGAACAGCTGTTCCACGGGAACGGAGAAGCCGGGAAGCAGCGGGTTGCCGTCGAGCGTCTGCCATGTTCCGAGGGCCAGAGTGTGGTCGCCACGACGAATCACCTGCAACTCCTTTTTGAACGGATCAGGCACCCAGATGGTGCGAACACCATGCTGCAGATAGGCGGTGGTTCGTCGCCGCATGTCACTGCGACGGTCGTTGGTGGAGGCAATGTCAATCACAAGATCCGGTACGGCGGAAGCGATGACACGGTCGGCCTGCAGAAAAGAGCTGTTCCCGAGAAACAGCGAAATGGCAGGAAAGTAGAGAGTGTCCGGGTCACGCTGCACTGGGAGTCCCAGTCCGTGGCAGGCATAGCCGCGCTGACCAGGGGGCCGCGACTGCAGCCAGACCGCCAGCATTCTGGAGAGGTTCAGGACGATGGTTCCGTGGATTTCTTCCGGTGCAGACAGGAGTACCAGGCGACCTTCGTGAAGTTCGTGCCAGCGACCGGACTCGGGCAGGTCGGCACGTCGCGTCTCGAATTCTGCACCCGTGAGTTTGTCGGAAGGACGGCTGGAAGTGAAATCTGACATCGTTGTTGAGCAACCTGAAAATGGTGTTTCACAGACGCTTCTGAGAGGGAACGGGGGAGAGAACAGATGAATGCAGTTCCGGTGGCATAATTTTTGCGAACACAGACTTTCGTGGTGGAATGCTCGGGCGAAAAGCCCGGGACGGACAGGCATTCCACGAGCGGCATTTTCAGTAGTGTGTCAACCAAAATCAACGCATGTCAGTGTTTTGCTGCGCATCACCGGGCGAAAACGGATGTTTTCTCGGTTTTTTCGCGGTCAAAGTGCGTCAGTTCCGATTGCAGGGGCTGCCGACAGAAAGCAGCAAACGCTGCCTTTCCACCCCATCACCGTTGATTCCTGGCAACACTCTCCGTCAATGCCCGTGCGTTTCCGTCATTGCTGTTTGCTGACGTCGGTATACCGCCCTCAGCACCAGCGTTTTTAAAAAAGGCCCTCCGGGACCATGAATGCCAACACGTTGACGGGTATCTCCATCCGTTCAGGCCGCAGCACGGCCGCGCCTGATTTGCTGACTCCTCCCCCCGATTCCGGAAATGGTCTGGCAGTGTCCTGTCAGAGTTCCACCGGTTTTGTGGATCTGCTCAGACGACTCCGCATCTCACTGGTCGTCTCCTCCGGCAGATCCGGGTTGCTGATGGCCCTGGGCGTACACGAGGAACAGCTGTCGCTGACGATGCTGCACCAGCAGCAGCCTGCAGGCGTGGCGGCAGATACTGCTCGCATCGCTGTCGCTGTCCGCGGCCAGATTCAGATCTACTCCAGCCCCGCAGCGGCGTTCGCAAGTCACCTGAAGCGATCGCCATTCGCCGCGCCACATCGTCTGGAATTTCGTGCCCAACGCAGCCACAACACCGGCAGTCCGGCCAGTCCCGCCATGGGCTGGGGGAACGAAGGCCTGTGGGTTGCCAACACCGGCTGCTCCTGCCTGGCACTCTTCGCCGACTCCGGCGAATCACTCAATTGCTGGAAACCAGGCTTCATCAGCAGCATCGAAGACGAAGATCGCTGCCATCTGAATGGACTGGCCATGCACCTCGGGCGTCCTCGGTACGCCACCGCGCTGGGTGCCTGCGACCAGGCGGAAGGCTGGAGATCTGATCCATTCTCTTCCGGCGTTGTGATTGATGTCCCGTCAGGTGAAGTTGTACTCGAAAACCTGATCGTCCCCAGTGCTCCGCGAGTGCACAACGAAAGACTCTACCTGCTGCAGTCATGGATCGGACAGCTGTGCGTCGTGGATTCTGTTTCCGGCGGAATCGACTGCATCGAAGCTCTTCCCGGATATGCCACGGGGATGGACTGTTGCGGCGATTATGCGTTCGTCGGTCTCTCACGCGTCTGCGATCCCACACTGATGTCGGATGGTCGCAGCATTCTTCGCGACGACCTCGTCTGCGGCATCGCCGCTGTCAATCTCAAAACCGGTCGCGCCGAGGAAGCTCTGAATTTTCTGACCGGCATCGACCAGCTCTCCGACCTCGCCGTCCTGCCGGCGTGGTCTCCGGCCGTGCTTTGATCTGCGAATCCGCGTTTTCCCCTTTTCTGCATCCGTCCCCGTTCAGGTGACGTTGTCGATATTCTCGGACTAGAATCCCATCTGCACAGGCGGCTGTTCTCGTACAACGCCGCCAGCCGTTGCAGACCTGCTTGCTCAGGATCAGGGGATGAACGTCCGCGCGTCATCAGATTCCAGTGATTATCGCCAGGCACTTGACTGGCTCTATGGCCGCATCGACTACGAACGGACCCGTCCCGCCGACTACTCCCCGTTTCGGCTCGAACGCACTCAACGACTCCTGCAACGGCTCGGCAACCCGCAACTGCAGATTCCTGCCGTCCATATCGCAGGCACCAAAGGCAAGGGATCCACTGCCGCAATGATCGACTCGATCCTGCGACAGGCCGGCATTCGCACCGGTCTCTTCACTTCTCCGCATATCCTCCAGTTCGAAGAACGCATGCGCGTCTGCGGACTTCAACCAACACCGCAACAGCTCACAACACTCATCCAGCGGCTCCGGCTGCTGCTCGATAACGACGAAACTCTGCCGGAAGATCGTCACCCCACGTTTTTCGAAGCCACAACGCTGCTGGCCTGGATGTTTTTCACGGACCAGCAGATTGATATCGCAGTCCTCGAAACCGGACTCGGCGGACGACTCGACTGCACCAACGTCTGCCGACCTCTTGTCACTGTCATCACCAGCATCGGTTTTGACCACATGCAGATCCTTGGCAACACACTGTCACTGATCGCAGGCGAAAAGGCCGGCATTATCAAGCCGCAGGTCCCCGTTGTTGAAGGAGTGCTTCCCGCGGAAGCCTCGGCGGTCGTCGCCGCCCGCTCCGAACAACTGCAGGCCACTCGTGTTGTCTGCGGTCAGGATTTCTATTGGGGCGCAGAAACGCCGCACTCGCCCGGTGACCGCTCGCAGACCATTCAGATTCGCACCCCACAGAATACCTTCTCACAGCTCCAGCTTCCGCTGCTCGGAAAACACCAGGCCCACAATGCCAGCCTCGCCGTAATGGCCTGCGAAATCCTGCAGCAAAATGGCTGGCCACAAATCTCGCCCGCCGCCATCAGCAGCGGTCTTCGTCTCACAGACTGGCCACTGCGTTTCGAAATCTTCTCTGGTTCTCCCCCCATCATCCTCGATGCCGCACACAACCCCGATTCCATGAGTGCCGTCTGCCAGCTCCTCCAGGAAACGGAATGGCAGGACCTCAATGGTACGCTGATCTTCGCCGTGGCCGCTGACAAAGATGCCGATGAAATGCTCCGCCGTGCTCTGCCGCAGTTCCGTCATGTGGTGCTGACGCGTTTCACATGCAACCCCCGCAGCGTCGCACCCGAGTTGCTCATGCCTGCTGCCCGCCAACTGTGCGAACAGCTCGCAACCCCCCCGCGACTGCACGTCGCTGAAACACCAGAAGCCGCATTCAGCCTCGCAACTGCACTCGCTGCCGATTCCGGCTACGTCATCGCTGCCGGTTCCATTTTTCTTGCCGCCGAAATCCGCAGAATACTGCTCACGGCTCGTCCACTCGAAACTCATACCCCTCCAGCGCCCCCTGCGACACTGTGATCGATAATGGCGTCGTTCCCACATCCCCGTAACGCACGCGATCGATACGCCCCGCCAGCTCCGGTGAAAGCGTGACCCGGTAATCTCCCGGAGGAACACCGTCGCCCCAGGGCCACGTTCGCATCCGAAAACTTCCGTCCAGCTGCAGCTGACTGCTGGGCGTATCGCTCTGAAAGGAATTCTCCGCCGTCGGATGAAATGTGATGGAACCGGCTGTGAGCCCCTTGCCAGCCAATGTCACACGGCCAGTGACTTCCACAAGCTTCGGCTGGTCGTTTCCGCATCCCACGACAACCAACACAAAGCCCAACCCCAACAACAGTCCACACGCCCTATTCCACCGAAACCACATTGCCATCCCCCGGACGAATCAGGTTGTGCATCACGCCTTTGTCAAGCTGAAAACTGAGCCCCCGCACGCTGCCGTCTCCCAGTGCAAACTGAGGCCCCCCTGGACTGGGTGTGCCCCAGTTGCCGCCGCCACACGAATAGCGGCCGTCATTCCAGCCAGCCCCGTTCACACGCTCCGGAAAACGATTCAACTCGAGGTCGCTGTAAAGCTCGTAACCACAACGACCCACTCCACCGTTGCCACCAAGTACCCATGGTTCGTCCCAGTACATCACTCCCGCCCGCCACGCGTTCTGCGACATCGCCTTCTCGCCGAAAAAAATTGTGTTCGACGTCCCATCCGTGATATCCCTGAAACGCAGCACCTGTCCCCAGCCGGAATAAGTGGTCCGGAATACCAGTTCATTCGCCGCGTAATCGGTGCGAGCACAGGGGCCCTGGCCACCGTCACTGTAGTTCCAGCCAGGGTAAACCGGATCCACCGTCGGTATCGACACCAGCCCGCTTCGCCGCGTCGGCATTTGAAAGATCGGTAACGCAGTCCGATAACACAGCAACGGATCCTCGAAGAGCGCCGCCTGTTCAAGAAATGGGAGCAGCGAATAAAATGTCGATCCCAGCTGATACCGAGTTTCGTCGGCAGGGTCGCCCCAGCGCGGACGAAACTGGCCGTAGCCGGGAATAAAAGTGAGCACCGCCGGGGTTGGCTCAATGCCCCGCGGAGTCCGGCTTTGATAGGGAGCGGAGTTCGCTGCCATCCCAGGCGTATAGTCGTATCCGCCACTGGTCGGCAAATGCCGATGCACATCTTCGAAGTTCGCTGCCGCCAGCGCCAGCTGCTTCAGGTGGTTGCGCGACTGAGTCCTGCGAGCGGCATCGCGAGCCTGCTGGACCGCCGGCAAAATCAGGGCCACAAGAACCGCGATGATTGCAATCACCACCAGCAGCTCAATCAGAGTGAATCCCTGCCGACGAGCCCCGGATGATGCAACTGTAATCGCGCTTCGCTCCGTGACACGGACCCCATACTTGAACCCGGCCCGACTCCGGGAGAAAAACAGCATAGTCGAAAACATGTTCGCTCGGTTGTCGCTGAATTGCTGGGAACGGAATCCGGAATGTCGCGCAGACGAAACCGGCATTCCAGCCAGAAGCTGGCAGGCCGCCAGGCACGCGCGTCCAGGCACGCACCTCCGCTCACGCGTCAGTACGATACCGGATTGTCAATCACGCGACCATCATTCCGCGCAGCAAGCCAGCGAAACAGATTGATGTCCACATTTTCGCTGATCATGCGAACGCTGCCGTCCATGAGCATGAACTGAGCACCACCGGTGTGAGGAGCGTTGTAGCCGCCAGGACTTCCGGTCGGAGCGTTGGGACCGCCGCTGCGAACATGCACCACTGCCATCGTAATCGCCGGACGCTGGCTGGAATCAAACGCAACGCCCCGACGAGCAGCCACCTGCTGAGAAAACACTGTCCTCGCACCCGGAATCACACCAGCCCAGCCATTCGGAGCAAACGCACTCTGACGCTCACCCACACCAAACGTGTTCGATGTTCCGTCCGTAATGTCTCGCGTGCGGACCGCAGAGTTGCGATGGAACATGCCATTGAACTGAGGCTGCTCGTACATCGCCGTGTAGCCCGGCGCGTCCGCAGGATTGCCACCACCCAGCGAACCGATGTAACTGCAGGCCGCAAGATCAGCGATGCCCAGCGCTGCCGGGTATGCACTGATTCTCTCTGGTGCTGTGTCGCTGGGGCAGCGGTACACAGACACCGCAGTGCTGCGCCCGACAGCGTTGGCCGGGTGTGTGACAGGCAGATTGAAATTGATCCGGGCAGACAGATTGTTTTGTTCCACGAAAGGCAGCAGCATCGCGAAAAAGCTCCAGCCCGGCCCCGCCTCGGGTACCGGATCATTGCCGCCACCCGGCCATGGACCCGTGGGAACACTGACAAATCCCGGAGGAAAAACGCAGTGAGCACTCTCGTAGTTGTGCAGCGCCAGGGCGATCTGCTTCAGATGATTGCGGCACTGCGTTCGCCGAGCAGCCTCGCGGGCCTGCTGGACCGCCGGAAGCAGCAAAGCGACAAGGACCGCGATGATGGCGATCACCACAAGCAGTTCAATGAGCGTAAAACCGACGCGGCGATGAGAGACGAGTTTCGGGGCTGGCACAGGAAATGTGTCCTTTGCTCTGGAAATCGACAATCCGTCTTGGGTTTGCTGTCATGAGACTGAGACGCAGTCTCAACAAGGATAGGGGGAGCGGGCGTGAATGCAAGACAGAACTGGCTGAAATGCCGCGATTTTCGGGGAAGTGAAACCGGCCGAGTTGCCGGGAATATTCCTGCCCAGGGAACAAAAAAACTCCTGCTTTCACAATTTCACATCTTTTCCCCTGAGCAATTCCTGATTCCTGAACGTTTGACGTGATGTTTCCAGTTGTCAGCCCTCGCGCATCTTTGGAAGATGGCGGTGGGCGTTGTGAAAATTTCCTTTCCTGCAGTGGTGGTGGTTTATGCGAACGTCAAACCCAGTTCTCAATTCACACACATTTGAAGACGGTCCCTTCGGTATTGATCAGGATGTGCCATCGTTGGTGTCAGCGTCGATGACGATCCAGGGGGTGGTGCTCAAGACCGCCATTCTGCTGTTAATCGCGCTGGGCACGGCCGGGTTTACGTGGTTCAAAGTGATTGCTGAGGGTGGTCGGGATCTGGGAGCCGCTCTGCCGTGGTTTTTTGGAGGGCTGCTGGTTTCCGCGATCGTCAGCCTGATCATGTTTTTCAAACCCGCAGCCAGTCCGATTCTGGCACCGGTCTATGCCGCAGGCGAAGGTCTGTTTCTCGGTGGCGTTTCAGCAATTTTTGAATCGCGTTACCCCGGAATCGTCGCCCAGGCCGTTGGCTGTACCTTCGGAACGCTCGCCGGACTGCTGCTTGCCTACTAGTCTGGTCTGATCCGGGCAACCGAAAATTTCCGATTGGGGATGGCCGCGGCCATGGGCGGGATCTGCCTCGTGTATCTGGTGTCCCTGATTGGAGGATTCTTCGGTTTCACGATCCCTTACATTCACACCAGCGGCGTAATCGGGATTGGTTTCAGTGTCTTTGTCGTGATTGTGGCAGCACTGAATCTGGTGCTCGATTTTGACCACATTGAACGCGCCACCGAACAGCGGTTCCCTCGATACATGGAGTGGTACTGTGCCTTCGGTCTCATGGTCACCCTCGTCTGGCTGTACCTCGAACTCCTGCGACTCCTTGCGAAACTCAGCGATCGGAAATAATCTGCAAGCGACGCCGGCGGGCGATGCGATTGCTCCGATGACAGAAGCTGGTGACGATTCTCTGAATTTTTTCCTTGTTTAAAGGGATTTCCTGCTCAGGTCTTGTGCGAATCGGCCAGTTATCTCTCTGGACAGATAGACGTGTCATCGCTGACACCGGTCAACATTCCGACTGTCGGATCGACGGGCAGCGAGGTCTCATTCTGTCATTGGTCTTCGTAAAGGATCATCGCTGCCATGACTCGGTCAGATTCAAACGTCACAGATTCAGGTTCAAGTGGTTACGGATCGGGTGCGGGCGATCAGTCGGCGCCCGCGTTCACCGGGAAGCAACTGGTGCTGCTTCGCGAGGATGGTCTGAAAGAGGGGCTCCAGACGCTGCGCAACGTCACCGGGCTTCGGGAAGTGTGCAACGCGGCAGATTACGTGAACTCGGCTGTTGACATGGCAACTGCCAATGCCTCCAGCGTATTCGTTCTGGATAAGCTGCAGGTTGCTGTCGTCGATACTGATCCGGAACAGTTGGGTGGACTTCAGGCAGCGGCCGCCGCAGACGGAGCGATCCTCGCTGTGGAACCGGAGCAGGTCCTTTACGCGCTCTCGGATCCGGTTTCCAGCAGCTTTCCCTTTGAATATCTCCGGGGATACAAGGATGCCGTCTCGCACCTGTACACGCAGCTGACAAGCGGCACCGCCGTGAGTGAAGGTGACGCCGCCGCAGCTGCAATCGCTTTCCTCGACAACCCTCAGTTCACCTGGGGACTCCAGGCGACAAGGGCAAACATTTCTCGATGGACTGGAAACAGCATCCGCGTGGCCGTGCTCGACACTGGCATCGACCTGAATCATCCGGACTTTGTCGGGCGTCTGGCTCCGACACGGCTGCGCTCGTTCATTCCGAATGAAACCGTGGACGATCGCAACGGACATGGCACACACTGTGCCGGCACAAGTCTTGGGTTCCAGCAAAGAGTGAACGGCACGCGTCGCTACGGTTGTGCATATCGTGGCGAGCTGTACGTGGGAAAGGTGCTCGCCAACAATGGGGAAGGATCAGATTCGGGAATCCTTGCTGGCATCAACTGGGCCATTTCCAACCAGTGTCGCATCATCTCCATGTCTCTCGGAGGCCCCGTGCGGCCCGGTGACACGTTCTCAACGATTTATGAAACCGTTGCACAGCGAGCACTGTTGTCGCGTCCGGGAACTCTGATCATCGCGGCCGCCGGTAACGACAGCCGTATTCCCGGAACCAACAACCGCTATTCGCCTCCGCGTCCGGTGAGTCGTCCGGCAAACTGCCCCTCCATCATGGCAGTCGCCGCGGTCGATAACAGCCTGAAAGTTGCTTCATTCTCAAATGGCGCCATCAATCCCAACGGTGGCGGAGTTGATATTTCCGGGCCGGGCGTTGCTGTGTTCTCCAGCTGGCCGGAACCTGCTCTTGTTGCCGGCGGTCCCTCAGGTCACCACTCCATTTCAGGCACGAGCATGGCGACCCCGCATGTCGCTGGAATTGCCGCGATGTGGCTGGAGGCACGCGGTGCCGCCACGTCCTCACAGGCACTCTGGCAGCTGCTCACCAGCAACGCCCGCCGGCTCTCTGCTCCAAACAGCGACGTCGGCGCCGGACTGGTGCAGGCTCCCCTCTGATCGTTAACGACATTCAACGCAAAACTTGATGGAGTTTGTGGCATGGTGGACAGTCGGCTTGTGAACGTCACGGTCCTCGTGGACGAAAAACACTGGAACAGAATGTCTCAGATCGCAGCGGCCCTTGAACTGCGAGGGTTCGTCCTCCGAGAGATGCTCGATTCCATCGGAGTACTCACGGGTACAGTGGCCGCAGACCAATTGCCTGACCTTGCCACCACTCCAGGGGTTGTATCTGCCGAAGTTGAGAGATCAGACTACCACACCCAGTGAATGTGCTGCAGTTACCGTGCATGGTAACTGCAGCAACTTTTCCATTTGACATCTGTTGGTTTATGATCACACCGAGTGAGCAGAAAATCCCGCCGCGCAATCATTTCAAGAAAGACAGACACGTGGTTCCAGCTGATGAAAACAGGAATTCGACCGGTTTCCGCCGACTGCTGGCCGACCGCAGCCGGCCCGTTCAGCGCGTGGCCTCCGCGCTGCTGCTGCTTTCACTCGGTGCGGCATCCGGTGGTCTGTTGTCCGGCGTCGAAGCCGGACGTGCTTACAGCACTGTCGATGAGCAGGCCGCGGAACGATCAATTCAAACTGTTCTGATGGCCCAGGCGGAGGCTTGGAATCGAGGCGATATTCCCGCGTTCATGGAGGGTTATGTGCGGGATAAGAATCTGCGTTTCGCCAGCGGCGATGCGGTACAGCGAGGCTGGCAGCAAACACTCGAACGCTACCAAAAACACTACGACACCCGCGAGAAAATGGGAACGCTGTCCTTTCAGGATCTCGAAATCCGGGTGCTCAGTTCAGAGTGGGCGGAAGTTTTTGGACGCTACGTGCTCAAGCGAGATCCCTCTGTCGGCAACGACACCGGACTGTTCACCCTGCTCATGTCCCGCAAAGACGATCGCTGGCTGATTCTGCACGATCACACATCAGCAGCTGAAAAGCACTAGCCCCCGACTGCCAGGCACCGTCGTCCATACGAACGCAGCAGACGGTGCTGGTTTGGCTGATAATCCCGGAAACACATCCGATTTGCACAATTCCTCTCAAGGACCCGTCACCTGAGTGGCTCTTAAGCACGAGGCGTGGATGCGGGGGAAAATCAAATTGGCAAGCCGTGGCTCCAGCATGCGAAATGCTGGAAATAAAGAAGCAGGACTTGCGGCGCTACGGGCGGTAGAACTTGAACCCGACGACGTTGCCCTGGCGATGTTGCGCCTATTACGGCGTTTCGTCATCTATTCACCCACAACGCCGGTTTTGCGAGGAGTGAGTCCAGAGACTCAACCGCGAGAACCGCTGGGATTTTCGGGTTGCGGCCCCCGCGAGGCGGTCCATAGGATTCTTACAAGGCGAAAGTCAGATATCAGAGCTAAGGAAATCTGCCACGAATCTCTGCGATTGATTTCGTGGGCAAAGTTGTTTGGCTCGGCACCTTTCGCCAGTATGCCACTGTCACCTTCTGCCAGCGCATCTCCCCGTGTTATCCGTTTCACCGATCCGTCTATGGCTGAAGGCCGTAATTTTCTTTCCGGCTACCATGCCAGCGAGGGTGCACTTCTTGTGCTGTTCCTCGCGGTGATCGCCGGACATCCCAGCGCCGCGGCTATGGTGGC
>JBJTOP010000340.1:0-5012 GCA_046074645.1 Planctomycetaceae bacterium | reverse complement strand
CAGGGCCTCCTGCCCGCAGGCTGCCGCCATGCGGCTGGCGGTGATGACTCGGCTGTCGGGGCCTATGGTCGGGTGACCCAGTCGATGCTGAATCGGGCCAATCTGAGTCGATTGCCGACTTCACAGAAACAGAGAACTGTTCCGTCGGGAAGAGCGGCGAGGTCAGAGTAGGCGGATTTTCCGGGTTCGAGGACGCGGCTGGCAGGCCAGGTCGCACCATCGTCAGTGCTGAGACGAATCGTCAGATTCTCACGTTTGCCTCGACTGTTCGGTCGTTCACGTCCCTGATCATCCGTGCCAACCGTGGCAGGATTGGAGAACAGGAGCGTCCCGGGGCGACCGGGGACGGCCAGCAGTCCGGCCATGCAAATCGGTTCCAGAAGTTGCTGGTGGAATCGAGGAGCTGTCCAGTTTGAGGCACCGTCGGGGCTGGTGAGCAGCAGTTTGCGGTTGGGTGAGGATTCACTGCGAGCCACCAGAAGTACTCGCCCATCAGACAGTTCTGCGGCGATGGTTTCGTTGGGATCATTGAATTCAGCGGTATCGGGAATTGCCACAACACCGGCTTGCCACGTGACTCCATGATCATCACTGTAAATCGTTGCGGTAACGGAGGGGTGATGATCGCGCACTCCGCCATAGGCCAGCCAGACGGGAACGATGAGTCTTCCGGAGCGGAGCTGGATGCCATGTCCGGGACCGGTGGCGAGCACTTTCCAGTTGCATTGCGGGCGAAAGGCTTCGAACGTGGCTGTGATTTCGACGGGGGCGGACCATGTAACACCATCATCGAGACTGCGGATGGAGAAGCAGCGGGCATAGTTGACGCAGTAAAGGAACTCGACAGAGCCACTGATGCGATCGACGATGGCGACCGGATTATTGACGGTCTGCTGTTCGTCGTCGGCAGCCTTGCCGGAACTGCCCGGAATGCGTTCCCCGTGATGAGCGATGCGCTGCGGGGGAGACCACGAAACACCACCGTCGGTGCTTCGACGCAGATGAACTTCAATCTCGCCCCAGTCACTGCGACTGTTGCGGCGCGCTTCGCAATAGGCGAGAACTGTGCCTTTGTCAGTCACGACGATCCCCGGGATGCGGTACAGGGCGATGCCCTGATCACCCGCGCTGAACAGATCCTGCCATGCAGGTTCCTGCGGCGGTGCGGCCGCTGCCACAGCAATCGTGCTGGCAACAGACAGGAGCGTAACGGCCAGCAGAGGAAGCAAAACGCGGACGGGATTCATCAGGGAACTCCGATGAGGGCAATGCGGACGAGACAGCTCTGAAACGACGCGTTACGGCAGGCTCTGCAGATTACAGAAACTCGCTGGTTTGGAAAAGTATCAGGACGGCATGAAATCCACTCGATCGCTGCTTGCGTTTTTCACGAACATCAGTAGTTTTTGTTACATCTGCTGCAGGGCCTCAATGGAGTATTCCCATGTCTTCAACGCATCGCATCGTGCTGTGTCCGGCGTGTCAGGCTAAACTTCGGGTTCGCATGTCGGATCGCAGGATCGCCCTTCGATGTCCAAACTGCAGTGACCGTGTGGACGTCCAGCCACTGGACGGGACGGACGAAACCACCGGTCAGCCGCTTCAGCAACAGACTCTCACCGCGTCATCCGCCTTACCCGCTCAATTGTCCCCGGCGTCTCAGCCTGAACAGCAACCTGCCGTCCACCAGCACGGCACGGCCAAGGAAAGGAAAGATGCCGCGCCACACCCAGGCACCGCCCGCCGTGCCCGCCTGCGACTCGAAGACCGCGCGGAGGCTGAATCATCATCAGCCAAAAAAGAAATCCTCATCGTTTGCGGTGTGCTGCTGCTGGGGCTGATCGGGTTTTCTGCAGCCCTGCGATTTTTTTTTGGCGGCAGCGGCAATTCGGCCCCGGCGGTCGCTCAGGCTGATCCGACGCCTTCCGCACCGCAACCCTCCGCAGAAATTCAACCGCCCAGTGGCTTTGCTGGCGCGGCGTCGGCAGCCGCTCCTGCAGCAGCAGCAGCGCCCGGATTTCCAGCAGCCCCCCCGGCAGCAACGACTCCCTCCACGGTTCCTCCAGGCTTCGCACAGGTGCCGCCGGGCTTCGCACAGGCGACGCCACCAGGCCCGGCTTTTTCACCGCAGCCACCTCCCGCCGTTCCGGCCAGCTCCCCGCAAAGCACCCAGCCTCCGCCACCGCTGCGTCCCGGTGGTCGACGACTTGGCTACTCATGGCCGAAAGACGAGGAGTACGTCTATGAGTTTACAATTTGGGAGGGTGAAGAGAATGACGGCCGCAAAACGTCAGGACAGCTCAGCTACACAGTCACCGGCCCTGTCGCAGGGACTCCGGATGAAGAAGAAGGCACCGGCACTGGCTTCGTGGTCACTTCCGACGGAGTTCTGGCCACGTGTGCTCATGTGATCGAGCGTGCCAGCAGTATTGAGGTTGTCCATCGGGGACAAGTATATCCCGCCGTTGTCGTCGCCAGCGACGCAGCCACGGATGTGGCGCTGATTCGTATCAATGCCACTGGCCTGAGCCCGCTCAGCCTGATTGATTCCGACCAGCTCCAGCTGGCCGAGAGTGTCCTCGCCGTGGGCTTCCCTTTGTCTGATGTGCTCGGCAACGACGTCAAGGTGACAACAGGCACCGTGGCGGGGCTCATCAACGATCGTGATCGAGGCCGACGGATTCAGATTGACGCCGCGCTGAACCCAGGAAACAGCGGCGGCCCCGTAGTCAACTCCGCTGGTCAGATCGTTGGCGTTGCCAGTGCAAAGCTCACCGGTGCGGACGTGACTGCAGTTGGATTTGCAGCCCCCGGAAATCAGCTCAGAAACCTTGCCGCCACACAGGGAATCACTCTACCAACGGTCGCACGAGCCCCCGCGATTGCGCGGGAGGAAGCTGCTCGGCAGGTCATTCCGGCAGTGGCCCTCGTGCGCGTTCGTGGCCGATCAGCAAGATCCGCAGTATCCCTCGCATACTCAGGCCACTTCACCACCGTTTCGCGTGAACGAAACGGTTTCTCCGGCCCTCCGGATATCCACCATGACAGTGGGACACTGCAGGTGAACGACCTCGGACAGGTCCTCGAATTCGACACGAAAGAGCAGCTCCCTGCAGTTCTGGGCGCCGCCGCACTGCTCGTCATGGAACAGCTCGGAGAAATTTCCGACACGCAGTGGAATGTGGAATCCAGCACGACCATCAGCCGTGTCCTGCGTTCCGAACGCCCCTTTGGATTCGTTCCGCGTTTTCGCCCCGGCTTCGGAAGACCTCCCGGCTTCGGAAGACTTCCCGGCTTCGAACAGCCTGAGGAGACAATCGAGCAGGTGCCGGCCGTTGAGCGTACCTCGTGGCAGACCGGACAGATGCTCAATGACAGAATCGCCATCAGCAAGACTTACGAACTTGTGACCGCCAAAAAAATCGGTGGCCAGCCGTGGATGGTCATTCGCGGTACCGGTAATCTGGTCTTCGATCTGACTCGCTGTGTCCCCGCCGGCCTTGAATACCAGGCTGTTATCGAAAGAAATGACGAAGACGGCAGTCTGAAACTTCCTGTCACACTTCGCTACACGCTTCGGGATCGCGATGAGGTTCTGCGGGAACGTCAGCAGGCCGCCGCTGAGCGGGCTGCCCGCGAGGAACAAATGCAGCGAGATGCGACAATTCCCGATCCCATGCTGATCGATCAGATTATTCAGGAAATTCGCATGGCCGAAGGTGACTTCAAAGCCTACGCCCACTTCGAACGCCTCTCCAGAATTGCCCTCGTCCCCGAAAAACGCGCTGATGTTCTGCGGGCCATCACAAACCACCTTGGAAACAGCAACTCCACCGTCAAAGATTATGCCGTGAAAGCTCTGTGTCACTGGGCCACTGCTGCCGAAATCAATCAGGTCAGGCTGGTCCTTGAAAACAAGGACAAACAGTTCTCTGACTCCTCCAAACCGATCCTCGCACGAACACTTTTGAGGTTTGGATCAGAAACCGACCGGATGGCGGTGTTGGACATGCTGATGGATTATTCCGTGCGACGTGAAGTGAATGCTGAACTGATCGAACTGGGACCAGCGGTGGAAACTCTTGTGCTGCAGCTGGTCGAAAAATCGACAGACAACAGCATCCGCAGTGACATGATCGAAGTTCTTCAAAAAATTGGGACGGAAAAAAGCATCCCACTTCTGGAAAAACTGGCTGCTGACGACAAGTTCATCTACGATTACGCCGCAAAGCAGGCTCTGGACGCAATCCGTTCCCGCCTGTAGACGCGCGGCAAAGCGCGCTGCACCACGCCGCCTCCATCGCAATGGAATTCCATAAACGCCGCCGCATATGCCCCCACAGAGCCGCGACCGTCAAAAAGTGGAATCACCGCCCGAGTGCATCGCCGGAAGTGCGAGGGTACATGGCACCCAAACTGTTCACGCACACGAGAAAGCGAAGGCCAACAACCGAAGGGTTGATGGACCTCACGCTTTCAGTGGCCAGGGCTGGTTGCGTCCCGTGATGGTGGTTCGAAAGTCTCCGACAGTGCGGTGCCCCGTGCCATCTCCCCGCAGCGATTCTGGCTGCGGAGCCCAGTCGCCATCCGCATCGCCCCGTCCCTGAATCACAGCCTTCGCGGTCCGGCCACTAGACAGCCGCAATCCCTCTCCGCGTCGATCTGAAACATTCCCCATCCCACTGTCAAATGCAAGTGTCGTCATCGGAATCAACTCCCGCGTCCAAAACATCCTCTGAACGCCCGCCCCGCAGCCCCGCAGCAGATTCCAGCGAGCCCCATAAAGACATCAATGGCAAACAGAACACATCCTGTAAAACATTTCACCAAAAAATCCTTCACACTCATCGCATATCTGGAAATAAATAATTCCCCCCTACTATCATTCAAAAAATAATAGTCACAGTATTGTCACAAAAAATGATTGCTTAGGGAGTCTTGGTAGTCTAATTTAGAATTAACTTGCAAGTACAGCAGATGTTTGCGCTGGATTTCCAAGAGGTTCTACAAAG
>JBJTOP010000339.1:0-20403 GCA_046074645.1 Planctomycetaceae bacterium | reverse complement strand
CAACCTATGTTCCCACGTCATCCCGGACTGCGTAGGTTAACTCAGGGCGGCTGACGCAATCTCAACACTACAAACAGCGCGGTGAGGAAAGCCTGGAGGCTTTGAGGGGACCTTGCCGCGCTGTTTTTTTATTCCAATTTTTCCAAATGTAGTGATTACAGCGATTTTTTTGTGCAGAAGACCACGGCCTGCTGACGATCGGGATGATACGGAGCGTTTCACTCACCATTCCCCGCCCCGTCCTCGCTCCCGAGATTGTTTCCATACTCAAAGGTCCGCCAGGGATGGCCTCCGCTGAACCTGCCCGCCCAACTGCCGCCTCTCTGCTGAGTCTCAGCACAACACTGCTGTCGGCCGCTCTTGCCTGTGGGCTTGGACTACTCTTTCTGATCAATCTTCCGCAACGGCAAAAGGACCGTAAGGATTCTCCCGACTCGGAGCCCGCCACCTTCAAGGGCGATCCGCTGTTTGTTGTGCAGTTTCCGAGATTGGAAACGGACACTGCGGATGATCGGGTTCGGGACCTTTCCCTGACATCGCAGCCGCCAATTCCCGATCGACTGCCTCCACTTGCAGGCATCGAGCCCGGCGCTCCGGATCAATTATCCCCGGAGTTCCCGGCAGCCGAGCAGATGTTCGAGGCGTTTCCTGAAGAACGTTACCAGTCGGCCGACCTGCAGCCCGAATTTGAGCCGGAGCCCGTGCCGCAACAGGTGCGCAGGCCGGGGCCGCGGTCAGCCACAGGCCGCGCAGCGGCCATGCAGCCTCGAGGCGTTGTGAACAGCTCCAGAACGCCGGTCAATCCCCAGCAACTCCGCCCATCGGCACGCCCACAGCCCCGGGAGAACCGGAGACCAGCCTCCGCAGATCCGGATCCAATGGCCATTCCCGAGTTCGCTGCCGAACTTCGCTCGATGAAGCAGCAGCTCTCCGAAATCTCCCGACAACTCGCCTCTCGCCCACGGGATGACCAGGGCTCGAAGCCGCAGTCACTACCCCATGGCCCGACACAACCGCCAAAACCTCCGGCCGGACAGGAGGCTGCTCCGCGACAGTTGCGAAGCGGCCTTGTCGAGCAGGCGTTCGATCCGCTGGCCGAATCAACGAAACCTCACGAAGCGTCGCCTGATAATGATGCGATGCCGCAGGTTCTGTTTGAACCTTCCTCGCTCGGCCCAAATAAGCCTGCAACCGTTCCTGAACCACAGCCCGTCACTGCAACAGAACCAGCACCAGAGCCCGTCACTGCAACAGAACCAGCACCAGAGCCAGAACCGGAACCGATGCCAGAACCGGAGCCGGTGCCACAACCAGAATCAGCGCCTGTTGCAACGCCCATGCCTTCACCGGAACCTGCCGCTGAGCCATCGCCTGTTCCCGCGGAACTACCTTCTCCTGCTCCCGCAGAACCTGTCAGCCCCGCTGCCGCACCTGACCCTGTGCCGACACCCGAACTGCCACCAGCCCCAGCACCGGCTCCCGAACCGCCGCTCGAGCCTGCCCCACCGGGGTTACAGCCGGGGACTGTCCCCGAGCTGCCTGTTGCCCCTCCAGCAGATCCTGTAACGACGAGCGACCTGGTCCCGCCGCAGCCCACGGAGCCGCTCGCCCACATCATGCCGTCGCCCGTTCCGGCGATACCGAACGAGCGACTGGCGGGAATGCGTCCTGTGCCACCTCCGCTGGAAGTTTCGATGCGTCCGCTGATTCGCGGTGCAGCCGTCCCGGGTGGTGTTCCACAATCAATGTCTCACGTGGAGGAGGGACCTGCTGTACAGCCACTGTCAGTGAAGAGCAGGGCGCCTGGCGAAGTCAGGATGCCCGCAACTGCGGCTCCACCGTTTCATGGTGGGACGCTGGTGCGGGGCGGCAGGACGGACGGTACGGGCAAATCCGAAAATTTCCGTGGTGCACTGGCAGGCGTTCGTGAAACATTCACGGAGGGACTGGAGGAGCTTCCTGGTCGGACCCTTCCATCGCCTGGATGGCTGCGCACATTATTCACTGGACGAAAATCTTCCCGGCGTTCGGAATCGCAGTTGGCGACGAAACAGTCTTCTGGCTCCCGCAGCCCTTCGACGGTGGTCCCGCCGACACCGTCGATATTTGCCGAGCAGCCCGCCGGCGGAGTGCTGCGGGCCTCTGCGAGTTCCGTCAGACCACCGGTCGGGGGCTCAATCGAGCGGGCGCTGCACAGTTCTTCAGGCCCCGATGCAGGCCCTCCGCAGACTCCGCAGACACAGTATCGTTCGCTGCGGGATGGGCACAACAAACCGGGGAGTCTGTTTAACCCGCACGCCTGGGTTGCACCTGCCTGGCTGGCAGAGCCGTCCGGTCGTTGACAGGGGCCCGGATTGACATCCGCTGTTTTCCGCGATACCACTTCCGCAGATCCCTTCCATTCCGGAAAACACCTGACACGGATCCCGCGGATGCTCTCCAGCGCGTACTCTCGTCGACAGTTCCTTTCCGCAGGCAGCAGTCTGCTGCTGGCGGGAGCGAGCCCTTCGTGCAGTTTCAGTGAGCCGCCTGTTGCTTTCTTTCTCATTGGCGATACGCATGTGCTCGCCCGCGAGGATGATCCATCGCAGATTGACGATCGTTCACTGACTGTGAATCAGCGACTGATCGATACCTTAAATAAACTGCCTGAAACTGCGATTCCCGAGTCTGCTGGTGGCGGCAGGGTGCTTTCGCCGCAGGGAGTTCTTCATGCGGGCGACTGCATCGACAGCGGGGACAAACCGAAAGTCCCGATGCAGCAGACGGAGTGGGGCGGTTATCTGGAGATGTTCGGCACGACGGGCAGCGACGGTCTGCTCCGCTTTCCGCTGTTTGATGTCCACGGCAACCACGATAGTCCCCGCGGTGACGGCTACGCCACCCTGAAGATGCGGGATCGAAACCGCCGCCGCTCCGGTCTGGTCAACGTGTCTGCATCCGGTCTGCAGTATTCCTTCGACTGGGGGCCGGTGCACGTGGTCTGCCTTGGAATTGTGGTGGGGGAAGTTTCAGAGCCTTCGCGGACGCGGCGGTACGCGCCGCATGGGAGTCTGGATTTTCTGCTGGCCGATCTGAAGGATCACGTGGGTGAATCGGGCCGTCCTGTTCTGCTGATGCACCACATTGATGTGCTCCGCTATTCCACGTCGGAGTCAATTGACGACGCGACGGCGCGTCAGCGTGAGTGGGATCCGGCCGACGTCCACGGCTACTACCGGGCGCTGCAGCCGTATCGGATCGCGGGAGTGCTCTACGGGCATACTCACGGTCGCAATGTGTTCCGCTGGAACGGGACCAAAAGCCCGGCATCTGAGGGTATTCCAACGTTCAATGTGGACAACAGCAGTCATTTCGCGGGAACTCAGCAGGCTTTCTTCTACATGGAAGTCCATAGCGATCGAGTCGTTGCGAGGGAATACGCCACGAAGGATGCGTGGGTGACTGGGGCGTGGACGGGCCAGGTCTGGAATCTTCCGCTGCGGCCACCGCAGCCTGCCTGACGCTGTTAAGGAGTCGTGCTGCAGCCATGCCGGCCATTTTTGAACATTCCGTGACAGCGCTGTCGGAAGATGCGGATCTTGTCGGACACGTCAACAACGTGGTTTATCTCCGCTGGCTGCAGGATGCGGCCATCGCTCATTCGACTGTTCAGGGCTGGTCATCTGCCGACTACGCAAGTCATGGGAGTGGCTGGGTGGCAAAGTCTCATTTGATCGAATATCTGGGGCCGGCCTTTCCTGGTGATCTGCTGCTGATTCGCACGTGGGTGGCAGACCTGAAGCGGGTGACGTCGCGCCGTCGCTATCTCATATTCCGCGGCGATCGGCCGATTGTCCGAGCGGAGACGCAGTGGGCTTTTGTGTCGTTTTCCACGCTTCAGCCCTGCCGCGTTCCCGCCACCATCGCCAGCGCCTTCGAAGTCCCGCAGCCTGAACCTGAATGGCAGACAGGCACAGTTGCACCGGGACCACGTTTGTGAATCCATAGCCTGTGAATTCTCCGTCTGTCGCTTTCATACCAGTCTGCATTTATGAAACCCCGCTTCATCGTACTGCTGCTCGCACTGGCTGCTGTGACAGTCGCCACCATTTACCGGGCGGCGAATCCGCACCGTCGCGAGGCGGTGGATCCGGCGATGCAGAATTCGCAGCCTGCTCCCGGTTTTCAACTGCTCGATCAGAATAATCGCCCGGTACAGCTGCGGGGTTACCTCGGGCGGCACCGAGTGCTCGTGGCGTTTTTCGACGGTCGCACGGGACCGCTGGCCGATCAAGTGCTGCTGAAACTCAAGGAATACCAGCCGGCGCTGAAGGCCGAAGGTGTGATGATTCTGGCAATCTCCACCCCACTCGCTCCCGACATCAAGCCCCAGGCACTTTCATTCCCTTTTCCGGTGCTGCGCGACACAAATGCCGGAAGCCCGGAGTCCTGCAGCCGTATCTGGGGAGTGTGCTCGGAGCCCGCAAGTGCGGGAAAATCTGCTGTCGTTATGCCAGCGCTGTTTCTGGTGGACCGCCGCGGTCAGGTGGCATGGCTGGGAGACCATCCGCAACCGTTTGAGGACCCGGAAGGTGCGATTGCCAGCATCCTTCGCGGAGAATAGCCTTCCGATTTTCCGGAATCTGTCGGATAAAAATCCGGCGTAACGTGGTTTGATCAGTGGCCGCAGGGTTGTTATGCTTCCGCGTTTCCCCGGTCCGCACGTTTGGTAACTTCACTGGAGATCACTGGCTCATGGGCACAAAGAAGACGGGTAAGGGTCGTCGGAAGATTGGTCGCAAGAAGCGTCGTATGCGATCAAGGATCCGTCACCGCAAGGGTTGATTTTCAGCTGTTCGCTGCTTCATTCCCCGCGCCCTGTTGCGCCCACCAACCAGCAATTCCATCCAGCCCGGCCTGTATCAATCGTGCCGGGCTTTCTTTTTGCGCTGCCTGCGGGGCTCATTCCGGTCCGGAAAACTCTCCGGATTTCGAAATTGGCGACCCATACGGAATGTGGAGAGCTTGACAATCCGGCGTTCAGGGGGAATCCTAACGCAGTCCGGTGACGCACTCAGGCTCCCCCTGCGTCGCCGTCTCCGGCTTTTGCCCGCCTCCCCTACTCCGCAGGGCTCCGTCATGACTGCCTCCCGCCTCCTCCCCTCCTGCCTCAATCTCTGCGCCCTCGCCGCACTCCTTCTCAGCAGCCCGTGCCTGATCGCAGATCCTCCGGCGCGCTCCGCTGCTCAGCTCAAAGAACAGCTTCAGCGGTCCCGAATGGAAAAACAGGCAGCAGACCGCGATCTCAGCCTCAGGAAAGGCGCAGTGGCTGTTTCCGACCAGCGGATCGTCGAGCTTCAGAAACAGCTCGATGCCGCCAAACAGCGGCTGGCCATGGAAACGTCCGAAGCCGAAAAGCTCCAGCAACAGTCGGCAGCTCTCCAGAAGTCCATCACTTCCATCGAAGCGGTCCTCCCGCAACACGAAGCGGCCGACGTGCTCGTAGCCACTGCAGACCGGGCGAACGCTCGCTTCCAGTCTCTGCTCGACGCCCGCAAACAGCTCCAGACTCAGCTTGCACAGCTGCGGAAGTCCTCCGTCGAATGGCGCAGTCGTGCTTCCGAGGCCGAACAGCAGCTTGCTGCCATCACCGCCCAGCGCCCCGAGCTCGATAAGAAACTGACCGAAGCCAAAACTGCTCTCGATGCCGCCGAAACCAAAGTCACCGCCGCACGCGCTGCGGTCGAAGCCGCCAGCACAGCCATGAAAGTGGCCGCCAACTCGCTCACCGAACACGAAACTCGGCTCACAGAAGCCAAAAACAGCGACGAAAGACTTCGTAAATCCACCGCCTCTCTGCAGAAATCGCTCGACACCCTGCAGCAGGCCTCCACCGTCGTTGGTGTCGATTCCTCTGTCGCGGTTCAGGGACTGCAGAAATCTCTTGCCGATCTGGCACCCGTCGCCGCAGCCCGCGCGACTTTGCTGGCTGAACTCACAAAAAGTCGTGATGACCAGTCCGCCCGACTGACGGCTGCGAAAACTGAACTGGACTCCAAATCAGCTGAACTCAACACCGTCAACACAGCCGCCGAACCGCAGCGTACCGCACACAAGGCTGCCGCTGATGCCATCGCCGCAGCCAACAACCGCACCGCTGAACTGAATACCCTGAAAGCCGATGGCGCAAACTGGCAGACTGCCCTCAACGCCCAGCTGCTGGCTCTCGAACCCTCCCTCCAAAAACTTGACCCCGAAATCGCTCTGGCCGAAACCGAAACTCTGACCGTTCGCCGCCAGGCCGAAGCCGCCCTCGAACCGCTCGGTCGCTTCGTCTCCTTCTCTCGACACGTCGCCCCAATCCTCGCCCGCCGCTGCGTCGCCTGTCATAATACCCGCAGCCCCGGCGGTCGATTAAATCTCGACTCCTTCGCCGCTATGGGCAAAGGGGGCGAATCCGGACCAGCCTTCAGCTCGGGTAAAAGCCATGACTCACTGATGCTCTCGATGATTCGTGATGGATCCATGCCCAAAGAAGCTGATCCGCTCGCTGCTGCTGAAATCAACGTGCTCGCCAGCTGGATTGATGTCGGCGCACCACTCGACGCAGGACTCGCTGCCACTTCCGACCTGTTCGATGTCATGCCCGAGTTCGCTCAGCCGCAGCCCCCGGAACAGTATCGCACGGCGATTCCAGTCACAGCAGTTGCCTTCAGCCCCGACGGTGAGCAACTGGCCTCTTCCGGCTATCATGAAGTGCTCGTCTGGAACGCCTCTGATGGCAGTCTGATCCGCCGCATCTCAAACCTCGCTGAACGCATTCATGATGTGGAATACAGCGCCGACGGAACTCGTATTGCCGTTGCCTCCGGTACCCCCGGGCAACTCGGAGAACTCAAACTCTTCTCGGCAGCCGACGGCAAACTCATCCGCACCCTGATTCGATCCCGCGACTCCGTCTTTGCCGCAGCCTTCAGCCCCGATGGCACCAAACTGGCCTGCGCCGGTGCTGATCGCTCCATCACAGTCGTCAATCCGGAAACCGGCGAACAGCTTGTCCGCATCGAAGACCACGCGGACTGGGTTATGGACATCAACTGGGCTCCCAACGGCCAGCGACTCGTAAGCGCCAGCAGAGACAAGACCTGCAAGGTGTTCGATGCGACTACTGGCAACCCGATTGTCACCTTTCCAGCCCATGGGGAACCTGTTTACACCGCCGCGTTCCTGGCTGACAGCAACCAGGTCGTCAGTGGCGGGGCTGACAAACGGCTGAAGATCTGGCAGGCCGGCGACGCAAAGGATCTGCGAACAATTGGCGGCTTTGGGGGCGACGTGTTTCGCGTTCGCGTGCAAGTCGGCGATCTGCTGCTCACCGCCAGCGGCGATGGAAGCATTCATCAGCACAAAGCTGCCGACGGCGCCGCTGTGAAGAAATTCGCCGGACATCGCGACTGGGTTTACACTGTCGCTGAACACGCCGGCCGCAAACGACTGGCCTCGGGAAGTTATGACGGTGAAGTGCGAATCTGGAACGCGGAAGACGGCTCAACTGCCGCTGCCTTCCCCGCCGTTCCAAAAACCCAGACCGTGGCCGCAGCAGGCAACTAGCTCCGGATCCCAGCACAGGAGGCCGTCATGGCAGAAAATCAGAAAACAATCCTCGTGATCGAGGACGACAGGGATATTTCGTCGACGATCCAAAGTGTTTTGAACGCCGCAGGATACCAGGTGCTGGCGGCCAGAAACGGCCAGGAGGGCCGAAAACTCATCCAAACCCGTAGCCCCGATCTCGTGCTCACAGATATGATGATGCCCGGAATGGGCGGCTTTCCCGTCCTCGAATTCCTCGCACAGATGCAGAATGCACCACCGGTCATCATGATGACCGCCAACGAGGGCAGTCGACATAAGGCCTATGCGGAAATGCTCGGTGTTGTCGATTACCTCAGAAAGCCCTTCGCCATGGAAGTGCTGCTGGAGTCCGTCAATCGAGCATTGGAATCCAGCAATTAGAAGCGTCGTGCCATCAGACGCAGTCATTGCCATTCGTCAGCAGCGAGCGGCCCAAAATCCGCGTCAATCAGCTGTAAACAGCAAACGAGACCGCTTGCTTTTCGCCCCGAGATTCCGTCGCTGGCCCAATTGCAGTCACTTTCGCCGTCGGGGCTGCGATAGTCGTCTTTCGCTCCGCGAAAGAACGGCACTGCAAGTCCTTTCGCCGAGCGAAAGGCGACAAAGTGACTGCCATTGACCGCCGGTCTCTCGGGGAGTCTCCCCGCCCGCCGTCGATTCGTTCAGTGCTGCGGGGACAGTCCCCGCAGCGGGCTTTCTCGTTGAGAATCGATTCTGAACTTTGTGGCAACCGCAGCGTCTGCAACGATCGCTCCGATTGCAGGGCGTTGGTCCTGCCGGGCTGAAACTTAAGCCGCCCACGCCGCACGCTGCCGATTTGGGTGGCGAAAGACCGCGTGAAATGCTCGATCAGACGCAGACGAAACCACCGGCTTTTCGGCTCGGAATTCCGCCGCCGCTGGCCTCTCGGGGACTGTCCCCGCCGTCCATTCGCTCAGTGCTGCGGGGACAGTCCCCGCAGCGGGCTTTCTCGATAAGAATCGATTCCGACGGTTGTGACAACCGCAGCGTCTGCAACGATCACTCCGATTGCAGGGCGTTGGTCCAGCCGTGCTGAAACCTGAGCCGCCCACGCCGCACGCTGCCGATTTGGGTGGCGAAAGACCGCGTGAAATGGTCGATCAGACGCAGACGAAACCACCGTCTTTTCGGCTCGGAATTCCGCCGCCGCTGGCCTCTCGGGGAGTGTCCCCGCCGTCGATGCGTTCAGGGCTGCGGGGACAGTCCCCGCAGCGGGCTTTCTCGTTGAGAATCGATTCTGACGGCACAGTTTGATGCTCCGCGCTTCAGCGTGATGTTTCGGCCGACTGGATCGATCTTTTGCGAAGAAGCGACTGCGTGACGGCGGTGGATTATCTGGCTGATTTTTCGGCGACGAACAGACTGTGCCGGCGGCTTTCACATTTTCCCCAACGAACCGGGCCATTTCCGCGTAGAGTACGTCGTGCGCAGAATTTGCGCCGTTCGGCCAGGGCAACGGACCGTGGCCAACTGCTGTTTTTCGGCTGTTCCCGGCCAGAGTGAGGCGACTTCCAACATGGCGAACGCGGTGATTGAAATTCGGAACCTTTCCAAGATCTATCGCGATTTCTGGGGCCGGAAAAAGGTTCAGGCAGTGAAAAGTCTCAGCCTGGACGTGATGCAGGGAGAAGTTTTTGGTCTGCTGGGCCCGAACGGTTCCGGAAAGACCACCACCATGAAAATGCTGCTGGGGCTGCTTTTCCCAACTTCTGGTGAAATGACCATTCTTGGAAAACCCGCCTCGGACGTGTCAAAGAACGAGCGGATTGGGTATCTGCCTGAAGAGTCGTACCTTTATCGCTTCCTGAATGCCGACGAAACGCTGGATTTCTACGGTCGGCTGTTCAACATGACGGCGGCAGAGCGGGCGCGGCGTTCGGATGAGCTGATCGAGATGGTGGGACTTGGCAAGGCTCGTCGCCGTCAGCTCAAAGAATACTCCAAAGGCATGACTCGCCGCATCGGGCTTGCTCAGGCGTTGATCAACAACCCCGATCTGGTGCTCCTTGACGAACCTACAAGCGGTCTTGACCCGATTGGTACGCGGGAGATGAAGGACCTGATTGTGCAGCTCAAGTCCCAGGGCAAGACCGTGGTCATGTGCAGCCACCAGCTCGCGGACGTGCAGGACGTATGCGATCGCATTGCCGTTCTTTTTCAGGGCGAACTCAAGGTTCTCGGACGCGTCGATGAACTGCTCGAAATGCGTAATGAAACTCAGATCCGCACAAGCAGCCTGAGTGAAGCGGCGATTGCGGACGTTAAAGCGGCGCTGGCGAAGCACAATGTGACAAATGTGGACATCAGTCGTCCGCGAGCCGACCTTGAACAATTGTTCCTGCGGACGGTCCGTGAAAGCACTGAACGTCCCGGACGCCGGTTCTCGACTGAAGAAGTCTCCGCATCTGCGAAATCGGGCAGGTCCTGAACAGGGTGTTTGCGTTTTGAGGAGCTTTTTCGGACTGCGGTCACTTTCGGGATTCCCGGCTCATGGACTTCGATATTCGCCCCTATGACTTCGTTTCTGCCCTGCGTGGCTGGCTGTTGCTGTTGGCCGGACTCACAGTGATTTCGCTGGCAATCGCCTTCGTGCTGGCAATGGCTCGAAATGGGGCCTCCGGTTTGAAGATTTTCACGGCCGGGCTGATGTCCTGGCTGAGTGACACCTTTTCTGTTTCGCTTCGACGCGTGTACGCGGTCGCTCGACTGACGCTTCTTGAGGCCGTCCGTCGCAAAGCTCTGCTGGTCTTCGTCGTGTTCGCTGTTCTGCTCATGTTTGCGGGCTGGTTTATTGCAGATTCGAATGAGCGGCCGGAGCTGCAGGTTCAGGTTCACGTCACATTTCTGCTCAAGTCAATCGCGTGGCTGTTGCTGCCCGCAGTGATCTTCCTGAGCTGCTGGGCGATACCTGAAGACATCCGTCTGCGATCGATGCACACCGTTGTCACCAAGCCAGTTCGTCGACTCGAGATTGTGCTGGGCCGGATTTCGGGCCTTGCAATCGTCTTCGTCTTTGTGCTCGTGGTGATGGGGATCATCGGGCAGCTCTGGCTCAGCCGTCGCATCCCTGAAAATGCTCAGGCGGCGCTCCAGTGTCGCGTGCCGATGTTTGGAAACCTGTACTTTATCAGCTCCGAGGGTCAGCCGTCTGAGACGGGAGTGAACGTTGGTGACGTGTACGCCTTCAGGTCGCACATCCAGGGCAATTCGCGAGCCCGCGGCGTGTTTCTTTTTCCCGGCCTGACTGAGGAGGCACTGACCACCAGTGCTGAGGGCATTCAGGAACTTCAGCTGGAATGTCGCTTCGAGGCATTTCGAACGGTGAAGGGGACAGAGAAGAGCGTTCGGGAAGGTATTCAGGCCCAGTACACCCTGATGTCGAATCCTCGTGAAGAAGCCTTTGGAATTCTCGCCCAGAGCGAAACTCTGCGGCCTGTCGCTGAAGCATTTCGCAACGCGGAGTTCCGCAACGCCGCAGATTTACTCAAGGGCATCGCACAGCGGATCCGCACGTCTCCGCAGGAACTTCGGCCTGCCGACTACGTCGCCTTCCACAACGGCTTGTTTAATGCTGGCGACCAGCTGCGACGACGTCAGGACGATCGACTGAAGGACGTTTCAGAACAGCTCCTTGCTGCGGCCGTCATTTGCCGGTCGATTCCCGAGCTCATGGCGCGGCAGGACGCGGGTGCACGCGTTGAGATTCCATGGAATGAACTGGCCGCCGCCGTGGACGCGGTATCGACCACCGTACAGCAGCGCTCGGCCGATCTGCTTGAAGCTCTGCCGCGGCTTGAAGTGCCACTTCCGGCCTTCAGTGTTGCTGAATATCACGGTGGTGACAACGCCACAATCAATCTGACTCGAATTCCCCGCACGCTGCGTTTTGTCGCCGGCGACGAAACGCTGGCCCGATTCCTTGCCGACATCACAGCGGAATGGAATGCTTCCGGAAAGCTGCTCGACAACGGCACCCTCAAGGCCACTCTGGCGGACGAACTCGTCGAGCAGGCAAAGATTTCACGGCTGAACGCAGAGCGTGTCGTCGTGGTTCTGGGTGAAGAACTGGCTGCCGGCAAGCTCAAAATCGACGCCGGAAAGCTGGCTCCGCCCGAGAACGTCAGCTGGTTTGTGTACTACCGGGACCTGATCAGTCTGCAGCGGCTGGTGTCCGAGGACAGCGAAGGCTGGCAGATCGAAAAGGACCTTGTGAAGGACCTTGGCAGGGACGGTTATCTGCGTGTTGAGGTGGCTTGTGTGGACGACCAGATGTACCTCGGAATGGCTCGTCCTGACCTCTTCATTCGCAAGGCTGACCGTCCTTTCTGGATCGGCTACTGGAAGGCCCTCGTGGGCATGGGCTCCATGCTGCTGCTGATGGTCGTCGTGGGCGTGTCGGTCAGCTGCGTCGTGAAAAGCAACGTCGCACTATTTTTCTCAATGGCGTTTCTGGTGGTGGGTCAGTTTCATAACTTCGTGGATGCCAAGTTATCCGAGCTGGTGAAGGGCATGGGATCGGTTGAGTCTGCGGTGTTGCTGGCGCAGCACCGCAACCCGGAGGTCGGCATGGATGTCTCCAGCACTACGATGAAGGTCGTGCAGACCGCTGACAAGTCGCTGGATATAGTCCTTTGGGTATTCAGTCGGATCGTTCCGGACTTTGGGGTATTCAGTAAACCGACCACATTTGTCGAGAATCGTTTCGACGTGCCGGTTGTGGATGTGGTTTTGCCCAGTCTGGCTGTGTTTTTCGGCTTCTTTGTGCCCTGTGTTCTGATGGCTGGTGCCCTGCTCAAATTCCGTGAACTGGAGTCGAAATGAGCCGTATAAATTCACGTCAGCGAAAGCTGCTTTACGGTGCCAGTATCCTGCTGCTGCTCGCTCCCATCGTATATCTGGGCTTTCCGTCTCAGCAGTCCGGCGACGGGGATGCATCCCGGTTAGGTCTGCTCTCGCAGAAGCGTCGTCAGTACGAACTTGGCGAAGCCACCCTGGGCAACGTTGACCCGTCCAGCTCCGCAATTAATCTGGTGCTGCTGGGATTGCGGGGCCCCGCGGCCACGTGGCTGCACATGCAGGCCATTGATCATCAGGAGCGGAAGGAATGGGCAAAGCTCAGATCCACGGTGGACTCCATCATTCTGCTGCAGCCTCACTACGTTCAGATCTGGAAGTTTCAGGGCTGGAATCTCGCGTACAACGTGTCGCGCGAATGGGACAAAGTGGATGACCGCTTCTATTGGGTGAAGGAAGGCATCAAATTCCTCCAGGAAGGTACTCGACGAAACCAAACCATTCCGATCCTGTTTCATGACGTGGGCGAATTCGTTCAGAAGAAGATGGGCGTTTCGGACGAGAAGAAGTTTTTTCGCGAGTTCTTCGAGAAAGATCCCGACCCGCGCTTCGCAACCGCTCCGGAAGTGCCCGGTCCGGACCCGGCCATCAATCCCAACGGACTTGACAGCTACCTCGTGGCGCACGGCTGGTTCGAGGATGCAAACCGGAAGGATGATGAAGACGGTGTGATCGGTGTGAAGGGCATGACTCATGTGTTCTTCCGCCAGGGCCCTGCAAAGGCACTGATTGACTTCGCCGGCACGAGAGCTCAGAAAGGTCTGTTTGCAGAGCACATACCGGCCTGGGAACGTGCGTACAAGTCGTGGATGGACGAATACGGCCGGATGGATTTCTACGGCCTCGACGACAAAAAGTACCGGCTGAACAGCACCGAAGATGACCTCAAAACGCTGGCCGAGGAGAACGGCATCACAGTATCCGCCCAGCGGCAGCTCTGGGCACAGAACCTCGATATGACCAACTTCCGTCAGTGGCGTGATATCACCAATCTCGAACGTGGCGAACAAATGCTGGAGGCACGTCGCTCATTCTTTCTTGCTCGCGAAGCCTACAACGGTGGGCGTGGCTATGACGTCGGCGATGGAACCCAGAACTTTCAGATCTCGGAAGCTCAGAAGTACCTTGAAACCGCCATGCAGAAGTGGCAGGAACTTGCCGACGCCAATCAGAATCTGTTCCTCGACGGCGACTACCTGAGTGAGTGCATGCTGTTGGTGCAGTACTACGACGCCGTTCATCAGCAGAACATTCGCAGCCTCCCCGCCACGTTTCCGCTCAAAGCAGTCTGGGACGCCAATGTGTACGACCAGTCTGAGGCAAAACGGACGTTCCTGATCGAAACCAAGGCTCGAAAGGTGCAATAGTTGCGGCGGCATTAAGAGCAGCAGCACTCGCAATTGCCTCTGCAGTGGGAATCGCGATGGCTGTCAGATTGTTTCGCGGCCGCGAATGGAAGGAACGTCACTGGTGGCACTCGGGCCAATTTTCGAGCGTGAAGTGCTGACCACCCCTCGACGGGTCAGCCATTACATTCTGCGGTCAGGTTTCATTGCTGCCCTGCTGGTGCTCTTCTACAGCCTGCGGCAGGCGACCATCGGCTTTCAGGACGTCGTCTTCGCCGGCGACAGTGCTGCCTTCAGCGTGCTTGCCTTCCGCGTATTCTGCGTCCTGCAGCTCACGCTTGGACTGTTCTTCTCGACACTCTTCGCTGCCTCGCTTGTTGCTCAGGAAAAAGACCGCAGGACACTGATCCTGCTGCTGATGACAGACCTGCGCAACCACGAACTGGCTCTCGGTAAGCTGCTTGCCAGCCTGCTCAGCATGTCGGTTCTGCTCGCTGTCTCCTGGCCGGTGTTTTGCTTCCTGAAGCTGCTTGGGGGAATCACATGGGGCCAGATTGTCTGGTCACAGGCGATCGTGGCAGCATCGACGCTGGCGGCGGGCAGCTGGGGCTGCATGGTGGCCTTTCGACGGGAAAAAACATTTCAGACGCTGGCGACCAGTGTTCTGGGTGTCGTTGTGCTGTTGCTGTCGGCCCACGCACTGGGAGCGGCGGGGTTGCCGGCTGTGGCTGCCATTTCGCCCTACGATGGAATCTTTCGGATCCTGAATCCGCTCCGCCCCGAGCTGCTCGGTCCGGCCACGGTGTCAGCATGGTCAACAGTGCTCTTCCAGGTTGCGATTGCGGTAGTCTGTTCCACCGTGACCGTGCTGCGACTTCGTGTCTGGAACCCGTCAAAGGAAGTTTATACGGGGCAGGTTGAAACGACATCGGCGGAAGCAGAAGGGCGCGAACCAGCATCGCACACAGCGCTGGCTGCGGCCCCATCGACAGCAGCACGCAGGTTTCATCGTCATGTCTGGAGCCAGCCTGTGATCTGGCGAGAGATGCGGACTCGCGCCTATGGTCGGCGGATGATCTGGATCAAGCTCGCCTACATGCTTCTCACATGTCTGATCGCTGCTGCAGCATGGCAGAAATCGCTGTCACCCGACGCCGCGGGACTCGTGCTGGGTATGGTCTCAGGCCCCGCGTTTGCGCTGCTTGGCGTGGGAATTCTCAGCCTGCTGCTGGCAAACGCTCAGGCAGTGACATCGATTACCAACGAACGGGACGGCAAAACGCTCGAAATTCTGCTGGTAACTGATCTTCGGCCTCACGAATTCATGCTGGGGAAGATCGGTGGCGCTCTGTGGAATGCCAGGGAAATGCTTGTCCTTCCGCTGCTGATGACGGGTTCTTTTTGTGCGGCGGGAGTGATTCCGGCGCTGACGCTGGAGAATGCCGTGTACACGGCGGCGGCCTTCACAGTGCTGACGCTCTTCGCGGTCGCCCTTGGCCTGCACGCAGGACTCAGCTATGAGAATTCGCGGCAGGCCATTGCGCACAGCCTGGGCACGATGTTCTTCCTTTGTGTGGGTATTTTTATTTTCATGCTGCTGCTGGTTGAGGCGAGGTCATCATTTGCGATCCAGCTGCAGAGTTTCATTCTGTTTATTGGATTTGGCAGCCTCGGATTGTACTCATCGCTCACTTGGCGTAATCCCTCCAGCGCACTGACTTTGGCAGCTCTGCTCCTGCCATTCCTGACGTTTTATGCGATTACAGAATTTCTGCTGGGTGGGAATCTGGGCGTGAGCTTCTGGGTTTGTATGGCTTATGGCTTCGCTGCAATCTCCATGATGGTGCCGGCAATGACGGACTTTGACATTGCTTTGGGCCGCAACGCTCCGGAAGGTGGTTGACAGAGGAACGCTTCAAGCGTCGAGTTTTGCTCTGCTCAACGACACTCGTACCCGAACCGTCTGTGGGAGTCTTCCGAGATTGACCTTTGTGCCTGCGGACAGACACGCGGGCAAAAAAAAGGCCACACACCATGAGGTGTGCGGCCTGATCACGATGGGTGACTAACCGGATTCGAACCGGCGACATCCAGAACCACAATCTGGCGCTCTAACCAGCTGAGCTATAGCCACCGTGGGAGCGTCAGTATACCGTGCAGTCGTCAACAGATCAAGTTGATGAGTGATGCAGGTGATTTTTTTAGGGGTGACAAAAGGCTGCGGACGGCGTTCCATGGCATTGACCGTTGTCCCCTTACGGCTCACCGCTGCGTTGTTTTCGAAGTTGTCGGCTGGCCTGCGTGAGGATGTTTCGTTCGCGTGGCGTCAGGCTTGCTTCGCCCTGTTCCGTGATTTTCTGCAGAATGGCATCGACCTGCTGGTCAAGACGTGATTCGGGGGTGGCTGAGGGGGCGTAGATCCTGAGTTTCCCGGATTTTCGGCGGCGCAACCGTCCGCGAATGCTGTCCCACCAACGCGAAAAATTCATGTGCCGCTGGAAGTACAGGGCTCCGAAGGCCACCCCACCCAGATGAGCCAGATGTGCTGTGTTGCTGGTTCTCCAGTCACCTGTGAGCATCGGCAGGAGATCGTAGGCGATGTACAGAGTCAGAAGCCAGCGCATCTCGATGGGTATAAAGCCCATGAGCAGCACCTGCTGGCGCGGGAAATACAGTGCCGCGAGGGTCAGAGCAGCCATGACCGCTCCTGAGGCGCCGATGACTACAACGTTATCACCCAGCAGGCAGAAGACGAGCGAAGCAATTCCGGCAAAAAACGCCGCGGAAAGGTAGAACCACAGGAATTCCAGACGGGGAAGAACTCCGGACAACAACTGACCGGCGAAGTGCAGGGTCAGAGCATTGATGAGCAGATGCAGCAGACTTTCGCGGCTGTGGCAGAAAGCGTAGGTCAGCAGCCGCCAGATCTGTCCCTTCTGAATGATCGGACCGACCTGCAACTGCAGCCAGGACTCGACCAGAGACGTCTGCTGACCGGGTCGAACGGTGAGGTACTGCAGGACGAAAACGGCCACCATAACCAGAATCAGCTGGGTGGTAATCGGAAGCGACCCCGTGGAGGGGCGCCAGCCAGAGGGCTGCTGGTAGTCGTCCCGCAGATATTCTCGATTTTCCAAACCCATCCGGGAACTGCCGTAGAGAAGTGCTGGCTGCGATGGCCTCGGACGTGCGAGGCTGTGCGAGAGTTGTCATGTTAGACACTTGCAGCGCTGGAGTCGACAGGACTTCCGGAAATGCTGACCGGGACAATGCCAGCGCTGGGGGTTACAGGGAGTGGAAGCGTCAGGCGAACACACTTTGGGTGGACGGGGGTGCTTCGCGTGAGATCGAGGCGCCGGTATTGAGTGGATCTGCGATGGTGGTTTCCAGTTGCCAGCCATCAATTTCGTGGGGGATCGCGTCAAGAATCTGTCTGGCGGCTGACAGGGAGGGGGCCGGGATACAGATTCCGGGTCCCCAGGAAGACTGAGCGGCGCCGTGGATTCCCTGCTGACGAAGTGCGACGACGAGTTTGCTAATTGACGGGTGCGAGAATGTTCCGCCCTGAGCGGGCGCGTAGAAGCTGCCGACGGCATCGCCGTAGGATTCCAATGCCATCGAGAAATCAGCTGCGTCCGCATCTGCGACGGCTGGGAGGAGTCGTTTCTGGATGAGTGTGGCGAGCTGATTTGTGAGTGAGAGCGGCATTTCGCGCCGTCCCTCGAACCACTGCCGCTCGGCGTCCCCCGACATTCCCTGAGTATTGATGGGGCGAACGACCAGAAATCGCCAGTGGTCGGGAAGTGCGAGCCGCCGGACGCGTGGTTGAGGTGCTGAGCGACCCTGGTCTGCAAGAAAACCGCCGAGATCAAAACCGGCCGTGCCGATGGCGGACCGTTCGCTGCGGGCGCTGCTGGCGGCCAGTTGTTCAGCGGGTGGTGGCAGCTGTCCGCTGACGAGCCAGCCCACAGCGGCAGTGAGTGCGAGGGCAAGCTGAGTGCCGCTGCCCAGTCCTGCATGGGGCGGAATTTCTGCTTCGACCGTGATTTGCAGCGGAGGCAGGTGATGCAGGCTTCTGAGTCGCTGGAGGAGACGGGTGAGGCGACTGACCGTGTCGGCAGATCCCCCGCAGATCTGATCTTCTGGGTTGAATTGCGCGCTGATCTTCCAGCCTGGCTGAGCCACCATCAGACCTGCTCCGCCAAATTCCCAGCCGCTGGCCGGGGAACCGAGGATGAGTCCGAAATGCAGCCGAGCGCCTGTGCGGGCAACCACGCGAGTCATGCGGGCTGCTCCTGAATTTGTCGCTGGTGGATGAAGTCCACAATCAGCTGCCACGCCTGCAGCTCTGATGGGCCGCCCGTCTTTTCGACAGCAGGTGCAAGAAACGTCAGAGCGTTGCTGATTTCACGCTCAGGGATCAGGTGGAGTCGGGTGGCGAGAATGGCGGCTTCAATAACCGCATGTTTCGCTCGATTAAACCCCGAAAATGGACGTTTCTCTTCGGCATGACGAATGGTGGCAGGCATCCGGCTGCGGGGGGCTGAGTCATCGACGCTGTCGATTGTGAATTCGAACCAGCGGCAGCAGTCGCTGAGCACACGTCCGGAGATGCTGCGGGCAGGTTCCGTCGGTGGCAGTTGCGTAAGCGTTCCAGTGACGGCCTGGGCGATGATATCCACCTGATCCGTGATGTGAAAAACACCCGCTCGAAGGGTCGATAAATTACGGAAGGTCGCCGAAGGCTGAAATGGCCGAAGGATTAACGCCTGAAAGTTGCCCACCACAACGGGTCCCATTGGAGCCACGTTGAGTTGATTTGTGGAGTCGATGCTGGTGACGAGGCCTTCGATGATCATGCGGTTTGACTGCGAAATGCGGGGGTGAATAGTCCCGGAAAGTGTCCCGGGGATTCACTGGTTTCGCAAGCGATGGACGAAGTGGATCCGCCCGACTTGCAGGAACAGAGAATCGGTCGCTGGTCCGATCGCCACGCTCGATGCTGACAAACAACAGGTCGGCTGATAAACTTCCCGAAGTTGCGTTCTTACCAGCGCGGATCGGCCAATTCCGGACGAACAGATGTCGGACACGTCAGCGGAGAACATCATGCTCACAGCTCTTCACCAACTCGACCTTCGTTTCAGCGCACTGCCCGCTGCGATACTCATTCTGTGTGCGGCCACCCAGCCCGCGAATGCTCAGAATTCATCTCCGGACACCGTGGCGTCAGCGCCTGTCCCAGCCATCACAGTACCCGCTGCCCGCATCGACGGCACCGGGCTCGGCTGGGTTGCTCTCGGTGAAGCCGATTTCACCAATGTCAACTGCGATCCCGACACATGGAGCTTTCCAAATGGCGAAATTCACTGCTCCGGCAGTCCAGTGGGGGTCATGAGAACCAAAAAGGAATATCGCAACCTTGAGCTGGTTGTGGAGTGGCGACATCTGAAGCCTGCCGGCAATTCCGGCGTCTTCCTCTGGGCCTCAGAGAAAAACCTCGCTTCGCTCAAACGCGGTGGCCTTCCGGAAGGCATCGAAGTCCAGATCCTCGACCACGGATACTCAGAAAACTACAAAAAACAAACCGGAAAAGAGCCCGACTGGTTCACCACCAACGGCGATGTCTTCCCCACCGGAGCCGCACGAATGACTCCTTTTCCACCAGTAGCTCCCAACGGCAGCAGCCGCAGCTTCCCCAGAAAGAATCTCAGCAAAGCTTCACCGGAATGGAACCACTATTACATCCGCGCCGTCAATGGTGAAGTGCGTCTGTGGGTCAACGGCGAAGAAGTGTCCGGAGGCACCGGCTGCAGTCCCGCAAACGGCTTCCTCTGCCTCGAATCTGAGGGCTCTCCAATTCAGTTTCGCAACCTCAGAATCCGCGAACTGCCATAACAACCGAGGGCAGGAAGGCTGACAAACACCGCTCACCCCTGAACCCGGCTCACCCCAATTCGCAGCGGCACATCACAGCACTATCTGAATCCTGCCACTGCTCACCTTTCGCCCCCCGAATCAATCACACGACCACACCCCGGCCAGCCACGAACAACAAACAACAAACAACAAACAACAGACAACAGACAACAGACAACGAACAACGAACAACAAACAACAGACAACAGACAACAGACAACCGCCCGGAGTTCCCCTCATGTGTTCCCGCGCCGCACATTTCCCTCTTCTGTTCGTGCTCCTTTCCAGTCTGACTTCGCTGAGCCTTGCGGCGGATGAGGTCAGTGAACAGGCTGCGGGGATCCTGCGGGAATCCGGCGTGCAGGGTGGCTTTGTCGTTCATCTGGGTGCAGGAACCGCTGAGCTCACGGCAGCTCTGCGGGCTTCGACGGGTTTCCAGGTTCAGGGTCTGGAAGCAGACGCGGCGTTGGTCGCTGCCGGTCGCCGGAGAATGCTGGATGCCGGTCAGTACGGTGAAGTTTCACTGCTGCAGTTTTCCGGTCAGGAGCTTCCATACATTGATAACATGGTCAATCTGCTGGTCGTTGAGGGCAATCAGAAGGTACCACAGGACGAGCTTCTTCGAGTTCTTGTGCCGGGCGGAACT
>JBJTOP010000338.1:0-17000 GCA_046074645.1 Planctomycetaceae bacterium | reverse complement strand
CGAAACACAGCCGGGGGCTTCCGCCCAACCGCTCAGCAGCATGGTTCAGCCGCATGGCGGCAGCCTGCGGGCAAACGGCCCTGCAAACACGCAGCCAGTGCCCTCGACAGTGCGCGCACCTTCGGTGCGAAACACAGCCGGGGGCTTCCGCCCAACCGCTCAGCCGCATGGTTCAGCCGCATGGCGGCAGCCTGCGGGCAAACGGCCCTGCCACCGCGCCGCCAACGCCCTTGCCAGCGCGGGCACCTTTGGTGCGGAACACAGCCGGGGGCTTCCGCCCAACCGCTCAGCTGCATGGTTCAGCCGCATGGCGGCAGCCTGCGGGCAAAGAGCCCTGCCACCGCGCCGCCAACGCCCTCGCCAGCGCGGGCACCTTCGGTGTGGAACACAGCCGGGGGCTTCCGCCCAACCGCTCAGCCGCGTGGTTCAGCCGCATGGTCCAGCCGCATGGCGGCAGCCTGCGGGCAAAGAGCCCCCCGCCAACGTCCCACTCCGCCTGCGGCTTCCAGCTGAGCGAAGCAGCATGAAGATCGGCAAGGCTCATGTTCTCTGCTGCGCACGATGTTCCGCGGAGTTCACTCACGCCAACCCATCAATGCGGCGCCAGCCCAGAACAGCCCGGAGTATTCAAGTCCCATTCGCAGCACTCCGATCGGCAGCCACACGAGGGATCGTCGATCGTGCAGACTGGGCAGCCATTGCCATGGTACGCAGCAGATGAACCCGGCCAGAAAGGCAAGTTCGAAGACCAGTCCAAAGCGACGACAGAAGCTCCACCAGAAGACGCTGACCGCGCCCAGACCTGCAAGTCGAAATCTTCGGAACAGGGCAGTTCGACCGGGCAGACTGGCTGACGGTGAGCGGAGAGCGGATTCACCGATGAGCAGTCGAAAGGCGGCGCACAGGGCAAGTGGCCAGGTGAAGACACCGGGGTGATCAGCAGCGGCCGCTGCTGGCGGAGCTGCGACGGCGGCCACGCAGGTGACAATCGGAAGAAGTTTCAGCGTCTGCGTTGCGAAGGATGCAGCATTCGGACGGCGAAGGCGAATGGTTGCGGCGAGGAGTGCTGCGGCGCTGGCAGCTGCGATGAGCAGCGTCAATCCCTGCTGAAACCATCGCCGGAGCTGGCGAGTTGACGGAGGCACCAGCTCTTCGCTGGGAGTCAGCCCAAGTCGCTTTGCCAGAAGATCTTCTTTCCTGCCGCGGGGAATGTCGGCGATCTGCAGCGGTCGTTCACCGTGGCCCGCCGGTGTGGCTGCTGCAAGCTCCTCCGGGCGGCCCAGCCAGACACAGACGGCGCGGTGCTGATTTCGTACCAGCAGATGGCGACCGGCGAGTGCGGGCTGAGTCCAGCAGAGAGCACCGCCGAGGATTGATGCCCGTGCAAGGATTTGGCAGCCTTCACGAGAATCCCTCAGCATCAGCAGTTCACCCAGATCATTGAAGGCAAGGAGCCGATTGTCGGCGCGGATGACGGAACAATGGCCGGGCCAGTCACCACCGGTTGTCAGCGGCAGATCCTCATCCCGCATCGGTCGTTTTGTGCCTGCAGACCACAGCTCTTTTCCGGTTGCGAAGTCCACGCAGCGAAACATTCCCCGCGTTGACCGCCAGGCACTGGACTGTGGTTCCAGCACATCAAATCCGAAGATGGCACCGTTCGAAAGCACGCTGGAGAAAATGTCATTCGAAATGGGGTCGCCACGCCGCAGTTCACGGACTGGTTCTGATGCGTCGTCTGTGAGTTGCAGCAGAGTGCCGCCTTTTTTGAATGGCCCGGAAATCCATAAGTGCGGTTCCTGATACAGCGGCCAGCAGGAATGCTCGTCGTAACCCCGCGACAGCTCAAGCCGCCAGAGTCGTTCCCCCGTCTTCAGATCATGGCAGACCACGTGGTTGGACAGACAGGCCACGGCAAGCAGTCGGCCGCGGAAGGAGATGGGCAGCACGGGAGCGTAACTGCCATCTTCATCACCGCTTCGCCAGCAAACCCGGCCGGTCTCTGCGTCCAGTGCCAGCACTGCAGAATTGAGCCCTCCGACTGGCAGCAGGACGAGCCCCTCGGTGACGGTCGGTGAACAGGAATAACCAAACCCTGGGATCTCGGCCTGCAGATCGTTCTGCAGGTGCACACTCCAGATGCTCCGACCGGATATGGCATCCAGGCAACCGACCTGTCCGTCGGCCGAACAGAAGTAGACGCGACCGTTGGAAAAGGTGGGCGTTGCTCGAGGACCGGGATACCGGCCCCCTCGTTCGTAGGGCCAGCCACAGCGATGTTCCCAGAGCGTGCGGCCGGAATGCAGGTCAAGGCAGATCACGAGCTGTTCAGAGGCCGTCTGATACATGGTCGCAGCGCGGTTGTTCCAGACAGCGAAGGACGAATAGCCATCCCCCAGCTCCCTGACCCACAACACGGGCGGTCCGGTGGCAGGCCAGCTGTCGGCCAGTCCTGTGGCCGTGCTGTGTCCCGACCAGTCGTTGCCTCGCACGCCAGGCCAGTCACCTGGTCCGCTGTCACTGGGAGTCGCCTCAGACGTCTGCGGAAGTAGCAGCAGCAGAGCAGAAATGATGGTCTGAAGCAGCATGGTGTGCATCCAATTTGACTACGAGGGCAGTCCAAGCACGTGGACCGGCGAGCTGTTGCCGGGATAAATGCCTTCGCGAGCCATCGATTTTTGTTGTCCGTAGGTTCCGGCGTTGGCAAGCACTGCCAGCTGCTTCGCTGCGGGATGCAGGGCAAGGCCGTGGCAATTGGCCAGCGGTTCAGTATTCAGGCAGAACGGCACAGCATCCCCGGTGTGATGCAGAAACACCTTGCCCTTGCCAGGCTGACCACTGCAGACACCCATCCAGCAGCCGGACGGATGCGACAGCACCTGATGCACAAAACCCTCCTGGTTGTCGCCCAGTTTGAGACTTTGAATGAGTTCTCCAGTGGCGACATTCAGCAGTTTCAGGCATGGAATTCCCTGGACAAAGCCTCCGTTCTCGGGTAAGCAGCCACCAGCGGCAAGCACCGTACCGTCGGGGCTGAATGCCAGAGTCCTGACGCCACCCACCTCCTGAATATAAGAGAGCTTAAAGAACTCGGCGGCGTCGTAGCTTTGAACCCGCTGGCCGTCACCAATCCGAAAGCGATGAATGGCCCCCTTCAGGTCGCCGGCCACCAGCGTTTCGCCGTCCGGATGACACGCCAGCGAATACAAATCCTCGCCGCCCCCGACGAATTCCGTTAGCAGCGAACCGTCGGCCACCAGCCAGATCCGGATGCGGCGGTCCAGACCGCAGGTGATCACATGCAAACCACTGATTGAGAACACCGCCTCTCGCAGCCAGCCATCATGGGCTGCAGCCACGTCCCAGACAACGGCAGGTTCGGCGGACGCGAGTTCCCTGCAGGTGAGTCGCCCCCAGGAATCGGCGGTGATCAGTCGTGAGCCGTCCGGGGAAACTTCGAGCGCCGTCACCCAGCCACTGTGGCCGGAAAGCGGCGGTTGTTCGGCAAGTTCAAGCTTCTGCGGAACGTCCGTGGCAGGAAAGCCGTCGGCGGGCAGATTCCAGTGATGCACAAGCCCGTCACGACCGGCAGCAAACAGCCGCGCACCGTCACGCCCGTAACTGAGCCGAGACATCTGACGCGTGGTGGAGAGCACCGCGAGGGGCTGCAGACGAGGTTGAGAAGGATTGTCAGCCAGCATGGACACATCACTCCGAAAGCACCTTCGGGGATTGGAATCGCGATCGGGTCATTCCGTTTCACGGGGATCTGCAGCCGTGCACTGCTGCCAGAATAGCAGACTTGAAGGCAATTCTCACTACTGCCCTGCTGCAACGACGCAGAAATGATGGTCTCGGTGTCGATCCCCTCGTGATGCAAGTCCACGCGGCCAGCCCCCAATGGCCTTGACGTTCTGCCGCAGGGAGCCCGCGGGAGGGCGAAGCTCCTGCTGAGCCACATCCCTGCCGCGAGGACTGCGGCGATCCCCGCTGATCCGTCAACATGTTGGCAATCGCTTACAGCGCGGACCAGAACGCCATTCGGCGGCAGCCACGCGACTGAGCGGTTGGGCGGAAGCCCCCGGCTGTGTTTTGCACCGAAGGTGCGCGCGTTGGTGAGGGCGGTGGCGGGGCGTTGGCAGGGGACTTTGCCCGCAGGCTGCCGCCATGCGGCTGAGGTTGGGAGCCATTGGGCGGCAGCCACGCGACTGAGCGGTTGGGCGGAAGCCCCCGGCTGTGTTTTGCACCGAAGGTGCGCTCGCTGGCGAGGGCGGTGGCGGGGCGGTGGCAGGCGACTTTGCCCGCAGGCTGTCGCCATGCGGCTGAACTATGCGGACAAGCGGTTGGGCGGGAGCCCGATGGCGGTTACTGTGTCGCCTTTCGCTCTACGAAAGGACTTCCAACGCCTTCGGGCTTCATTCCGCGACTGACTTGATTCCACTCGTGCCGTCCGACATGATGCTTCGGTGGCGCGAGCTTTTGGCGACAAAGCTAGTTGTGCTCGTGCGGCCAGTCGGGCATTTTTGAGGACGAGGCTCAGTGAAGCGATTTTCCAGATGTGTCGGATTTCTGCTGTCGGTGATGTTATTCCCTGGCTGCGCCACGGAAACGCCTGGGACGTGGAAGCAGCCCAAAGTCGAGGCGGAAATCAGCCAGCGGCTGAAGCTCAGCAGCATCACGCTCACAGCCGCCGCGGGTGGCTATACGGGAACGGGAACAGCAGCGGATGGCGAGACCTATAAGTTGAAGATTACTCAGGATGCTGCAAAGGGTCGGCTGGAATACGTTGCGGATGGCGACCGCGGCAGCAGCGAAGATGGTTTTATTTCGCTGAACTAGAAACGGCCTGGCAAATCGATCTGAGCAGGGCATCATCCACAACGGAACCTCTGGGGAGCCGTTTGATGCGTTCGGCGATGGCGGCGGTGAAGGCGTCGTCGTGTGGAATGCCAAGGCACTGCAGTCTGTGAGAAACAGCGCGGCGGCCGCTGTGGCGTCCCAGTACAAGACTGATTTCGCCACCGCCCACGGTTTCCGGGCGGAAGGGCAGATAGGTGTCGGGGTTCTTCAGGAGTCCGTCCTGATGAATGCCTGCTTCGGTGGCGAAGATGTTTGCGCCGCCGATTGGCTTCATGCGGGGAATCGTCACGCCGGTGAGCTCGGCCACCAGCTGACAGAGCGGGGCCAGTCGCGTGGTATCGATAGAGTGTCGGCGAGCATACTGGTCGGGATGAAGTGTGAGTGCCATGACGACTTCTTCGAGTGCAGCGTTTCCGGCACGTTCGCCGATGCCATTGACAGTGCACTGCACCACATTGGCTCCTTCGGAAATGGATGCGAGTGTATTGGCAACGGCGAGTCCGAGGTCGTTATGGAAGTGTACAGCGAGGAGTGCGCGATCGAGCGATGGCACACCATCCTGAATTGCGCGTATGAAGCCACGAGTTTTTTCGGGCGTTAACAGGCCGACCGTATCGGGAAAACCGACGGTTGTCGCTCCGGCAGCAATCGCTTCACGGTAACATTCGCAGAGAAAATCAGCTTCGGTGCGGCTGGCGTCTTCGGGACTGAAGGCAACGATTCGGAATTTTTCAGCCGCGTAGCCGACGGTGTCGGTGATGATCCGCAGAATCTCTGTTCGACTTTTCTGCAGTTTGTACTGCCGATGAAGAGGGCTGGTTCCACAGAACAGGCTCACACCGCGTTTGTGGACGGGGTTTCCGTACAGAGCTTCGTCTGCCGCATCGACATCACTTCGAACGGTGCGACAGAGTCCGGTGAGCACTGGTCCGGTGACGGTGCCGATCATGAGCCGGATGGCTTCGACATCTGCGGCGGAGCTGGCGGGGAAGCCGGCATCGAGAGAATGGACGCCGACCTGTTCGAGTGCTTTGGCGATGCGGAGCTTATCATGTGGATCGAGCGTTGCTCCGGGCATCTGTTCGCCATCCCGCAGGGTGGTGTCACTGAAGAGCACGGCACCACTGCGTTTGTGTCGGCGAATGATGGCTTCACGAATCCGGTCCTGGAGTCGTGCGGAGAGTTGCTGCAGGCGGGAGTTGTTCATGCGAAAACGGCTCCGGAAGTTCTGGTGTTACTGTTCGTCTGTCGGCGTCTGGCGCGCGGGTCCGGATCCGCGGGGCCGGTTTTGTCCGCCGCGTTTTCCCGTCCTTTTATTTCCTGCCGCAGCATCACCGAGTGATGAACGGCGACGCAGCATGTGATGGTAGTGCTGGGCGAATCGATGCGCTTCGTCGCGGACATACTGGAGCAGTCTCAATCCCCACGCATGGCGACTCAGCCGAATCGGATCCGACTCACCCGGCAGATAGATCTCTTCTTCGCGTTTGGCGAGCGAGATGGTTTTGGGTGGTGTGATACCAAGCAGCTGAAATGTTTCCATGACGGCGTTGAGTTGTCCTTTGCCGCCGTCGATCATGAGCAGATCCGGGAATGCTTCGCCTTCATCGGACAGCCTGCGGAATCGCCGGGTGATCACTTCGCGCATCGAGGCAAAGTCGTCAACTCCTTCCACAGTACGGATCTGATAACGTTTGTATCCCGGCTTGAAGGGGAGACCGTCGATGAACTGCACGAGGCTGGCAACGGTATCGCTGCCCTGCAGATGGGCGATGTCAACACCTTCAATCCGCCGCGGAATATCTGGAAGTCCGAGGACTTTTTTGAGTCCGGCGAGTCCTTTTCGGGGATCGTTATAGAAGACTTCCGGCTGTGCGTGACTTTCGAGATCTCCGCGAAGACTGAGGTTTTCGAGGGCCTTAATCTCGTCACGAATCCGGGCTGCTTTTTCGAATCGGAGCTCCTTCGATGCCTGTTTCATGGCAGATTCGAGTTCTTTGAGGAGTCCGGAGCGGCCACCATCAAGAAACAGCCGCAGTTTGCGGATGTCCTCCCGATAGTCTTCGCGACTGATTCTGAGGTTGCACGGGGCAGTGCACTGGTTGATCGAAGCCAGCAGGCAGGGTCTGAACCATCGCCAGCGTTCGTCGTTTTCTTCAATATCAAGGCTGCAGGTACGGAAGCGGAAGATCTTCTGCAGCACCGCAATGGTTCCGCGAAGCTGTCCGGCGCTGGTGAATGGACCGTACAGCCTGACTCCGCTCGTCTCAGGCTGCCGAGTGAATTCAACACGCGGAAAGTCCTCGCGAGTTGTGATCTGCAGGTAGGGGAATGTCTTGTCGTCCTTTAGAAGGCTGTTGTAGCGAGGCTGAATGTCTTTGATCAGTCGGGCCTCCATCAGCAGGGCATCGACCTCGCTCTCTGCCTCGATGTAATCCAGATCCGCAATTTCGGTCACAAGCTCGGCCGTGCGCCGTTCAACTTCTGCGGTGGCTGTGAAGTAACTGGACGCCCGGCTGCGGAGATTGACAGCTTTGCCGACGTAAATCACTCGACCCTGCGAGTCCTTCATCAGGTAAACGCCAGCGGTGGTGGGAAATGTCTTTACTTTTTCCTTAGGCAAAATCCCTGCCGTATGCTCTGAATTCGCCTCTGGCGTATCGTCCTGATCCTCTGCCATCCAACCCGCTCCTGCCACGCGCACATGAGAAACAGCTGTCACTGAAGGATTGTAGAGCCCCTGCAAAAATTCTGATCTCCCGCAATTCCCAATTTCTGCAATTCCTCAATCTCACAGCCCGGATCCGCCAACTCGGCGGAAAACTAATGTATTTTCTGGTCTCCCCTGATTGCTTTTTGGTGGCTTTTTCGTAGTTTAATCTCAGTCACAGCGATTGCGGAACGGGGGGTTCCGCGATTTATCGATTGCTGTTACCGTCTTTTGAAAGGCTGGGTCTCATGAAATTCGTTCGCTCTCTGGGTATGCTGGTGCTGCTCGCATGTGCTTCCCTCACCGTCGGTTGCACTCCGGCTGAACAGTCCGGTGGCGGTACTGCTCCTGCTGCTGGTGGTGATGCTGGCTCCGTCACAGGTGGCGGCGCACCGGCTGCTCCTGCTGAAGCTCCTGCCGCTCCCGCCGAAGCACCTGCCGAAGCTCCAAAGGAAGAAGCTCCAAAGGAAGAAGCACCTGCTGAAGCACCAAAGGAAGAAGCTCCTGCCGAAGCACCGAAGGAAGAAGCTCCCAAGTAATCATCTCTCCGCGGTGATTCGTCGAAGATCAAACAGCGCCTGTCCAGATGATGGACGGGCGTTTTTCATTGTGTGACCAGCGAAGGCAGCTCCCGAACTTTACAACCCGGCAGCAATTCGTTCAGTCGAGGTCCTTCGAAATCCACCAGTTCTGCGGTGGCCCATGGTCCTGTCCCCTCTTCCGCGAACTGCAGTTCTGCGTACAGCAGCTGCGGATCGGGCAGCTGCGTTTCCGGAAGTGCGGCAGGTTGTCCAAGGCTCCTGTCAATATAGACGGCTGGTTCGGTTTCAGGTGGAACCATGGCAGGGATACCCGTGGTGTCATTCATAGCGAAGATGCGGACTCCAATCGACGTGGACGTCCAGCCATCTCCCGGTCTCACGCGGACAATCGCCATTCGGGGCTGAAAGACCGATTCATTGCAGGCAAGATCAGCATCCAGCCGCTGTGGTCCGGCAGCGCTGCCGTCGTGAACGACAAAGTCCACAACACTGAAACCGAACCGCTGTGTGATGTGATCGAGACTGGCCTTCCAGTGGGTGCGGTGGGCATCCGAGATTTCGCAAAGCATACCACCGCCGCGGCAGGCCAGCAGAACGTTATCCAGAATCAGTGACTCCGGGGGATGATTCATGGCAACCCCGTAGCCACCTCCGGCGAATACGCAGCGACGAATTATGATTTGTCCGCTGCCACCGGGCGGCTCATACCACGAAATCCCGGAAAACTCATCAGTCGCCGACGGTGACTGCACTGCACAGTCCTCGACCGTCAGCGACCTGCACTGGACGGCTGTCAGCTGGGGGACTGCCTTGCTGACCGCCGCGGCCGGTGCGTCGGCCGCGCGCTGCTGAATCTGCAGCCCGCGCAGTTCCACGGTCTCCGCCTGCAGAATCCATGGTTTGTCCGGCGATACGAGAATCAGTGCGCACCCCGGTCCTGTTGATTCTATTTTCAGTGGCCCGCCTGTTCGTACTGGTACGGCAAGCCACGACTGTCCAGCAGCCAGTCGCACCACTCCGTCAGCATCCGGTTGAGGAAGCGGTTGAGGCGTCGTGGACTGTCGCCGCAGCAGTTCCAGTTCTGACTCCATTGGCGACGGTATCAAGGAAGGGCTCGTTTGCGGCGTTCGCTGCAGCGCCAGCGTCAGCAGTTCGGGACGCAGGAAGACGAGCATTCCCAGGGCGGCGATGAGACTGGAACTCAGCAGCAGTTTGCGGAATTTTGGAGCTGCATTGCGGCGGACGCGGGGTGCACGCGCGGCTGCCCGACGCTGATGGCGATCCGGCAGCTGCTGCACAACGCGCCGCAGGCCGCCGAAGCCCGCAGGAGCTTCTGCAGTCCATGCGGCTGCCAACTCTGCAATCCGGGCAGGGCGAAGTTCCGGCAGTCGCCGCGTCATGGACAGGAGCAGCCGGGCAAGCCATTCCGGGCAGTCGGGCACGAGTCCGCGAACGTCCGGTACGTCATGGTCTCGCAGGCAAAGCATTCTGCGAACAGGATCAGCAGAGGCCACGGGGGCACGGGCTGTGAGAAGTTGCCAGAGCAGACAGCCGGCAGCGTGGATTTCGCTGCGAGCATCCGCGGGACGCGCGCTGCCAAACAACTCCGGGGCGATGCCTTCGGAGTGACGGAGCGACAGCGGCTGACCCGGAGTCGGACGTGGCTGACTCAAACGCCGCGAAAACGGATCCACCAGCACAATTCGTCCGGCGAGCGTGAGCCGCAGATTCCGCAGCACGATTTCACCGTGCAGGAGTCCGGCTGATTCAAACCATGCCAGCGCCTGCAGCAGCTCCCGCCCCACCTCTGCTACGGCCGACCAAGGCAAACGACCACCTCGAACAATCAGCTCAGAAAAATCCCATCCCGGTACCCAGGCGGCAGCCAGCGAGATTGTGTTTGATTCGGTGTCCATTTCGGCCAGTGCTGGCAGTACGACGCTGCGCGGATGTCTTGCCCCGGACCGCTTCATGGTCTCCAGCAACGCCGTCATCCGTTCTCCTGAACCAGCCACTCGCTTCATGACCTGCAGTGACCGGGAAGCCGGATCGAGGGCCAGAAATGTCGCGGATCCCAGCGGCTCTCGAAGCTGGCGACCACCCACAACCACGCGACCCGGCTGCTCCAGCTGCAACTGGGATGCCTGCCATGGAGTCAGCAGCTCCCGTTGAACCATGGCATCCAGCCAGACAGAGTCGAAGTCCGGCAGTTCGCGAGCAAGTTCTCGCACAATCGGCTCGCATTCCGACCACCGCGCGCACTCAGTCAGCCCCTGATCGCGAAGCAGATCGGACAAACGATCCGACGGAAGTCGCTTTCCTCTGCGAGTCAACAAAAATCCCCGTTCCTTCGATTGTTTCCGACGGATTTGAGTGTCACAGCAGAAAGTCTGGCAGAAACTGCCGAAATGGGAAAGAGAAATCCTGTGGCAGGTTTGGAGTGATCGCTAAGGGCGTTCCGTGCGGCTGAGTCCATTGCGTGAATTGAGAGTTTTACTGGAGTTGGCCGGGATCCGGCAAATTCTGCCGATGACCAGGGCGATACACACGAAGTCGGCTGCGCCGTCGTAGCGGCGACCTGCAAGCCGTATTTCAGAGTGCAAGCGGGAGTCGGGGAATTCTGTTGGGGGAGGGTACAGCATTGAACGGCATAAACCAGACAACCATTCAGCGTCAGAATCACTCGGAAGTTCGGGCATTTCGCCAGTATCTCTGGCTGAGCATCCTGATGGGGCTGGGAGTGGTGTTCTTCGGCATCCAGCTGCTGGTCGTCGGTCCACTCAAAGGGCGACTTGACCGCATCCAGACGCGTCTCGATAAATCCGAAACCAGCATGAGTCGCCTCGTAGCAGCCGGAAGTGCTGCGGGCAGAACCAACGATCTTCTCACCAGTCTGAATCAGCAGGCCGGGCAGCTTTCGACCCTTCGCAGCAGTCTGTCGGACATCCGTGCTCTGCGTGAATCGGTGGAGCAGGAAGGGGTGGCGGCCGCTGATGCGATGGCTTCAGTGCAGAACATCTCAGAGGTTCAGGATCGATTGATTTCCGGCAGGGACCGCACGATCGCGGCGGGTGAACAGCTTTCAGCGATGGAAGCACTGCAGCAGTCAATTCTTGACGGTGCCGAGGGAACGCAGGTAGCCGATGCGTCCCTGCAGGGCATCGTGGCGCTTCAAAACCGTCTGATTGCTTCCTCTGGAAATTACGAGCAGGCCAGTAAAGGTGCTGCGCGCATGGCAGATCTGGCTCAGCGGGTGATCGCTGAGTCTGACGAAGTTGCTGTTGCAGCCGAGAAATTTAATCAGTTCGTGGGACTGCGTGACAGTGTCGTCGCAGCGTCTGAGAATCTGCCGCAGGCAGCGGCCGGGATTCAGGGACTCGCTGATCTTCGCACCAGCGTGCTCGGTGCATCTGAACAGCTGCAGGCTTCTCTTGATAATGCTCGTCAGCTCAACGAACTCAATGCGATGCTGGGTGGCGAAGCGGAACGCATCGCCACTGCTCAGCGGAACCTTCAGGCTTTGCTGAACATCCAGCAGCAGCTGGCCACAGCGACTGAACAGGTCACTGCCGCTGTGCAGAACTTCGAGATTCTCAATGAGTTCCAGGCCGAAGTATCGCTGCACATTCGATCGCTGGAATCGCTCCGCCGCACGCTGCTTGAAATCGCTATGATGGAAACCACGCTTGGCCGCGTCGCTCGCACAATCGAGCCGCTCACCCAGATCGGTAACCTGCGTCGCCTCGGTGATGAAGAAGTCCGTGAGGCTGCTCGGGTAATTCTCGATCGCCGCACTAACCGCTACTCGCAGGCAGAAACAGCTGACGAAGTCAGCGGGGACGCAGAGTCAGTCAGTGACGATGAAGTTCCAGCTCCCCGCGATGCTCAGGTCACGAGCCCCTGAAACTCGTCGGACCAGCAGCCGCTGATGGCTCTCAAAGCATTCAGCCCCGGACGGGTTTCCACCAGTCCGGGGCTGTTGCAGTTTCAAAGCAGACTCACTTGGTCGTCGTCAGTTTCCGAATCCGTTGCCACCGAGGCTCCACAGGAAGTTGAACTGAATCAGGTTGAGGAACACGTTTCCGATTTCCTCGTCGAGAGTGTACTGCAGCACGACGACGTCTTTGGGCTGAATCAGGATGCGTTCGCCAGGATCTGTCAGGGCTTTATTCAGATCAACTTTGATGGCAATTTGATCGCCGCAGGCCAGTTCCCGGATGATGATGGCTTTGGAAGGCTGGCAGAATTGGGTGCCGCCACCCATGCCACCGCCACCCCGGCCACCGCCACCCATGCCGCCACCGCCACCACCACCACCGCCCACAGCCATCACGCCGGTACCACTGCTTCCCAGCGGGCCTCGGGCAAGAGCGATTGCGGCCAGAATATCGAGGTCCTTGTCACGCGGAAGCGGATATTCGCCACCACCCAGAACACCGGCTGTGAAGAACGTTTCCTCATCACGGCTGCGAATGATGACGATGTCGCCTTCATCGAGGACCACATCTTCCTGCGAGAACTGTGGGGGATTCGCGGGGTTGAATCGCAGTGGAATTCGCGTGACATTTGGCGGGTCAGGGATCGGAGCTTCACTGCAGAAGCACGGGTCTTCACAGTCTGACTGACAGACCTGAGAAAGAATTGCGTCGGCATCGACTCCGGACTGGTACATGCCACGATAGATCATGATCTCGTTCTTCGCGTCAGTCCCTGGCATACCGCCGGTCTCGCTGAGGGCGTGCAGAACGTCGTTCTCATAGGCAGGCAGGTCCACAACCTTTCCCGTACCTCGTTTCGAAACGCCCTGCTGTCCGCCGGATTCCTCACGGATCACCATGATGCGGACCTTGCGTTTCTGGATCAGCGTCACAATGATGCTTTCTTCACCTTCGCGAAGAATCGGCTCAGGGTAAATGTAGGCCATGCGGATGGCGTTGGTGGCTTCCACAATCGACATGCCGTTCACACTGACGGCATCGACAATGGGAAGAGCGATCGTGCCATCTTCGCGGATGGGGACGGGATAACCGACAGCAGGCGGGCGATTACCGTCTTCCGGATAGTGCACGGGCGGAAGTTGTTCTTCGTCTCCAAGAACTCCCTTGATGTACACACCGAGCACGTCACCGGGCCCCAGCATGTATGTCTCGGGTGGATCCTGTCGCAGCCTCAGCAGCGATATATCCTTGTATTTATTCTTGGAATCGGCAGCCAGCAGATCCGCAGGCACGCGCGATGCCGGTATGGCGTCGATATTGCGGTTGGAAAAACAGCCAGTTTGCAACAGGCAGGTGCAAACCATCACGGCTGTCAAACCGCAAAGCTGATTCGAGCGACGTCCGCCGGCCCGTTTATGTTTCATGTGCAGCGACATATTCAGTTCACCTCCAACGGGTTTGATTCAGCCTCGTTCGCTCGATTCAGTTGTTTTCCACACCCGTGCCACCACCGCGAGTCAGTCCGTCAAGTACGGATGAGGCAGAGTTCCCGGGCAGCATCGGCAGGTCGTCCCGACTTCCCAGGTCTTCCCCTTCCGGCTCTGGAAGCATCTCTTCTTCCGTCTCCGTTCCGCTCTTCGGCGGATTGAAGCTGTCCATATTCACCGGGGCTCGGCGAGTCATCAGGTTGCGGCGGGCGGTTGGCGAAATCGGCAGTTCGCTGATACCAGCCATGCCGTCCTGATGAGCAGCGAGGGCGCCATGTGAATAACCGTCGAACCACGAGTTGATTTTTTCACGACCGGAAGGTGTCTCGTAGCAGGGCTTCCAGTAGCATCGGGGTGGAAGTGTTGGCTGACAACCCTTGCCACCACCCACCACGTTTCGGTAGCCCGCCTTGAAACCCGTTGAAAAATCCCCGGGATGATCGAGATCGTCGTAGCACCAGGACCATTCTCCCCATGCTTTCTGGGCAAGAATGTTGTTGCGGACGCTCGTTTCCGTCTGTATCACATAGTCATGCAGGCTGCTGCATCCGGTCGCAGTCATCAGAAATGCGGCCAGCAGAGTCACTGCTGTCTGGCGAATCATGGTCCGTGCTCCCCTCGAACTTTGTCTTGCTCACGCCCCAGAAATTTCAGATTACTTCAAGCCGCGGGCCAGCGATGCTGACGCTGACTCACGAACCTCCTCAGAGGCATCGTCCGCTGACAACTGTTCAAGTCTGCTCACCGCTCCTGCTGTCAACGGCCGGAAGTCACTCAAAGTCAATGCCGCGGCAGCCCGAACTTCGGCATGTGAACTTTCCAGCATTCCTGTGAGCAGCGTCACGCATTGCTCACGACAATCCAGCCCCGCAAAGTGCCGCAGCGTTGTCACACCCTGCACCTGAACGGCAGGATCACTCCCGGGAAGCAGACGCAGCAAATTAGCGGCCGTTTGGGAATCCATCGAACTGAGCTGCAGTTGCGAATCAACAATTGCCAGCAGCAGACCAACGTCACTTGTCGTTCTACCGGCTTCCTGCAGAGCATGAGTTACCTGCGGGTCGTCCCCACGGCACTCACCCAGCAGGGCCGCCGCCAGGCAGCGCACTTCCGGACCATCGCCGGATTGCAGCGCCTCGACCAGCAGGTGCAAATTTTCCAGAGGAGACTCCGCCGCACTTAAGACATCATCCAGCGTTATCACCTTTGCGGTCGGTTGCTCCGGGGAGACCAAAACAGTCGGCTGTTTTTCGGACAGCGGTGCTGCTGGTGCACCGATGGGTGCTGGTGCAGGTGCAGGTGCAGGTGCTGTTTTGGCGACCGTTGAAGACTCAGCGGGCGCCGGTGTCGTGTTCTTCTCAACGGATACGACAGGCTGACTGACTTCCGCGGCCGACTTCAATCGGGATACAGGCTTGACAACCGGCTGCACGGGTGATGGAGCACCCACATTTCCTGCCGACACTGAAACAGTCTTAGAAACCTTCTGACCGCTGACTTCCGGGGGAACTGCAGGTGTGGAAGAGGCCGCAATGGCCGCTGTGGCTGGAGCACCCATTTTGCGAGCGGGAGTGGCGGCAGCGACTGCGTGGTGAGTTTGCGGTGTTCGGCGTCGGGTCTGAACGTCAGCCAGCAGCTGCCGCACTTCCTGATTCCCGCCATTCTTCTTCAACGCACCCCGATACATCGCCTCGGCACGTTCAAGATTACCCTGCTCTTCAAACATTTGCCCAATCGCGACCATGCGGTCCGTTGACGATTGTCGCACGGACTGTTTCGGGCGCTGGTCTGTCAGCAGTACACTCGCTGCCGAACAGCCAACAACTGAGGCTGTGACCAGCCCACCGAGCAGCAATACCACAGGCTTTCGAAAAAACATCTCTGCGCCCCCCGTGAACACTCTGCCGACACCGCCTTCCTGCAGGCCGTGACTTTTGAGTACAGCGCCTTCCCCCGAAGGCGAATAATCTGGATGGTGTCACTGGTCCCGAGCCAATCAGCCCGGTTCGACCGTCAATCGCGTAACGGCAGACACTTTCCCTTTGTGTCATCGGATTGCTACAACTCCGGACGTTGATGCTTTTTGCAAATTCCGCATCGATGAAACAATCTGACCATGAGATAACGAAATTTTCGGGAAATCGGCCGTTTTTACTGGACCTGCGATGTATCGAATTCTCGACCCGGAAAAGACCATCAGCACTCTTCATACCCTGAATAACCGCATTGAAGAGCGGTTTCCCCAGGCCAGCCTCGGGAATGTCTGCCGCGAGGTGCTCTCAATCGCCCGAGAAACTCATTCCCGCGTACGCTGGGCCAGCGGCAGTCTGCTCTGGATTCGGCTCGCTGTCCTGTTTGTCGTGGGAATCGGGCTGGGTTGTCTGGTGTGGGGGATTCGCTACGTGCGCATTCAGGGAAATCCCGGCCTCGAAGAACTGGATGCCGGTGCGAACGCTGCTGTACTGCTGGGAGCCTCCATCTTCTTCCTGTTTTCTCTGGAATCGCGGATCAAACGGCACCGGATACTCACATCGCTCCACGAACTGCGGTCGATCTCCCACGTAATCGACATGCATCAGCTCACCAAAGACCCCAGTCAGATCGTGATTCCCCATGCTCGACGGACCCCGTCCTCCCCGCGGCGTTCGCTGACACCGTTTCAACTGGTCCGCTACCTTGACTACTGCAGCGAACTGCTCTCGCTCGTTGGCAAACTCGCCGCTCTGTACGCTCAAAGCACATCGGACGCTGTTGTGCTCCAGGCTGTCAACGACATCGAACAACTTACAAACGGCCTCTCAAGAAAAATCTGGCAGAAGATCATGATGCTCGACAACGACATCAGCGAAGAGGATCCGGAGAAGAGCGGTCTGGAGACGACTCCATAAAAGCTCCCGCAGATCCTCGAAACCTGCAGCTTGACGGGTGAGCGGACAGAGGAGTTGTCCGACGCGACTCGTATTCGAGGCATCGGGAGACAGTGTCGAGAATCAGTCCCGGAATCGTTTTTGATCATTGTTGATCGATCGCTGGCACCGGGGCTGGGGCCTTGACGTTCTGGCAAGAGGAGGTGCCGGGAGGGCGAAGCTCCTGCTGAGCCGCATGCCTGCCGCGAAGACTGCAGAATTTCAACGCCATTGGGCAACAGCCACGCGACTGAGCGGTCGGGCGGAAGCCCCCGGCTGCGTTTCGCACCGAAGGTGCGCGCGTTGGTGAGGGCGGTGGTGGGGCGGTGGCATGGGACTTTGCCCGCAGGCTGCCGCCATGCGGCTGAGGTTGCGAGCCATTGGGCGACAGTCACGCGACTGAGCGGTTGGGCGCGCGGCACCTGAGGTGCATGGCACCTGAGGTGCATGGCACCTATTGCGAAAATCTCAGAGATTTTATTGGTATGCGGATCATTTTTTGCGGCACCGGGGACAGTCCCCGCGGACACGGCGGAAGCTGTGCAACAGCGGCGGCT
>JBJTOP010000337.1:0-59037 GCA_046074645.1 Planctomycetaceae bacterium | reverse complement strand
TGCGTTTCAAGATCCTCGCCATCAACCAGTTCTGTTACGAGAAACGGAAGTCCGTCATGGATGCGGGCATCGAGTGCGGTGACGATGTTTGGGTGAATGAGCCGAGCAGCGGTGCGGACTTCCCGTTCAAACCGCTGCAGCAGCGCTGCGTTGCTCCGAATTTCCGCCCGCAGCACCTTCACCGCCACGGCACGTCCCATGCGTTCGTGTACGGCCCGGTACACTGTTCCCATGCCGCCCTGACCGAGGATACCGAGCAGTCGATAGTCGCCGAGCTGTTCTGGAATTGCCGCTGGTATGACGGAATCTTTGTCGCCGCCTGTGGCCAGAGCAAATCCACCGCTGTCACTGTCGCCGCTGCCGAGGATCGTATCGGGCTCGGCCCACCCGAGGACTTGCTGGAGCCACACAGGATCGCTTGAGGGAAACCTTCCCGCCAGCTCCGGGAAGCCTGCCGGCTGACCTCGACGGCGACGATAATCGAGTTCCAGCGGGAGCAGTTCCTGCAGAGCCGCCTGTTGCTGAGCAGCGGTGAGATTCTGCAGTTCGTGGAGCAGGTCTTCTGATTTCAGGCCTGTGCCGGTCTGCCAGGAAGATTCGAGTCGGCTGCAGAGTCGATCGATCTGCAGCATTATCGCGGAGGGCAGTTTGCTGAATTCCTGAGACGTATCGGTCATCCTGATTCCCCTTCTGACTGCTCCCACAGGCGTGAGATTACCAGCAGCTTTCGCTCCACACTTCGCCGCACACATCCAATTCGCGTGGCGATTTCATCATTGCTCAGTCCTTCCAGTTTGAGCAGGGCGATTTTTCGCAGGAGCGGATCGTCGGCGGCATCGAGATTCTGCAGGAGTTGGCTGAGCTGTTCTGTGAGTTCCGTGGTGAACTCCGGGCTGGGTTCGCGTGAGATGAGTCCGCTGAGAGTCTCTGCGAGCGCGTCTCCGGAGAGTCGTTGCAGGCCACCTCCGCGGCGCTGGCGGTTATTCTGGCGGATCAGGTCCACTGATTTGTTGGCCGTGATCACGAGCAGGAGTGGCCAGAGACTGTGCGAATCCAGCAGTTGAGGAAAACGACCGACCTGAACTCCCCTGCAGAAGCTGTTGAAGGCACTGAGCGCAACGTCCTCTTCGTCAGCAGCAGCTTTTGCAGCGCCCTGAAGTCGCTGACGGGCTGCCTGAACCATGCGCTGAAAGTAGCCGTTCCAGAGATGCTGGACGGCGGACTCGTCACCGTCGCGCAGACGCTGAATCCAGCCAGTGACTTCTCCGGAAAGGTGGCTTGTGGGCATGGTGTGAGGTCGGGCAGGCAGGTTGGATGTGGCAGTCGAGACTGGGGGCATGGAAGGGAGCAGGCAGAGCAGCCCGTGGTGGTCAAAAACTTTTTTTGGAATTCCTGTCGCAGATCAATCGCATTTGACGAGCCGTTGTCAGTGGGGGCAGAAATGCTCCTGTTTGAAACTGACAACAACACCTGATTGAGGATTGTAAACCATGTTCCGCCTGCCTGTCTTCCGGAAAGCTATGTCCATCCGCCGCAAAAATCGACCTGCGCCCACCTGTGCCGACCTGCAGACACTTGAACAGCGCACGGTGCTGACGGCGTCATCCCTGCCCGTCCTGCTGGTAATCGCGGATCGGCAGGACTTCTACTATCGCGAATACAGCGAAACTCGACAGTCACTTGAAAACGCCGGCCTGACGGTGCAGGTGGCCGCCTCCTCCACTTTGCCCAGCTATCCGCATCCCGGCTCCGGTCAGGCTCCGGGAACCAGCGGAGCAGTTGTACCGGATCTGGCGCTGAACCGGGTGCGTTCGGCAGACTATTCCGCCCTTGTCTTCATCGGTGGATGGGGTTCGTCGATGTATCAGAGCAGCGCTTTTCCCGGTGACTATGCGTTCGATCACTATGATGGCAATGCCGCCGTAAAGACGGTGGTGAATCAGCTGATCAACGAATTCCACGCGGCCGACAAGCATCTTGGCTTCATCTGCCACGCGGTTACGGTGGCGGCGTGGTCCCGAGTCAATGGCACCAGTCTTGTTGCCGGTCGCACCGTATCGGTTCCGCATATTGGTTCACCCGCAGTTCTCTATAACAACCGCTGGTACGATTACTTTGCTCTGGGCCAGTACGAGCAGATTGTCGCCAACGGTGGCATCGCCAACAGCCGCAGCGGTCAATATGGCAATCCGGGAACGGCCACTGACGACGTGGTTGTGGATGGACGCCTGATCACTGCAGAGAACTTTGATTCGGCCGCGTTGTTCGGCACCGTCATTGCCCGCGAGGTGAGGGCTGCCGCTGGATCCGGACAGTCAAATCGCCCGCCGGTTGCCACGAATTCCAGCGCGGCAATCGATGAGCACAGCCCCGCGGGAACAACGGTGGTCACCGTGGCCGCCTCCGATCCGGATTCCAGCCAGACTCTCACATGGCGAATCGTCAGCGGAAACACCGGAAGTGCTTTTCAGATTCATCCGCTGACCGGTCAGATCACCGTTGCGGCGCCGGCTGCCGTGGACTTCGAAACGAATCCGGTTTTTGACCTGATCGTGGAAGTCACTGATTCTGCCCCACAACCACTTTCCGCCCGTGCCGCCGTGCGAATTTCACTCAACGACCGTCCTGAAGCAGGAGCTCGACTCCTGAATGGCGTCCTGCACGTTCAGGGAACTGACAGTGCAGATTCGATCATGCTGTGGAGCGATGCTGCCTCGGGGCAGATTGGAGTCGGTATCAACGGGGCGTTCCATGGTGGATTTGTGATTCCGACCGGTGGTCGCGCTGTGGTCTACGCGGGTGCCGGCGATGACTTTGTCTCCGCTGGTTCCTGCAGTGTTCCCGTGTGGATTTATGGTGAATCGGGAAATGATCAGCTGACCGGTTCCGGGTTCAGTGATCGACTCGACGGAGGTACCGGCAATGATCTGCTGCTGGGCTACGGCGGACATGATCTGCTCTTCGGAGGTGACGGCAATGACTGGATGGAAGGTCATTCCGGTCATGATGTGCTGGTGGGCGAGACTGGCAACGATCGGCTGGAAGGTGGCACGGGTAACGATCTGGCGATCGGCGGCAGCGGGTTTGATTATATAAGAGGAGGTGATGGAGACGATCTGCTGCTGACCGCAGCATCGGTGTGGGATCGCAACTCAGATGCTCTGATTGACCTGCTGTCAGCCTGGAATGGGCCGGGAACGGCCGTGAATCGAGCCACCATGGTACAGACGGGTACGGCATCCGGCAGGCGCCTTCGCAACGGCATTGAAGTGCTCGCAGACAACGAACAGGACATTCTCTGCAGCGGCAGTGGTGCGGATCTGGTGTTTGTGAACGCCAACGACGCTGTATGGCTGGACGAACTTGATCTGTTTCCCCTGAGCTGAATCTGGCTATGACGGCCATACGAATGTTGTTTTGATGGGCGGACCGGTTTGCTGTGGCAGATCGGTCCGCCTGATCGTTTACCGGGTTATTGAAATGCAGGTCAAATCAGAAGAGAATGAGTCTTCGCGGTTTGTGCCGCCCACACGTTCGCTGCCGCGCATCACAATCGGTTCTGATGAATCAACGAAAGCCTGCTATGCCTGTGTTTCTGTTCATCGCAATGACTCTTGCTGCGGCATTCAGCCGTCATCTGGAAGGCTCTGAACCTCATTCAGGCCGCGGGACTGATGTTCCGCAGAAAATTCGCGTTGCCACCTTTAACTGCAGTCTCAATCGCGATGCTGCCGGGCAGCTGGAACGTGATTTGAATACCGATAAGAATCTGCAGGCACGAAAAGTGGCGAGGATTCTTCGTCAGGTCAGACCAGAGATTGTGCTGCTCAACGAATTTGATTTCTCAGATCCCTCAACGGCGGCATTCTCCTTCCTGAAAAATTATCTCGGTGCGACCGCCGACTGGGCGGTCGAAGAACCGCTCGAGTACGCGTACTACTGGACGGGACCCGTGAATACCGGCGTCCCATCGGGACGGGATCTGGACCATGACGGAAAAAGTGACGGCCCGGGTGATGCTTTCGGCTTTGGTCGCTTCCCCGGCCAATACGGGATGCTGCTGCTTTCAAAATTCCCTATACGCAACCAGCAGGTTCGCACCTTTCAACGACTCCTCTGGAAACAGATGCCGAATGCCTTGCTCCCCGTGGATCCCGGGACACAGCAGAACTGGTATTCGTCCGAGGATCTGCAGGTGTTTCGACTCTCCTCAAAAAGCCACTGGGATGTTCCTGTGGAAATCGGCAGCCATGTTCTGCATCTGCTTGCCAGTCATCCAACCCCGCCAGCCTTCGATGGTGCTGAAGACCGGAATGGACGCCGCAATCACGATGAAATCCGACTCTGGCGCGACTACCTTACACCCGATGCAGGCAACTGGATTCAGGATGATGCCGGAAAGATGGGGGGACTGCCAGTGGATGCTTCATTTGTGATTCTGGGCGATCTGAACGCAGATCCGATCGATGGAGGCAGTGTGACGGGGGCCATCCAGCAATTGCTGCAGCATCCGCGGGTCCGATCGGAACCTGCACCAACAAGCGAAGGCGGTGAACAGGCGACCGCGAAGCAGAAGGGCATCAACCAGCAGCATCGCGGGCCTGCAGCCACAGACACAGCGGATTTTTCGGACCGATCCGTGGGGAATCTGCGAGCGGATTATGTGCTGCCATCGCGGGATCTGCAGGTGTTGTCAGCTACAGTCTTCTGGCCGACCACCGGCGAGTCAGCAGCGCTTGTGGATTGTTCAGACCACCGCCTTGTGTTCCTTGACCTGCAAATTCGCTGAAGCACATCCCGTCAAAGTCACTTCAGCGAGGCCGGGAGATCCACTTTGGGATTGGCTTTCTTCGCCTCAGTCACAGCTCTCTTCGCTCCGGCGGAATCATTTTTCTTCAGAAGAAGTTCGGCGGTCGCCAGCCAGTACTGATCCATCGCTGTTGCTCCGGACTCCAGCTGTTTCAGGTCCGCTTCGGCTTCAGCAAGCTTTCCCTGAGCAATTCTTGAGCGAGCGAGCAGGAGCAGGGCGGTTTCCAGAAGGTCAGCCTGCAGTGCTCCGGCCGTCACCGCCATGCTCAATTGAGCTTCGGCGGTGGCAAAGTCACCGCTTCGAAACGCCTGCTCCCCGGCGTCAAAGCTGCTTTCTGATGAAGTGACTTTTTCAGGAGCCGCGCCGGAATCTCCACAGCCACAGAGAGCGAGCGCGACAAGACACGTGAGCAAGGGCAGAAGACGAGCGTGCATGCGGGAGGATTCCGGAATGAGCGGATGAAGGGCAGAATGCATGATCCCGACAATCACCATTCGCCGAGGGTCTCTCCGGTTCCCCGTGTTCCAACACTTCGCCAGACGCCCAGATCAATGCTGTCACTGGCGAACCGCACACTGCCGTCTGCCAGCATTACGTTGGCTCCGCCGGTGTGCATGCTGCGAGCAGAGATGATGGCGTGTTCGCCGGGCGTATCAGCGATGGCACTCCAGTTACCGCAGTCAAGTCCTCGCCAGTTTGGCGTGGCCACGTGGTTATACATCGTCCCGGAATATCCCGCGAATGGCCAGCCGTTGGAGAAGTCGCTGCCGATGGCCCAGCGACCAAAGGTGGTGAAATTGAATCCACTGGCGACACGAGGCGCATTCAGGCAGTCGTTGAACATCACGTCGGGCGGGAGCATAACGTTTTGCCGATTTGGAGACGTGATGATATCAGCAGGAGTCGGCGGAGTGCTGGCGGCAGCGGAGGCAGAGCCCTTCGTGCGTTCAGAGAACATGGCCGTGTTGGACATGCCATCCGTAAAGTCGCGATCGGCAAGCGACGCACCGGCGGTGAAGGCCCCATTGCCTCCGCACGGAAGCGACTGCGTGCCTACGGTGATCGCTCCTGTCCACGTAGTCTGCTGGTTTGAATTGCTGGCGCCTCCGTAGGGAGTGCTGCCACCGAAATTGTAGACGTAGTTATTTTCGGAAATAACTCGGCCCGTGTTGGCATCAGAGGGGCACAGAAAAAGGCCAGCGGCCTGAGCATACGCCTGATAGTTGGGATTGCTGGGGGTGCCTCCGGTCGTCATGCGGGTGGAGTTGGGACCAGCGAAATTGATCAGATTGTAGATGTTGGCCTGCTCCATATACGGCAGTATGAAAATGTGGACGGACCGATTTCCTGTCCAGATGTTCGTCGCATTGCTGCCGTAACTGGTGTAGCTGGTCTGCGGAACGCCCCCAATAAGGAGGTCCGGGAGCAATCGACCGGGTGGAAAACGGTTGTGAGTTGTGAGGTAATTGTGAAGCCCAAGCCCGATTTGCTTCAGATTATTCTTGCACTGTGTGCGACGAGCTGCCTCGCGAGCCTGCTGAACGGCAGGCAGCAGCAAGGCAACCAGAATGGCGATGATGGCGATCACAACGAGCAGTTCGATGAGAGTGAATCCGGGACGTCGACGGGGCATGCAGGCTCTCCTCCGAACACAACCAAAAAAGATACAGAAACGCGGCAGAAAAGTCCATACTTCCTCCTCCGCCAATCCCCCTGTGAGCAACAGGTGCGCCAGAATTAACAATTCCTTCAGGCAGGAATAGTGCGATTGAATACTCACGAAAACACCCGTGTCGAATGCCGTGCAGCCGTCCGGGCAGCGTTTTCAGCTTCACGTGGCCTCACCCTCGCAGCTGAATTGCCCGAAATTCAGGCAGAATCGCCTGATCGACGCAGACAAACAAATGCCCCCGTTCGAATCATGTTTCAGCAGGCAGGTGCTGGTGTGCCGCCATTCCGGCGCGGCGACGTTCCAGCAGTTCAAACAGGACCAGCGATGGGACCCAGCTCAGCCAGACCGACCACTGATAAGATAACTCATCGGGAACACCGGCATCGCGAAGTGCGGGGTCGATGAGTCGCAGCAGGATGGCGGATACTATGAGCAGATAGCTGCGAGTCATCCAGCGGCGGTGGCTGGTGAAGCGACGCTGCAGCGCCGCCTTCCACGCGAGCACAGTGGACAGACTGACCAGCAGACTCATGACGAAGAAACAGACAGCAGCAGACGGCCCCGCGAAGGTTCGGAAACCAATCATCAGTCCGCCCGGCGCAGCAGCAAGGAGAACCGAGATGGCGTAGGTTCGTCCGAGCAGTCTGTGGAGTCGGGGAGACCAGCTGCGCAGACCTCGGCTGAATTGTGTGAGTCCACTCAGCAGGGCGATTGGGGCGCCGATGATGTGCAGGTAGAACCCCGCTCCATACATGGAGGCCCGGAAGTAAGACTGGCGACCGGCAAGAAAGCCATGCTGAAAATCGGGAGGGAAGTAGGAATCGAAGGCCATCATGATTCGCAGGCCGATCCAGAAGATCACGATCGCTGTCAGTCCTCCGAGCCATGAAAGGGCAGCACGGATAATCTGCTGCTTTTCGCCTGAGGGAATCGTCATGGCAAAGTCCCGGCCGGAATTGATGCCGTTCAATGAGGAACAAAAAGTTTACAAATCGCAGCCAGCGGAGTAAATTGGGGTTGGTTTTGCGTTGGGCGGTGTTTTCGTACAGCTTCAAACCTCAGATTGTCAGGTGACTTCCATGGAAAGCGGACGTGACTCTGCCACAAGCCCTTACGTCCCCGACAAAAGTGTCTCGGCGGGTTCCCCGCCTGCAAGGCGTCCATCATGGATTGCTGCGCGGCTCCGACAGTCTCTCTGGCTTGCCTGGATTCTGCCGCTTGTGGCACTTGTGATCTGGCTGGGCTTCGAAGTTTCGACGGTCAGGCCGCGAAACAATGTCGTCCACTTCTTTGCAATGACCTCCAGTATCGCGTTGTGGTCACTCGGCAGTCTGCATCACATTGCGCTGCTTGCCTGCAGCAGCCAGGTGTCGCGGTCAACGCGACATCTCCTGCCAGGACTCGGACTGTCCGCCGCCTGTGTGCTGGCTTTTCTTGCGAGCATGGAGAGAACGGCGGAAGTCATTGACAACTATCCAATCTTTCGCCGCGGTCCACCACCGTCGGACATAGCGAAATAACGACGCCCGCGCGGCCATGCGGTTGTGCTAGCGGTTGGGCGGAAGCCCCCGGCTGTGTTTCGCACCGAAGGTGCGCGCGCTGTTGAGAGTGTTTGCGTGGCGTTTGCGGGGCCTTTTGCCCGCAGGCTGCCGCCAGGCGGCTGATTTTGCGAGCGGAGGTGGGATCAGCGGACGCTGTTGCGATGTTATTGAGCGGGGGCCCATTCAATAAGGCCGGACTGGTGCACTTCCGTCAGGATGACGGAGCCGCGGCGACCCGGGATGCGAATCGTGGTGGCGTTGACCTGTCCCCGCAGATGTTCGAAGAAGCGACATTGAACCTGCAGATCATCGACAGGGCAGGATATCTTTTTTTTGTCATCTTTTTTGGGGGCAGGGCTGTCGCTCTTATTTGCCTGCGCCTTTGATTGCTGCTGTTCCGGTTTTTTTGGCTGCAGGCGAATTTCAAAGTAGGCCCAGACGGAGCGAAGTTCGGTTTCGGCGCCCACCCAGCGAATTTCGCAGTTTGGCAGGTCTTTGGCGGTCAGCTTCAGTCGATTGCGGACCCAGTCTTCAAGGATTTTTTCGTTTTGCCGACGTTTGACGGGATCGGTGGTATCGAGTGATACAGGGCGTTCGGCGATTCTGGCGAGCTCTTCATCGAGTGGCGGGCCGGGAAGTCGCAGAGCAGCCTCGAAGCAGCCGGTTTCCGGATTCCATTCCAGCTCTAAGGACGTTGCATGGAATGGATGCGCGAACTCAGCTGAGCAGGGATGATCGGCGAGCAGGAAGAGCAGTGCTGAGGCTGCGATGAAGAGACGACGACGGATCACGGGCTGGCTCCGGCCGCTTCAGGATTGGTACCCAGTCCGGCTTTTTGCATGGGATTGCGTTCCTTACTTTCGCGATACAGCTTGAAACGACTTTTGGAGATCTGGGGAGGGTAGTAATTGTTAGTGCGATCAGCGTCTGCGGACTCCAGATGCGGGTCGAGTTCTATGGCAGTGACGGGTTTGTCTGTGATGAGCAGTTTGCGGACGGAGCGGGAGTCTTTGACCCAGAGTTCGGCGGGGAGCCGGACTTCGGTTGTCGAGCCGTCCGGGTGACTGAGTTTAAGGATGACCGGCATCACAAGTCCACCCACATTCTGAAGTGAAACGGTGGTGAATGCATGTTTGTCAGCCAAAAGTTCCTTCTCGCGAGCCGAAAGTTCGGCGAGCCATTTTTCGAATGATTTGCGGTCTTCATCGGAAATCTGGAGATCATCAAAGGAGTTGTAGAAGTCCTTGAGTGCGGGGTAGGCATCGACGAGTTTCGGGAGCGGCTGATTGCGCTGTTTGGAGAGCGTGACTGGCTGGCGGCTGCGTTCGTCACGCTTTGCCTGAGCTTCGCGGGCAGGTTCGCCATCCGTGAGTTCGTGCTGCTGGACATCCGTAATGGCGATGTCCACATGATCTGTGGTATAGAACCAGCCGTGGAAGAACCAGTCCAGATCGACGCCGCTGGCGTCTTCCATCGAGCGGAAGAAGTCGGCGGGCTCAGGGCGTCGAAACTTCCAGCGCTGTGAGTATTCGCGGAAGGCAAAATCGAAGAGTTCTCTTCCGAGGATGGTTTCGCGGAGGATATTGAGCGCTGTGGCGGGTTTTGCGTAGGCGTTGGGTCCAACCTGCAGGAGCGATTCGCAGTTGGTCATGATCGGCACCTGATCCGTGCTGGTCATGTAATTCACGATGTCTTTGGGTTCACCACGCTGAGCGGGATAGGTTTCTTCCCATTCCACTTCGGCAAGGTACTGCAGAAAAGTATTCAGCCCTTCGTCCATCCACATCCACTGCCGCTCGTCACTGTTCACAATCATCGGGAAGTAATTGTGGCCGACTTCGTGGATGATGACCGTGATCAGCCCGTATTTGGTGCGAGCGGAATATGTTCCATCCGGCTCAGGCCGGGGACCGTTGAAGCAGATCATCGGATACTCCATGCCACCCACCGGACCGTTCACGGAAATGGCCACCGGATAGGGATAGTTAAACGTGTATTTGGAATACACGTTGAGCGTATGCACGATGGCTCGAGTGGAGTAGCGGCTCCAGAGCGGTTCACCTTCCACCGGATAGTAGGACATGGCCATGACCGGATTGCCGCCAACGGAATGCTGAACTGCGTCCCAGATGAATTTGCGGGAGGAGGCGAAAGCGAAATCGCGAACATTGTCCGCCTTGAAGATCCATGTCTTCTGCTGGTCTGAACCGGCCGTTTGATTTTGTCGAGCCTCGTCGGGGGTCACGATGAACACCGGATCCTTTGCCAGGCGAGCCTGCTGCAGACGCTGCTGTTGTTCGGCCGAAAGCACTTCTGCGGGGTTCTGCAGGACACCGGTGGAAGCAACCACGTGGTCATCGGGAACGGTAATTCGCACCACGTAATCGCCAAACTCCAGAGTGAACTCGCCCTGACCCAGATATTCCTTGTGCTGCCAGCCGGCGTAGTCAGTGTACGCACACATTCGCGGGAACCACTGCGCCATTTCGTAAAGGTAGTTGCCATCCTTTTCAAAAAACTCATAACCCATGCGCCCCGGCAATACCCGCGCGTTGGGAATACTGGACTGCCAGGCGACGGTAAATCGCGTTGACTGTCCGGGGCGAAGCGGCTGCGGCAGGTCGATACGCATGGACGTGCGAACAATGGAGAAGGGCAGAGCCGCGCCGTTCTCTGAGTCGGTGACAGACTGAATCTGCATTTGACCGTCGAATGTCTGGGCGGTGAGCAGCCCGTCGAAGCTGCGAAACGAGACCTCTCCGGTGAGCGCCGGTGCAGGGGTGGAAAGGGTACGGCCGGACTGAGGTCGACGCATGTTGCCGTCCAGCTGCAGCCAGAGGTACCCCAGCGAATCCGGGGAATGGTTGATGTAAGTGATCGTCTCGCGGCCAGTGAGCTGCTGAGTGCGGTCGTCCAGACGTACGTCAATGTCGTAGTTGGCCTGCTGCTGCCAGTAGCGATGGCCAGGAGCACCCGATGCCGTGCGGTATTCGTTGGGCGTCGGCAACAGTTCGGACAGCTGTCGAAACTTGTCCGGCTGCCGGAGCTTGCTGTTGGTGACCACCTGACCGGATGCCAGCCGGCAGGATGCCGGCAACGCGCTTAGGGTCAGCATCAGAATGAGCAGGCGGCTGAGGGAATACAGCCGGGAAAAAGCAGCAGCCATGACAGGCACCTGTGCGAATTGACGGCGGATAAAGCAAAACCCCGAGTTTTCGAGGTTTGCCCACCTTACAGGGGAAATCACGTCAGGCAAGCTCGAACGCCCTGTTCTTCCTATTCTTCGCCAGGAACCGTCAGCTGACGGCCATTGTGACGGGAAGTAAGGCTGAGCAGGAACGGGACGGCTCTCTCGGCCCACTCAGCGGGAGTGGGATAGCCCGCTGCACCCTCCCGAAAACAACTTCTCAGCATGTCGGTGTCAATCACACCAGGATTCAGCGATACAGCGGCAAGGCCCCGGGGAATTTCCTGTGCCAGTGACAGCGTGAGCCCCTCTATGGCCCATTTTGAAGCACAGTAAGGAGCCACTTCCGCCGAAGTTGATCGGCCCCACCCGGAACTGAAATTCACGATCACACCGGAGCTGGTTGCAATCATCCGCGGAAGAAAATGCCGGATTACTCGAGCAGTTCCCGAGACGTTGACATCCAGTACGCTCTGAAATTCCGCATCAGGCACCTTCCAGAGTCGCTCATTCGAATTGATGATCGCAGCGTTGTTGATCAGCAGCCGAGGTGCCGGGAAACGCTGGGAAAGCTCCTCGGACCACGATCGCACCTGCTGTTCGTCGGTCACGTCCACCGGCCGCACGTCACAGCAGCCAGGCAACTGCTGCTGGAGTTCCTGACAGACAACTGCATCCCGCGCGCATCCGGCCACAAACAGGCCCTGCCGACAGAACCCCTCCAGCATCGCTCGGCCCAAACCGCGGGAAACACCAGTGATCACCACCAGATCTTTCATTTTTTGTCCCCCTTTTCCGAACGGCTGCTGACTGGCTTTCTCGGACAGCAAATGAAATACTGCTAATTGTCTTCCGTCCGAAACCGGGCGGAACAGCCTGTCGCAGTGATCTATCAGCCCGGATATTATCAGGACGGCCCCAAATGAGCGTCAGCCAGCCATCAGAAATTCTGCAGGATGGGCCTGTGACAATCCTCCGACCCGGCCCGAACTTCGCAAGCCTGTTCGAAAATGACCTCGACGACGCCGGGATTCGCACGGACTTCGCCGCGGAACTGCCGTCCCCCCGGCTGGTGCTCGATCTGCGTCATGTGCGATTCATCGGATCCGCTTTCCTTGGACGCTGCATCGCCATCAGCAAATTGCTTCGGCAGCGACAGGGCGGAAAACTGGCACTCTGCGAACTCAATCCCTTCGCCAGAGCTGCCGTCTCGGTTGCTTCACTGGACGAAGTCCTGCCGGTTTACGACAGCTGTGAGGAAGCGGTCGTCGCCCTGAGCTGACACCGCACATTCGCATGTTGCTCTGCGAAAACAAAGAGCTCACGGAACCTGAGACGTGCGAATATTCCTGAGCACATTGTCAAGGTCCGGGATCTGTGCAGAAAACCGGCGCGGGCGGTACTGCCAGAATGGATAACGCGTTTCACGGGAACCGTCCTTGTCCAGGTCGGCGTCCAGTACCAGGCGATACTCCAGTTCTTCCTGACGGAATTCGTCACCCGGGCGTTCGAACTTCTGAATCACGGCCTTTTCTTCAACCACTTGATTCCCGGTCGCATCTCTGGAAATTCGGTAGGCATTGCTGAAGCCGGACATGTACACCGTGAAAAAGTCAGCCTTGTCATCCACATTTCGCCAGACCGCCACGCCGTAGACCGCCTTCTGCAGCGCATCCGGGTCGCCTGTCGGCACGGGTTCGCCGATTTCCTGAAGACCTTCCACGCTGTTGAAGAGTTTCAGATTCAAACCACGACGGCCCATTTCCCGGGCAAACACTGCGTTCTGAATCGAGACATTCACTTCGTCCTGCCATGAAGCCACCGGCGTACCGTCCACTTCGTCCGCCTGCAGCAGGAACCGAGGCATCTGCAGGGGACGGGAATTGTCGGCGTCGAGCACGTTTGAGGGGTCGGTGCCGGGGTCCGCGAGCTTCAGTTCGAGGTCCTGTTTTTCGGCACCCGCCAGCTCGGTGTAGTCGCGACGGATCATGCGGTAGACCATGTATCGCACGATCTCCTGCTGAGTTTTCCCTGTGGTCGCGTCGGTCCAGGACAGACGGATCAGCCGGAGTGGCTTGAACTGAACCTCACCGATCCAGAGCGCTGGGTAACCCGGGCCAAGAATCGGCTCTTCTGCTGTCCGCACCTTGCGGATTCCCAGCATCTCATCCACGGACATGGCAATCGAGCTGGTCCGGACGAAGCCGTCGTTGAGCGGTGCCTGAACGACCTGTGCAGAGGCCGTGGAAGCGACCGCCGTCAGAAAAATGACTGTTGCCAGCCCCCAGCACCCGGAAAGCACCCGCGCCATGTTGGATACCCCAAACACAGATCCGCAATCAACCACCCCCGCGCAGAGAAAGCGCGCAGAACACCTATAACATGCCGTCTATCGGCCCGCTTGAACAGTGTTTTCAGGCGGTTCCAGGGAAATTGGGCAAAACCGTGGCGGTTTTTGACCCCTGAGCCGACGGATTCGCTACAGGTCAATCCGCCCCGCCCGCTCCTCGATCTGTTCAAGGCTGAAAAATGCGCCCGTACCCGATCCCGGACAGACGTCGCATACCTTCTGCCACGCCTCAGGACTTGCAAGGTGGGAATTCCAGAAGGGCCAAGTGCGACACTGAGTCGGACGTGCCTTGTAAACTGTGCACTTTCGAGCCCAGGGGTCGAAAAAGGTGCAGTCCCCGTTGGCAAATTCCGTGAGCGAAACGCGGCCGCGGATGATTCGCGTGTGGAACAAACGTATTTCCCCGATCGGTTTGCCAAGATACTCAGCAATCTCCTGCAGCTCTTCTTCTGAAACCCAGACCGTTCCCGGCGCGCCCGTGCAGCAGTCTCCGCACTGAGTGCACGTGAAATTCAAACCGTCCCGGTACCACGGCTGACTGTCTGAGGATTGATCGGATGCCTGACTGTCAGGGGCGCCGTCTGTCATTGAAGGAGATTCCGCAGAGGATTCAGAACGAAGAGCATCGCAATCAGACCGCAGCAGCCTTCCGCTGCGGCCGTGCAAGGATCAGGAATACGGTAATGACCAGCAGCTGCAGGAAAATGAAGCCAGCCAGTGCGGCAAGGCGTCCCTCCGTGAAGCCATAAGTATGCAGCCCGGCTCGAAGTTCATTCACACCGAACCATGACCACGCCGTCACAATGTTTCCCAGCATCGCAAGAATGCTGGTGCCAAAGTCCGCGATCATCTTATCCCAGCGAGCGTGCAGAATCAGAGCATTCCAGATCACAATCAGCATGGCTCCGTTTTCCTTCGGGTCCCAGCCCCAGAAGCGACCCCAGGAGTCGTCCGCCCAGAGCCCCCCGAGGACTGTTCCAACCATGCTGAAGAAGACCGCAAAGCAGAGCACTCCGTAGACCATCCGGCCCAGCTGCTCATGTCGGACAACGCTGATGGAGTCCGGAACTCCCCGGAAGCGGTTCACCAGTGAGATTCCGCAGTAACAAATGCCGAGGAAACCAGCGACGAATGTGGCCGCATATCCCAAAGTGATGCAGACCACATGAGTCGCCAGCCAGAAGGCCGTGTCAAGGACAGCCTGCATCACCCCCAGAGTATCGCCTTCGTCGGCCGCCAGATAATGTGCAATCATCAGGGCCGCGGAGCCAGCAGAGCTGCCCACCAGACTGCCCAGACCATTCCGAATGAACAGCTCAATGCCAAACGCCGCCAGCACCACCGCCCAGCCGATGAAGATGGCCGACGAGTAAAGGTTGGTGACCGGCGGCCGGCCGGAGATTTCGATTCGCAGCCAGAGTGCCGCAGTATGGATGACGAAGGCCAGCCCGAGCAGCCAGAGGGCACTGCGGCGAGTGGCAGTGCTGAAGGACAACCAGCTGACAAAGACCAGCACCATAATCGTGAAGTAAATGTAGATCGCCTTGTTGAAGGGATCGAAGTAATTGAACCATGCTTCAAGCTGCACATTGCTGATGTCCACGTGCGGCAGAGCCGCCTGCGTCAGCCACGAGTGGTATGCGGCAACGGAAGAATTAAACTTTTCCGCATCCACATCACGCCAGCTGTTGAAGATGTCAGTGACGTGACCCACGGCTGTGTTGAACGATTCGTGAGATGTCCCGCCTGGAAGCACTTCACCGATTCGCTTCTGCAGGTCAGTCCACACAACCGTCAGAATTTCTCGGTTCGCTGCACTGGCGAGCTGTTCTTCGTTGTTGGCGAACTGAGTGAGCCGGCTGCGGATGGCGGTCAGTCGAGGATCGTCGCTGGATTGCTGCTGCAAGACTTCGATCACCTGAAACAGATCCTGAGCGATCCTTTGGGATGCGATCTGGAAGGCCTGTTCCTTCGTGACGGATTCGGCAACCTGAGCAGCCGTCTGGCCAGGCTGAGCCTGAGAGATGAAAGCGAGGATTCTGAGCAGATAAGGGTCGCGGACGCGGCCGAGAGCTTCGCCGGCGCGTGTTGGAACGTCCTGCGGGGCCGTTTTGTCTTGATCCGACTTGATCGTCGTTTCAAGCACCGTCCATGTGCCAATGATCGTCTCACGAACCAGCGACAATGGCAGATCATTTTCGGCCCATGCCGCCAGCTGATCGACGGTGCTGATGCTGGCCTTCTTCAGACCCTGATTGACATCCCGGAGGGCGCTGGCGAGGACGTAGGTCTCCCAGGATTTCTGAGCGTCTTCTGTGCCGGTGGGAACGGCCATGGCTGCTCGTGTTTCCTGCAGCTGCTGGGTGATCCGCCAGGCAGTAATCAGGGCATCAAACAGGTTTTCCGTCGGCTGAGCCTGGAACATTTGTTCAAGGCCACCGAAGCGGCTGACGGTTTCGAAGAGCGCCAGCGACCGCTGTTCGAGCGGTGCAAGCTCGTGCTCTTTCTTCTGCCGTTGTTTCTCTTGACCGGATTCGATGTACTGTCGCAGTTCGGGAAAGTTCTTGCGGACTTCCTCAAGCGAATACACAAATCCGGGTCGTTTTTCCAGCTGCAGTGCTGCGAGCAGGCGATCGTCCTCGATGCGAATCACGCGATGACGGGAAGCCAGTTCCGGGCGAGTGATCAGGTCGAGCAGCCAGTGGACGGCGGGGACGCGACGGACGAGCAGATCACGGACGTTCGGTTCGACATCCGCAGGTTTTGCATCCACCGTTTCTGCAATCTTCGCAATCCATTCCGGATAGCCGCCTTCGAAATCCGCCAGCTTTGTGATGTCTGCGGAGGGCCACGCCTTGCGAACCCGCTCGGAAAGCTGCTCGCGGATGTCCTTCCTGCTGATCTCCCATGACTCCAACTCTGCCTGGAAGGTAGACCTCGCCGACGACATCAGCAGCATCGTTCGGGCGACCGAATCGAGTGGCTGAGCGCGTCCGTTCCATGCGACCGGAGTTTTTGCGGCTTCGTAGAGATTCATTGCCGGACGCTCGCCCTCGGCAAGTTTCTCCTGAGCCCGCGGTGGCCTTGTGCCCTGCAGAACCCAAAGAGCGAAGATCGCTGTGAGCGTGATGGGGAGCCAGATGGCCAGAGGGGACGAACGTTCCGGAAGACTGCCAATCTCCGGAGCCGCTGCTGCGGCCGGAGCAAACCCGGGGCGACGGAATAATGGATTGCTGGCACCAGCAAGGGCAACTGATGCGGCTGAACCAGCCTTTTGACGTTCGAAGCGGCTGAGAAATCGCATCAGCGTCTGGCCGAATTGAGCGAACATGCCGAAGGCTACAATCATGCAGGCGATGTAAGGGAGCATCCAGCCGGTGTTCTTAACGACCGACAACGTGGACATCTCCTGGCCGTTTGGCAGAGCGCGGTAGTCAGACTGATAGAAGGTTTCGCCCTTGTACCTCAGCGGATTATTCATCCACAGAGTGAACTCCTGCACCTCTCCCGTCTCTTCCTGTATCTGGATCGTGGAACGGAAGTCACGGGGAGTCGGAGAGCCGACGTAGTTGGTGCGACTGACGTCCAGCAGTTTCACAGCGTAGGGACGATAGTTGCGCTTGAACCGCAGATAGAAGTAGTAGTCCGTTCCATCAACGGTTGCTTTTTCGGCAAGAGAAGAGGTCAGCTCGTTGACGTTCTGAGCCATCAGCAGCGAATCGAGCACTTTGCCGGATTGCTTGTCGATCAGATCAACCAGCACAGCACTCTGATCCATCTCGCCGTCCATTCCAGTAACCGGAGGGATCGGATTGATGGCGGCAAATGAACCAAGCCCGGAGGCAAGCGGAGCATCTCCGGATTCCGTGCCACGCAGTTCACAGTTGCGGTAGAAGCGTCGCACTGCGATATTGAACGGCAGATCCGCAATTTCAATTTTCTGAGTGTCTTCAATCGGGCCACCCGGAGCCTGCTGATCGGGAAGATCATCTCCCGGTGCAGCTTTTTCAAGCAGCGAATCGGGTACCACAACCACCTGATCTTCAGTGGCTTCACCATCCTTTGCAGGCTTGCGGTGAATGATTGCCAGCTCTCGTTCGCGGATGTCCCGAGCGAATTCGGCCTGCTCCCCTTCGGCCAGCGACAGACTGTTCTCGTCAGCCACCAGACCGACAAGCAGTTCACTGAACATCAGCAGCGCGACACCAAAATGCAGCAGAGCGATTCCACCGCGTTTTTCGAAGAGCAGATTGCAGCCGAGCAGGAGCACGAGCGAACAGGCGGATGCCTTGAGCAGTTGCCAGAGAATCCGCATGGCGGACAAACTGAGCATTCCCGAATCACCGGTGAACTCGCGTATTACGTAATAAAGCGCAATCGCAGTCAGGCCTGTTCCCATAAACAGCAACAGTCCGCGCCCGTAACGCGACATTGAAGGGGACAGCCAGCCTGCCAGAGCGGCCGCCAGTCCCGATGCACCAAGCACTCCCAGCATCAGTCTCCAGATTTCGACTTCTGAAAGAATGGTGTTGCCGGATTCAACACCTGTCTGGGAGTTGCCGGTGATCACGATGCCAGTGAGCATCAGCAGACCAGCAATGATCAGGGCAAGCCCACCAGCAAGCCGCAGTGAGGTTGCGCGGATTTGAAACCGCAGCACATGGGCCGAGATCAGATTGAGCAGCATCAGCCAGCCAATCGTCCAGCCACCCGGAAACGGCAGAAAACGAAAACGCCCCATGCTCTCCGCCACGCGCTCTCCAAGGTTGCCCGACATTGACGGTGGAAACAGATCCTGGACATCGACCTTGGCAACGTAACATCGGAAGTAGTCCGCCATCACAAGCCAGACATCCCGACGCGCCTGAGCGAGACTGCCGATAAAGACAATCACCATCGCAAACAAAAACAACACGACGGTGAACTTCAGCGAGGCGACAAGTTCCAGACACCGAAACACAACCGACAACGCAGTTATGCTCTCTGCCGTTGGTCGCGATGAATCAGCCGGCCCAGGTGCAGTAATCGTTGACATTCTTTTGTCCCCTGTTGTCCGACTGGATTCAGCCGGCCTGCCATGATTCACAAAACTGACGGAATGATGCCCGAACCGCGGCAGCCGCAGAATTCTCGCCCTTCAGCTTCACCACCCAAAGCATATCGCCGTGTGGCACAATCATACCCAGAATCGTGTCTGAAGGACCTTTCAGTTCGATCCATTGCCCCTGAGCACCGCCCAGAGACAGTTCTTCAACTTTTTTCAGCAACGCAGCCGGGTCGCTGGTGTCCAGATCGATCTGACCCCCCCAGCGAACGAACTGCGGTTCTATACCCGCGGTTCCGGGCAGTCCAGTAACCGTGATCCGCACGGACTGGCCAGGACCACTGTTCCATGCGAACTGACTGAACTGGTCCTGAGCTGCCGCGGTCCAGCTTTGCGGTACGACCCAGCGAAATGGAATGTTTGCCTTCGCACTGCCACCGCCCTTTTGAAAACGCCCCCGAATCAACTCGGTCGTGAGAATCTTCTGTTCCTGACCTGGATCGGGCTTTGCGACATACTGCCGCACCTGAGATTCCGGGCCGCAGCCGAAAACTGCTGTGAGCAACAGACCGAAGAGGATGACCGGGCGAGGAACTGACATGTCGCGGTTCTGGAAAAAGGCGGGAATTTTCAGGGAGGAGGGAGAGTTACCAGCGGGATCAGACTCCGCCGGTGTGCAGATTTTACGTTGCTGATTGCGGCAAGGCCAGAATGCAGTCGCGTTCCTGAGCTGCGGAATACGGTTTTCCACGAATTGGCCGGAATAGTCGGACATCCCGAAACCGGGAATTGAGAATTTGCCGTGCGGGAATCGGCCTCGCAGGGTTTCAGTACACTGAAATGTGGGTGTTCTAATGTTCAGGTAGTGGGGTGTTCCTTAAGACGTCGAGGCGCCTTTTTGTTCAGTATTCAGGGCGTTACCCACGTCTTTTTTCGGGAAGAAGCGAATTTTCTGCAAAATTTCTGACGGGTGGATCCTTGGTTGGGTGCTCTACGATCGATAGTATTTTATTAGTACCACCAGGTTAACCCTTTCATTAACCCCCACCCCACCCCACCCCCCCCCCGACTGGCTTTTCTTGCTGTGTTATCAGGCTTTCCAGAAATCCCTGGGTGGGCAGCTTCACCGCCGAAAAGTTTCTCCTCGCCAATTCTTCACCACCGTGCACGGAGTGCCAAATGGCCACGCAGTCACTGACACGCAGCAGTTTCATCAACGAACTTGCCTCGCAGGGGCCTGACGCAAGGGTCTGGAACGATCTCACGAGCGTTATGGGGACTGGGTCTTTCGCTGGGGAGCCTCCGAGTCGGACGCAGAAGATCTCACTCAGGAAACGCTGGTGCGGGTCTATCGCCATATTCAGAGTTACCAGCACAACGGTCCGTGCAGTTTTCGGGCCTGGATCCGCACTGTTGCCCGCACCACATGGTTGATGCTGCTGCGGCAGCGTTCCCGCCGTCCCGTGCTGGTATCACTCCAGCACCGGTCCTCCCAGTCAGCGGACAACGACAGCTCGCCGCTTGACATCGCCCAGATGTACCACGAGTTCTCTCAGGAGGCAGATCGGCTGGAGCAGCGAGAGCTTCTGGATGTCGCGTTCAACCGTGTGCGCAGCCGAATCAACGCGTCGATGTGGCAGGCCTTCGAACTGCTCACCCTCGCAGAACTCGTCGCCGAGGACGTAGCTGAAAAGCTCAACGTCAGTCGCGCAACCGTCTACCTCTGGAACACCCGCGTCCGGCGAATGGTTGCTGAAGAAATCTCCACCGTCGCCGATCACACCCCACTGACAGCTGACAGCTGACAGCTGATAACTGATAATTGACAGCTGACTACTGAAAATCGACCAGCTGAAAGGAGCTTTCACCTTGCAGACTTCATGCCCGACGCGAGAAGACTGGTCCACGATGCTGATCGCATATCCAGAAGTTGAGCTGGACGCCGCGTGGGTCACCCACCTTGATCACTGCAACGCGTGCTGGGCAATCGCAGGGGAGATCGCTGCTGCGCCGAAATTGACCGCCCACGTTCAGCTCCCCAGCCTGCCTGGTCGCCAGAGCTCGATCACTGCACAAGGTTATCGTGCGATTGGCCCGGCACCTTCCGACGATCTTCCGCACGGAGCGAGGCTCGGACCATTTCGACTGCTCACTCCGCTGGGGCAGGGCGGCATGGGATCTGTGTACCAGGCCATTGACGAACGCAGTGGTCAGCGAGTGGCTGTGAAGTGTCTGAAGCCGTCTCGTCGGTCTGCCGAATTCTGCAATGGTCTCGCCCGCGAAGCTCGGTTGCTGTCGCAGTGCAGCACCCCCACATCGTCAAAATGCTGGAATTCAATTTCGATTACGATCCCCCCTATTTGATCCTCGAACTGGCGGTTGGTGGTTCCTTACGGAATGTTCTGCGACGTCAAACACTGAGCCCCTCGCAGAGTGCGAAGCTGATCGCAGCGGTGGCAAGAGCCGTTCATGCGGCCCACGAATCGGGAGTACTGCATCTGGACCTGAAGCCAGAAAATATTCTGTTGATGGACGGTTCGGATGATCAGTTGCCGTGGACTCCAAAGGTAGCTGATTTTGGGCTTTGCGCCAGTCTGCATGGTGCGGGTCGGTTTGCGGATCAGCATCCGCATCAGCATCAGCATCCGCAGGGAACGCTCGCATGGATGGCTCCGGAGCAGATATCCGGTCAGACCGCGAGACTGTGCTCCGCGACCGATATTTATGCGCTGGGAGTGATTCTCTATGAATTGCTGACGGGAATGCTGCCGTTTCAAGCCGCGCAGGACGCCGAACTCAGCGGGCAGATCTGCTGTTGTCCGCCATGTCCTCCCCGCGATCTGTCTCCGACCATTTCCAGCCGGCTCAGTCATATCTGTCTCCGCTGTCTTCATAAGGAGCCGGGCGACCGATTTCAGACGGCCGCCGAGCTCGCGGAGGAACTCGATGCATTCGTCGCCGGCACAGAACTCCGGAACTGGCCACACGAACGCTCAGATTTGTCCGGCGACCAAAGTTCCTGACATCGGTTCTGGGTCCTGGGCTGCTGGTGTGCGTCGGGATTCTGCTGGGAATCTTCATCAGCGGTCGATATGCATTCGTGGTGCCTGCCGCGTTTTCTCCGGCGGAGGTGGCTGCTGCTGGCGCGACTGCAAGAAACAGCGGGTTTCGCTGAAGATGGCCAGCTCGGAGCGGCCGCAACAGCCTGGAAATCCGCCGATGAACTGGCCCGTCAACTGCAGAAACGCAATCTGCTCGATGAACGACTCCGCTAACGCAGCTTCATTGCAGTGCGGTTGCTGGATCGCTGCATGACCCGACGCAACCGCGGCACCGAAAGCCTGAAATTGCTCGAAGATGCCTGGCAGATCTTCGGGCCTGGTGACCCCGGGCAGCCGGATGCGACGCCCACTTTCAAAGTTGTTTGCAATGATTTCCAGAAGCACATGCAGCAGCGGCGGCAGCCGTCAGCTCAGGTTTCGCCCCCCCGGGGCAATCGCTGAAACAGCCACTGCCTTTTCAACTCCGCAAACACTCGCCAGAATCCCTCCCGCTGCCCCCGCCTGCGGCAGTTCACTGCTTTCATCAGGAGACCAACACATGACGCGAACGATTGTGCGGCCGGAGCGACTGGATCTGGATTCCCCGGGACGCCGGGACTACTGGGTGGCGCTTGAACATGACAGCATCTGGGGCGACCACCTCCTTCCGCTCACAGTCTTCGTTGGTCCGGAAGCCCGCGACGGTCAGGGGCTCGTCTCCTTCGGCTCCAATCACGGCAACGAATACGAAGGCCCGGTTGCACTCAAACATCTGGTCCGGGAGATTCGGCTGGCGGACGTTCGCGGCCGCATCATACTCATCCCGGTGCTCAACCCCGCCGCCTTCCTCGCCGGAACCCGCGAAAGCCGGCTGGACGACGGGGTCAATCTGAACCGGGCATTCGTTGACGGTGCCGGTCGCAATCCCGCCCTCGCCGGAATCACTCACCGCATCGCTGACTTCGTCCGCACGTACATCTGGCCCCGGGTACACATCGTGCTGGATCTGCATTCAGGCGGTGACGTCGCTCGCTTTTCCATCTGCGCCAACTATCACCCCATCGATGATCCGGAACTGGGCGCACGCATCGAAGATACAGCCCGCTGGTTCGGCACTCCATCGCTCATGGTCTACCAGAACCAGACACCTGGACTGCTTCCATCCGAAGCAGAGCGACTGGGAAAGATCACTGTCGGCACCGAGCTGGGCTGGGGCAGGGCAGTGAATCCGGAAGGTGTGCGTTACGGACGCCAGGGAGTACTTGCAGCGCTGATTCGTAATCATCTCCTGCACGGCACCATAGAACCCATTGACCACCACAAGGCCGGAACGCAGCGCAAGCTGGAAATGGTCGATCGAGACTGTTTCATTCCGGCTCCCTTTGCAGGTCACTATGAACCTCTGGTGGAATGTGGCACCGCCGTTCGTCGTGGACAAACGGTTGGACTGCTGCACGACTTCGATCAGTTCGACCTTGAGCCGTTTCCCTGTGTCGCCGCACTGGACGGCGTCGTGCTGGCTCAGGCCTGGGCCGCTCCGGTTCCGAAAGGCCAGCACATCGTTGTCGTTGCAAAAGACATTACGTAGCCGCGCTTCGCTCTGCAAAAGGTTCTTCCAGCTTCTTTCCCCGGGGAAGACATCAGACGAAACTCAGCTGAACAGTCGCACGACAACCTGAATTGCAACACACAGCGCGGCACCGATGAGCATCCAGAACAGGGAGGCTGAGCACAGGACTTTGTGGTTTCGCCACTTCAGCAGTTGACTGGCAAACGACGGTTTGTAAACGGACACTGGGGTGCCACAGAGCCAGGCGCGGAGATCGTTTTCGAAGTCGGCCATTCTTTGATAGCGGTCCGCGGGATTTTTTTGCAGGGCTTTGACGCAGATGGCATCAAGTTCCGGGGGGATTTGCTTTTTCGGAGCAGTGCTGCGGGGGGAGCGGACGGGATCTTCCTGAAGTCCTCGACGGATTTCCCGGAAGTTGCGGCCGCTGATGTAGCTTTCGCTGGTGAGCACTTCAAACAGGATGATGCCCATGTTGAAGATGTCGGAGCGTTCATCGACGTCGCCGGTTTCCACGGCCTGTTCGGGGGACATGTAAAACGGTGTGCCCTGAACATCTCCGCGGTTGGTGAGCCGACCGGGGATGTTCTGCTGGCCGCTGCGGAGCAGTTGATCGACTTCGTCATTGTCCTGCATGGTGGAGACTTTGGCGAGTCCCCAGTCCATGACCATGATTTCGCCGTAGTCTCCGATCATGATATTGGCTGGTTTCATATCGCGGTGCACGACGCCCTGGTTGTGAGCGAACGCGAGGCACTGAGCGCAGTGCAGCAGGGCATTGATGATTGTCTGACGCGGATAGCGGCTGATGAATTCGGGATCACCTTCGGCGATGCGATCAAGAATTTCGCTGAGATCTCGACCGCGGAGCCGCTTCATGGTGAAGTAGGCGTTGCCTTCGGAGTCGCGGCTGAGTTCGTAGACGGGGATGGTGCAGGGGTGAGGAATCTGGGCGGTGACACGGGCTTCGCGGAGGAATCGTTTTTGGTAGGTTTCGAGGTTTTGGTACTGCGGCAAAAGGGTTTTCATCACGACGGTGCGGCCGAGATTTTCATCCAGACAGGTGCGCAGCAGTGCTTCGCCACCCTGAGTGAGCGGCTGGAAGTCTCTGTAGCGCATGAAGCCGTTGCGCACGTGCTTTGGAAGGTCACGGTCGGTATCGGCCATGTGAATGTTATCAGCCACAGCAGCACCTTTGAGGGGAAGTCCCTGAGCGGCCTCGAAGCGATTGCGAACTCCGACAAAAACCGGAAACGGACAACCGGAACTGTAGCGAAATCCCCGGAAATACCACAGTGGAAATGGGCATTTCGGTTGCATTTGCTGAGCTGCGCTGCTGTGTCCTTTCACAGTACCGCCAGTCTCTTAACCGATTTTCTCGCACTTTGTTGCTAGTTTCCCATCTTCTGCGTATTCTATCCGCTCTGAATTCGCGCACCGCAGCCCGAAAAGACGGCTCGACCGCTCTCTCGGCGCATGCCCATCCCAACATCCCCCTTCCGTCCACCCCGTCCCCGGTATCCCCGTCAGCCGCACCCTCAGCGGCCCGGCTCCTCCTGTTCCACTGCAGTGATACGAGGATCGATTATGAACGCGTCCATCAGGCAACTGTTTCCGTTCCTGCCGCAGTTCGTGCCGCTGCGGCCTCGTTCGGCAGCCCTGATTCTGCTCTGCGCATGGCTCCTGCAGCCCCTGCTCCACTCCCCCGCGGCTGCTCAGGATTCTCCACTCCCTTTCATCAACGGCCTCCGTGAACGCGGCTACTTCGACACCGCCCTCGAATACCTCGATAAACAGGCCACCAACACCAAACTCGCACCCGAAGTCCGCGACGTGCTCGACTTCGAACGCGGTCAGACTCTGCAGCAGGCCGGTGCCGCTTCCCGCGTCCCCGACGACCGAAACAAATTCTTCGCCGACTCCGAAGTCGCCCTGCAGAAGTTCATCACGGAACGCCCCCAGCATCCGCTGGCACCCCGCGCCAACAGCCTCCTCGGCGAACTCCTCTTCGACCGCGCTGAATCGCTCATCTGGGCCGCCGCCGACAAGACCGCCGCCGAAGAACGCGCCCCGCTGCAAAACGAAGCCCGAGTGCTCGTGGATCGAGCTAAGGCCATCTTCCAGACTGCCCATGACCAGTACAAAACTCAGTACGAAGCCTTCCCAAAATTCCTCGACGAAAACAAGGACGAAGAAGCCTACCTCAAACGCCGCGACGCCGAAAACAAATACCTCCGCGCATGGCTCAATCTCGTCCGCTGCACCTACCAGCGCGGCCAAACCTTCGACCGCGGCACCGAAGAACGCAAACAAACGCTCATCCAGGCCTCGGAGCTCTATGAAGCCATTCACACCGCCCGCCGCACCAACACCAACGGGCTCTACGCCCGACTCATGCAGGGCAAATGTTTCCAGGAACAGGATGACATCGGCCGAGCACTCGGCATCTACAACGAAATTCTCGGACATCCCTCCGATGCCGACTACATGAAAACTGTCAAAGCCACCGCAAAACACTTCCGACTCATCTGCCTCAACGATCCCCAAAGAAACGACTTCCCGCTCGTCATTCAGGAAGCCACCGTCTGGATCCAGGAAAATCGCTCCCAGTCCACCACCGCTTCCGGTCTCGGCATCCTCTGGGAACAGGCCATCGCTGAAGAAAAATTGTCTGCCGGCCGCGAACTCCCGGAAAAAGAAAAAAAAGACCTCCAGCAATTCGCTCTTAATCACGCCGAACAGGTCGCCAAATATCCGGGCGCCTTCCGCGAACCAGCCCTCAGCATGGCCCGTCGCCTCAAAGCCGCTCTGGGCGAAAAAGACCGCGAACCACGCGACTTCGCCACCGCCTTCGAACGTGCTCGAGGCATGATCGCCCAAATCCAGCAGCTCACTGACGAAATCAATCGCGCGGCCGATGACACCGAACGTGCCACCAAAAAATCGGCCCTCGATAATCACCTCGCCGAAGTCGGTCGACTCCTCAAACTCGCGCTCTCCCTCCGCGAAGGCGACAGTGATCCCAAAGCCGTCGCGCAGACCCGCTATCTGCTCAGCTTCGTGCTCCTGCGACAAGGCTATCCGCTCGATTCCATCGTGCTCGCCCGACACGCCATGGTCCACGATCAGAAAAACGACCCCGACTCAGCACTCAACGCCACCGAAATTGGCATGGCGGCCGCCGTGACCGCCTGGAACCAGGCACCCGGCTCCGATCGCGATTTCGAAACCCGACTCCTCCGCGACGTCTGCCAGCAAATTCTCACACTCTATCCTCAGTCCGCCAAAGGTGGCGAAGCCCGTATGCGGCTCGGCAGCGTCTATCGCACCATGCAGCAGCCGCTCGAAGCCGCCCGCTGGTTCCTTGAAGTGCCCGAATCCGACCCGCAATTCGTCTCCGCACGACTCAGCGCCGGACAGTCCTTCTGGGCCGAATGGACCCGCCGCTCCGCCCTCGCCGAAGCCGATCCCACCGGTAACCCCGTCTCCGCTGACGACCTTCAGAAATGGAAAACCGAAGCCCGCAATCTGCTCACCCAGGGCATCCAGCTGGCGCGATCCAAAACCGGAGATATGGTGCTGCCCTCCGACGACGTCGTCGCCGCTGAAGTCTCCCTCGCCAGCATCCTCAACCTTGACGGCGAATTCGCTGCCGCCATCGAACGACTCACCAAAGGTGCCGAATACTCCGTCGTCACCGCAGTCGGTGCTCCCGAAGGCGGACAACGACCCGAAGAAGGCGTCCGCAGCACCTCCTTCGCCGGACTCACCTTCCGACTCCTCCTTCGCGCCTACGTGGGGACCCAGCAGATTGATCAGGCCATCACCACCATGGGCGAACTCGAAAAAGTCGGCGGTGAAGACATCCTCTCCGCCTACACACAGCTCGGAATGGAGCTCCAGGAAGAACTCCGGCGACTCACCGCCGCCAACCAGACTGATCGACTCACCCAGGTCCGCACCTCCTTCGAACAGTTCCTCCAGAAGGTCTACGAATCCCGCAACAAAACCGACTACAACTCGCTGCTCTGGATCGGCGAAACCTACTTCGGCCTTGGACAGGGCGTCACAGGGGATGCGACCGGTGCCGAAGGCTACTTCGAAAAAGCCGGCAACGCCTATCAGGAAATCCTTGATCAAAGTCTCGCCTCCCCCGAAAGTCGCAATGCCATCTTCCTTCGACTGGCCCGCTGCCGCAGGCGACAGGGCAAATTCGCCGACGCACTCAAACTCTCCGAAGATATCCTCACCCAGAACGCCATGAACCTCGACGCTCAGTTCGAAGCCGCGGCAATCCTCGCCGACTGGGGCGAAAAATCCGAACCGCAGCGGCTCACAGAATCCATTCAGGGAATCCGCGGCGCCGACGGCAAACCCGCCACCGTCTGGGGCTGGTCCGCTCTCGCCAAACGCCTGCAGCAAATCATCCAGAAAGACCCTGCCAGCGAATTCCGGCCCCGCTTCTTCGATGCCCGCTACGAACTCGGAAATTCCCGACTGCGACTCGCTAAAACATCCCAGGATAAAAAAGCCCGCTCCGCACAGCTCGGAGCCGGCATGGCCGAAGTCAACAGCCTCGTCAATGTCTTCCGCGATATCGACGACGTCACCTTCGCCCGCTTTGACCGGCTCTTCCAGGACATGCAGGCCGAAAATGGACAGGCCCCAACGCCGCTCTCCCGCAGCTCCACCCTGCCTCCCACGGACGCCGCTGCCCCGGCAGACTCCCCGGCCGATGCTCCCGCCGCTGTCGCCGCCAGCCCCGCAGCAGCTCCACCCACTGCCGCACCGCCTGCCCCGGAATCCTCGTCAATGCTGGGAACCATCATCGTCGTCATCGTCGGCGCCGGCATCGGAGTACTCACCTTCATGATGATCCGCAAACCCAAAACCCGCGTTCGCATTCCGGGCGAAGCCAAGCCCTCAAAAATCAGTCTCGATGTGCCTGTTGCCTCGGGAATTTCCTTCCCCGCCGATGTGCCTGCCGCCGTTCCAGCAACCGCTGATTTCTCAGCATTTGCAGGCGTCGAGGCACCTTCCAGACGCCCCGCAGCACCTCGCACCGCCGCCCGACCCGCAGCACCCCCAACAGTCGTCTCCGGCGCAACTTCAGCACCCACTGATGCGCCTCCGAAACCGCGACCACGCCCCCCCGAAGCGGCACCCTCCAGCGGCACTCCCAAGGCCGCTCCACGCCCCGCAGCCCCAGGCACCGCTCCGACTCGTCCCAAACCTCCGCAGCCCCCGGATTCTGCCACCGGCGAAGCCAAACCCGCCAGCCGGCCTCCCGGTCCGCCACCCCTGAAGAAAACGCCACCCCCGGAACAACCCGGCTGATTCCTGTCTGCACCAAACCGCCTTTCTGATGGATTTCCAATCCCGTTCAGCCCCGCGAGACTGATCATGAAGCACTTCGTTCCAACAACCCTGCTCTGGCTCTCAGTCCTCTCCGCTTCACTCTCTGCCGCCGATCAGGTCGTTCGTCGCAGCGACCGTGCTGTGCTCCGCGGTGAACTCACCGCCATGACCGTTGCATCGCTCACCATCAAACTTCAGAATGGACAGACGCAGGAAATCCCCGTTTCCGATGTCGCCACTGTCAAGTTTGACATGGAACCCCCAACGCTCTCACAGGCCCAGGCCGCCGAACGCAGCGGCTCGCTCGACTTCGCCCTCAAAACCTACAAACAAATCCAGCTGGAATACGGTGGCGATGACAAACGACTCGTCACCGACCTCAAGTTCCTCATCGCCCGTACTCAGGTGCGAATGGCCATGGCCAACCCCGCCGAAGTCGCCGGCGCTGCCAAAGCCATCAGTGCCTTCCGCACAGAAAATCCAAATAACTTTCGCTTCCTCGAAGCCTCACTCGTGGAAGCTGACCTGCTCGCACTCGATCCCGCCCAGGCCGACGCAGCCCGCGGTATCCTCACAAAGGTCCAGGAAAGTCCAGTCAAAGGTTACGCCCTCCAGGCCGGTGTGCAGCTGGGCATGCTGCTGCTGAAAGGCCAGAAGACCCCTGAAGCGCTTGCCGCATTCGACAAGGTGATCGCCGACAGCCAGAACGACCCCAACGCCGTCTCGGCTCTTTATGATGGACAGCTTGGCCGAGCACTCTGTCTGAAGGCGGACGGCAAAGCCGACGAAGCCATCACAACGCTGGACGATGTCATCGCCAAAGCCTCCGAATCTGAAACCCGAACGCTCGCCCGCGCCTGGCTGCTCAAAGGCGACAGCTTCCGCGAGAAAAATCAGCAGAAGGACGCTCTCATGGCTTATCTGCACGTCGATATCCTGTACGGTTCTGAACCGTCCGAACACGCTGAAGCACTCTATCATCTCGCTGCACTCTGGGGACCTGCAGGCCACCAAAACCGCGCCGATGATGCCCGCGCCGTACTCCAGTCCAAATATCCCAACAGCCAGTGGGCCAGACGCTGATCCCGCAGATCCTCCAAAATCCCCAGAGCTTTCCTGTGTTTCGCCGTGAATTTCCCAGCACTTCTGTTTATATTCCTGTCCCTTTCCGTTCAGCACATTCCTCCGCAAAAGCCGGATGGTCTTCGGGAGACTTCCAAACATGACCTCAGTTCCTGACACGTTTGCTCGACAATCCACCGGTCGCCTCATCCTCAGCGGTTTATTCGCAGCCTGCACTGCTCTGTTCATGGCCGGGCTCCTGCAGACTCCGCTGCAGGCCCAGGACGAAATGGCCGCTCCCGCTGCCGCTGCCCCTGCTGCCGCCCCCGCAGCCGATGCGCCCGCTCCCGCCGAAGGCGCTGCCCCAGCTGCGGCCCCCGCGGCACCTGCCCAATCCCGCAGCTTTCTCGCCTACACCGCCCGCGCCTGCGGTCCATTCTGGGGCCCCGCGTTCCTGCTCACGTCCTTCATCCTCGTCGCGCTCATCATGATGAACGTCCTCCAGGTCCGCCGCGAAACGCTCCTGCCCGCCGCCTTCGTCGAAGAATTCGAAGCCAAACTCAATGCCAAGGATTTTCAGGGGGCCTACGAATTTGCCAAAGCCGATGACTCGTTCGTCGCACGAGTGCTCGCTGCTGGCATGTCCCGCCTCAATCGTGGCTACGAAGAAGCCGTTGCCGGCATGCAGGAAACCGGCGAAGATGAAAATATGGCACTCGAACATCGACTCAGCTACGTCGCCCTCATCGGCTCCATCGCCCCCATGATGGGACTCATGGGAACCGTTCAGGGGATGATCAGCAGCTTCGACATCATCGCCACCTCCGCCACCTCCCCCAAGCCTTCCGAACTGGCAGACGGTATCTCCACCGCTCTTGTCACCACCTTCATCGGACTTATCCTTGCCATCCCCGCAATGGTCTTCCACGGCATCCTCAAAAACCGCATTCAACGCCTGGTGCTTGAGATTGGTATGGTCAGCGAAGGACTCATGGGACGCTTCGCCAGCTTCGGTAAAAAGCCAGCCTGATTCCCCCGTGCTTCACTGTCAATCCACCTCCCGCCGCATCTGCCCTTTGCTGCGAGTGAATCCATGAAGTTCAAGCCCGCCGACGTCAGTGCAGCCGAACTCGACATGACCCCCATGATCGATATCGTCTTTCAGCTGATCACCTTTTTCATGGTGATTAACAAGTTCGATCAGGACGAAGCAGACGAACGCGTTGGTCTGCCCCGCGATACTCTCGCCAGGCCTCCCGCCGTCCAGCGCAAGAACGCCTTCGTACTCAACTTCGGCTTCACAAAGAACCAGAAGGGCGAACGGCTCAGCGAAGACCCCTTCCTCTTCATCGGCGACGAACAGCTCACACTCGAACAGCTCCGCCCACGGCTTCGCCAGGAATCGCAGTTCTATCGCACCATCGGCACCAGTCTCGAAGACGTAACAGTCGAAATCCGCGCTGACGCCTCCGTCAAAGCCGGACTCGTCCAGGAACTCATCCAGATGTGCCAGGAAACGGGCATTGAATTCCAGCGCTTTGCCCTCAAGGCCACACAGGCCGCCGTCCAGTAACACCAACTCCCAGCGTTCACCCAAAACGGCATCAGGCCACCGACCATGAAGCTCAAAAGCCGTACCCCCAGTAAAATTATGCTGGACATGACGCCCATGATCGACGTCGTGTTCCAGCTGATGATTTTCTTCATGTGTACCCTCAAAGTGCTCGAACCCGAAGGGGACTTCGACATCAGCATGCCGCTCGGCGCACCAAGTGCTTCTACCGTCAACGACGCCGAACTCCCACCCTTCAAAGTCCGCATGCAGGCCGACGCTTCCGGTGCCCTGCAGACGCTCTCCTTCAACGGCCAAAGTCTGGGCGCCGGTGACCAGGCCTTCGCAAGACTCAATTCCGAAGTCTTCCGCGCCATCACAGCGCTGCAGGCCATCGGGAAGGAACAACAGGAAAAGCAGGAAGTTGAGATCGATCCCGACTACAATCTCGACTACCGTCACGTGATCAATGCCATCGGCGCCTGCTCCGGACGGCTCGGTCCAAACGGTGTTCCTGTGCGGTACATCAGCCGCATCAAATTTGCACCGCGGCGCGAGCCCCGCTAAGTGCTGCCCAACGGAAATCCTGCGTGTACTCCGGCCCAGCCTCTGCAACTCCCGTGGTCCTCCCCTGCACCCACGTCCCTCCCGACCTCCTTCAGCGGTCGCGGGATCGTCGTGGCTTCGAAAGCGAATACCCATTCGACTCGAAGTGGTTCCGTACCGCCGACGGCATCCAGCACTACATCGACGAAGGTTCCGGACCTCCGCTCCTGATGGTCCACGGCAATCCCACATGGAGCTTCGCCTGGCGACGGCTCGTCACGGCCCTCAGGGATCGGTTTCGTGTCATTGCCATCGACCACCTCGGCTGCGGCTTCTCCCAAAAACCCTCCAGCCGCCCGCTCTATACACTCCAGCATCACATCAGTCGCCTCCGGCACCTCGTGCAGCTGCTCGACCTGCAGCACATCACCCTGTTCGGCCATGACTGGGGCGGGGCCATCGGCATGGGCTGCGCCGGTTCGCTGCCGGAACGCTTTGATCGATTCGTCCTGATGAATACAGGCGCGTTTCGCAGTCAGTCCATTCCACTGCGAATCGCCTTGTGTCGTATTCCAGTCGCCGGTGAACTTGGCGTCCGTGGGCTGAATCTCTTTTCCCGTGCCGCTCTTTCCATGGCCGTCGTCAAACCGTTGTCCAGGGCCGCCCGCGCCGGGTATCTCGCACCCTGCAACTCGTGGGCCAACCGCATCGCCGTGCACGAATTCGTCCAGGATATCCCACTCACACCCCGTCATCACAGCTACGCGGCCCTGGCGGCCGTAGAGCAGGGACTTGAGCAATTCAGGAATCACCCGATGCAGCTCATCTGGGGCCTCCAGGACTGGTGCTTCACTCCGAGCGAATTCCTTGAAGGCTTCCGCCAGCGTTTTCCCGGTGCCAGCGTCCTGAGCTTACCCGAGGCTGGGCATTATGTATTCGAAGATGCACCGGAAGAGCTGCTGACGCAGGTGGAACGTTTTTTGAACAGATCCCCTGAATGATGCTCCGCTGAATCATGCAGCATCCGCCTGCAAGCGTGATGAGGCTATGATTTCGTTGGCTGCAGCTGCAGGTCTGAGTCTGGAATTCGGAGCCCATTGCTCAGGTCTCTTTGCATTGCCCGTCCCGGCTTCCGGTCGTTTGGGGGGCCATTTTCCCGAGTGTGGCTACGCTCCGATTCCCTGGAATCCAGCACGAAAAAAAACGCAAAATCCAAGGATCCTCGAACAGTCGTCCTGCCGTCTGTATATTGCAGTAAAGAAAAATCCCGGCCTGTTTTCAATCTCTCCACAGCTGCGGCCACAGGCCGGCCGTTTCAGAACAGCCCCAAAGTGCACCAGAGAGTGATGGTTGGTCATGAAGATTCACGAATACCAGGGCAAACAACTCTTCCGCGCCGCCGGCGTTGCCGTGCCACAGGGCATCGTAGCCAAAACACCTGAAGAAGCCGCCGCCGCCTTCGAAACACTCGGCGGGTCGCTTGCTGTCGTCAAGTCGCAGATTCACGCAGGTGGCCGGGGCAAGGGAACATTTCAAGAGCATCCTCAGCAGCGCGGGGTGGTTCTCGTTCGCTCCGCCGAAGAAGCCCGACAAAACGCCCAGCGAATGCTCGGAAACACACTCGTCACCATCCAGACCGGCCCCGAAGGCAAACAGGTCAACACTCTGTTCGTCGAACAGGGACTGCAAATTGCCCGCGAACTGTATCTCGGGATTGTCGTCGATCGTGAAGCCGGTGGCCCCGTGCTCATCATGTCCTCCGAAGGCGGCGTTGAAATCGAAGAGGTCGCCAAACATTCACCCGAAAAAATTCTCAAAGAGCCCTTCGATGCAGTTGCCGGGCTTTATCCCTATCAGGCTCGCAAGCTGGCGTATGCTCTGGGCTTCGACACTGCGGCTGTCCGCAGCGCCGAGAAGTTTCTCCCGCAGATCTGTCGATTCTTCGTTCAGTACGACTGCAGCATGACGGAAATCAACCCGCTGGTCATCACCAAAGACGGCCAGCTCATCGCGCTCGATGCCAAAGTCACCTTCGATGACAATGCCCTGTTTCGCCACCGCGACGTGGTCGAACTGCGCGATCTCAGCGAAGAAGACCCTGCCGAAGTTCGCGCCGCCGATACCGGACTCAGCTACGTCAAACTCAACGGCAACATCGGCTGTCTGGTGAACGGTGCTGGTCTGGCCATGAGCACCATGGATCTGATTAAGCTCCACGGTGGCGAACCTGCCAACTTCCTCGATGTTGGTGGTGGTGCCAGCGAAGACCAGGTGACCGAAGCCTTCCGCATCATCCTTGCTGACAAAAACGTCCGCGCGGTGCTCGTGAATATCTTCGGTGGCATCATGAGGTGTGACATCATCGTCTCAGCACTCCTGAATGCCTACGAAAAAGTCGGCTTTAACGTACCGCTCGTCGTCCGACTTGAAGGTACCAACGTCGAAAAAGCCCGGGAAATGCTGGCCGCCAGTGGCCGTGCGATCATCGCTGCGACAGATCTCACCGATGCCGCCCGCAAGGTCGTCCAGTCGCTCACGCCCTGAACCTCCTGCACCGCCAGCATCGGTCTCCCGCCCACACCGCTCGCGTCCCAGTCTCTCTCCATCCCCTTTCACGCGAATTCATCCGATGAGCATCCTCGTTTCGAAGGCAACTAAAGTCATCACTCAGGGCATCACCGGAAACTCCGGGCTCTTCCACAGCCAGCAGTGCCGCGCCTACGCTGCCGAATGTCAGCCGGGAGTGGACGTGTTTGTTGGTGGAGTGACTCCTGGGAAAGGCGGCACCTCGGTCGATGGCTTCCCCGTCTTCAATTCCGTCATTGAAGCCCGCGAAAAAACCGGTGCGAATACATCTATGGTTTTCGTGCCCCCGCCGTTCTGCGCGGATGCCATTCTGGAAGCCGCTGATGCCGGGATGGATCTCATTATCGCCATCACAGAGGGCATCCCGGTGATGGACATGCTTCGCGTCCGCCGCGGGCTCGAAAAGTCCCGCTCACGGCTCATCGGCCCCAACTGCCCCGGCGTGATCACTCCAGGCGTCGCCAAAATCGGCATCATGCCCGGCTATATCCATCGGCCCGGGACGATTGGTATCATCAGCAAAAGCGGCACCCTGACCTACGAAGCCGCCTGGCAGCTCGGACGCGTCGGACTCGGCCAAAGCACTGCTGTCGGTATCGGCGGTGACCCCATCAATGGCACCAACTACATTGAACTGCTCAAAATGTTCCAGGACGACCCCGGTACCGAAGGCATTCTGCTCATCGGAGAAATCGGCGGCAACGCGGAAATTCAGGCGGCCGACTACATTCGCAGCCACGTCACCAAACCAGTCGCCGGCTTCATCGCCGGACAAACCGCTCCCCCGGGAAAACGCATGGGCCACGCCGGCGCCATCATTTCCGGTGGTGGCGGTACTGCTGCTGAAAAAATGAAGGCACTCCGGGACGTCGGAGTCATCGTCTCAGACAGCCCCGGTGGCATGGGCGACGCCATGAAACAGGCGCTCGCAAGGTAAGTCTCGGTGACAACCCGCTTGTCACGGCACACCAGATGCATACGCTCCGGCGTCCCGAGTACAACGACACTACAGCCGAACAGTCCCTGAGGAAATTGGTCATTTTCTGAAAATTCAACTTTGAGTGGAAACAACTGGTTTGTTGCCACCAATTGCAGCAGCGAGGAGACCGTCACCGGTTGAGGGCGACGTTGCCTCTCCCGCACTCTCGCGACGCCACAACTCTGCTGCACAGCTCAGCGCCTGACGACGATCGATGTTCACCTGAATTCCGCACGCAAAACCGCCTGCGTCTAGTCCGTGGGAACTGAGTCACTACCCCGCCACCCCCGCTCTGGCGACCTTTAACCTGCTGAATCCAGCAGGAACAAATGTGCTGTTTCCGGCTTTGGGACAGAGGAGAAGTCCGGCAGTCAGATTCTGGTCGCCGTGCTGTCGGTGACCATGCGCTTCGCGATCGGGCTACCGTTTGGTTCTCTGTTACTCACTCCTCGTTCCTGGCCACTCATTCCTCAGCGCCTTTCCCGCCATGGCTCCGGTCGGCACACCGTGGTGCACGGCGAAGACGCCATTCACAAGCACATGGCGAAGTCCGGTGTTGGCCTGCCAGGGGTTATTGAAATCGGCCAGATCGCGGAATTCGGCGGGATCGAATACGACGACGTCGGCGGTCATGCCGTTGCGGAGCAGTCCGCGGGATTTCAGGCCGAGTATCTCTGCGGGGAGGCCGGTGGCGCTGCGAATGGCGTCGGCAAGACTCAGCACACCCTCTTCCACGGCGTAGCGACCGATCTTTCGTGGAAACGTTCCGAAGGAACGCGGATGCGGCTGCGTGGCTCCGAAGACCTTCACTCCACCGTCGCTTGCCGTCGCCACCCACTCACGCGGCATCGCCAGTCGCAGATCCTCTTCGCTCATGTTGAAGTTCACAATCGAAGCACCTCCGTTGCGTTCAATGTCGAGCACGATCTCTGTGATGCTGCGGCTCTTGGCTGCCGACAGTTCGTCGAGAGACTTTCCAACATAGCTGCGATTGAAGCTGCAGGAGGCGATTTGAATTCGAGTGGCCGTTCGGAGTTTCTCATCTACCGCGGCTGCGATGCGAGCTGCCACTTCCGGGTCATCCAGACGCTGCTTCAGGAGTTCTCGGCCGCCTTCTCTGGACCAGGCAGGCAGCAAAGTAGCTTCGAGGGAGGTGCTGGAGGCAGTGTAAGGGTACTGGTCGGCAGTCACTTTGCGACCTGCCGCCCGAGCTGTTTCGATGCGATCAATTGCCAGACGCAGACTGCCCCAGTGCGGTCGGCCACTGGCTTTCAGATGCGACACATGCACGGCGCAGCCTGCTTCCTCGCCGATCTTCAGAGCCTCTTCGATGCTGGACAACAACTCTGCTCCTTCACCCCGAATATGGCTGCCGTAAAATCCACCGCCTGCGGCGACGACGCGAGCGATTTCGATCAGCTCTGATGTCGGCGTGAGTGTTCCGGGGATGTAGATGAGACCCGTGGTCATTCCAAAGGCACCATCCTTCATAGCCTGTGCGGCGAGCTCCCGCATCCGCTGCAGTTCTTCGGGGGTCGGTGATCGATCAGACTTGCCGATGACTTCTGAACGCAGACTTCCCTGCGGCAGCAGATGCGCCACATTGGTGCCAGCTCCCTGACGGTCGATGGTGCTCAGGTACTTGCCGCAATCCACAGGACCAAAACCACAGTTGCCGGTGACCATGGTGGTGCAGCCCTGGAGCAGATAATTGACGCAGGCACGGGTGTCCCGTTCGAGCACCGGGTCGTCGCTGTGGGTGTGCAGGTCGATGAAGCCGGGACAGATGACAAGCCCGCTGCAGTCGATGACAATGTCAGCCTCGACCACGCCCCTGTCTGCCTCAGCGAGCACTTCGAGACGGTCTTTGCGAATGACCACTGAGCCCGTGAATGGCTCGCTCCCGTCACCCACATGAATCTGGCCACCTGCCAGCAGCACGTCGGCTCGACCGGACTCCGGAATTGACGACGGGGGTGGAGCATCCTGGGGGCGGGCAGACGAGCTGATGCAGGCACAGAGAATGAACAGGATCGGAAATCGCGTTCGTGGTTCCATCAAATCACTCCCGCATCAGCAGTTCAGGAATTCAGCGCTGTCATATCCGCAAACACGCACTGCGGACCCCTGCAGTCTCGCAAACCAGCCTGGCACGTGCAAACCCGCAGGAATGTTTGTGCGGCGAATTCCGTTGACGAAGGCGACCCACTACTATTCGCCGCAATCCACTGCCAGCAGACTGCAGCCATTCGCAAGGAACACGTGCCCATGTACAACCGCCAGCGTCTCATGGAACTCATCCGCCAGCGTGCGCTCAAATTCGGTGACTTCACTCTCGCCTCCGGAAAGAAGTCTTCTTATTACCTGGACGGCAAACAGGTCACACTCAGCAGCGAAGGACTCCTGCAGATCTCCTGGGGACTCCTCGAATTGCTCAGGGACGTCAACTTCAGTGGATTCGGTGGCATGAGCATCGGTGCGGATCCGATCGTCGGCGGAGTTCTCGTGGCCGCAGCCGCTCAGAATCGTCCAATGCTGGGCTTCATGGTTCGCAAGGAAGCCAAGGGACACGGCACCCAGCGGTTTATCGAAGGGCCAATTCAGCCGGGTGACCGCGTGGTGATTGTTGACGACGTCGTCACCACCGGCGGAAGTGCTCTGCAAGCCATAGACCGCGTCCAGGAGTTCGGCTGCGAAGTGGTACACGTGGTCGGAATCGTGGATCGTCTTCAGGGTGGCGCTGCCGCCTTTCAGGCCCGCGGCCTGAACTTTTCCGCTCTGCTCACCATTCGAGATTTTGGCATCGAACCGCCTCCGGAATCCTGAACCCTCACGCAACTTTTTCATACTTCCAGGTTCAGGCTCATTTTCTCCCATCGGACATTCATGCGCCCCAAACTGCGCCTCCGCGCCTTCACACTGATCGAACTCCTTGTGGTGCTTGCCATCGTCGCCGTGCTCCTCGCACTGCTGCTGCCCGCCGTCCAGCAGGCGCGGGCGGCAGCCCGCAGCGCTCAATGCCGCAACCACCTCAAACAGCTCGTGCTCGCACTCCACAACTATGCCGAAGTTCACAACGACTTTCTGATTCCGTACGTGATCGAAGACACCACTCGCCTGCAGTTCCTGCAAACCTACTCCGGAAATCCTGGACTGGCTCAATTCTGGTTCGGCACTGTCGATTATGGCCAGCCGGATCCAGCTCGACGACTCAACTTTCCGGCAGGTCCATTAAGCCCTTACATCGAGTCGAACTACGCGGTCTTTCAGTGTCCCGATTTTGGGACAACTCAAATGGACCGCGTCAGATTCGGGCGCCCAGCAACTGGATATGGATACAACGGAACGTACCTGGCACGGAGCAGCGGGATCGAGTGGCAGCCGCCGAACTGGCTGCCGGAGGCAAGTCCATTACCGGCTTGTCGGCGTCTGCGGGACGTGCGTCAGACATCGGGTACAGTGGTGTTTGCGGACTCGGCCGCGGTCAATCTGCTGAACTTCTCACCGTTGGTTTTCAGCTTCGAGGAAAACTGGCTTTTAGAGCCTCCTTCGCGGAATTTCCCGACAATTCATTTCCGCCATCAGGACTCGGCTAATGCTGTATTTCTCGACGGACATGTGGAATCCTTTTCGTGGGCATCGGAAGTATCAGTCCCTGGGCCGAACTACATTTTTGCAGAGCAGAAACTGAGAATGGACCAGCGGAGACTCGGTTTTCTGTCCAACGGAAACCTTCAGGATGCGCGGAAACGTGACGAAGTTTACGATTTGGAATGAAGTTCGCAGGGGGCGGGTGAGCGTATGATCTCAGGGACAACGCCTTTGCAACCGGATGTGGGACCCTGTTGCCGTGAAGCCCGATCGCATGATGCACCGAATTCCCGAAGGAGCCGACTTCTCATGGCACACAGGCTGGACACCTATGTCATTCAGGGCGAAATCAGTAATCTCACCAAAAACACCGTCCACGGCCGTCTTGAGGTACTCCGTGCACAGGTAGTGAAGGGACGCACTATCGTCGGTCCCGCAGTGCTGCTGCTGTCGCTTACGGGCAACCTCTCGGGCGACCTCGCTGGTCGTCGTTTTCGATTCTCAACTCGACCGACGGCTGCACTGCCCGGCAATCCTTTGCCGGATTTCTTCCATTCAGAACAGATCGGGGTGGTCTCTGATTCTCTCCTGCGAATCGTCACCTTAGATCCTGAGGAAAACACCGTAGACTGTCAGCGTGCTTCGGTATACCTTCAGTGGCACAGCCAAAACGGCACCGTGGCCCTCGAATTGCTCGACCCTGTCCTCGAATTCGACGCGGCAGAGGCCGACTCTCTGGCGACTGCTCCGTCTCCTCCGGCAGTCTCGACATTTTCAAATACCGACGACAGTTGTTTCGAAGTCATCCCGGATCACGCAGCCGGCGTCAGCGAGGCGGCCTGCGATTCCAATGAGATGGACCATGACGATCAGTACCAACTGTTCGATCCTGGATTGGAAGAGCAAATCCGGCGGTCTGCTGCGGAATTGACCGATGATAGCAGTGACCCCATCCGCTCATCCGGGCTTCCTCGTCGTCGCTGGGACGAAATCATCCCGGGAATTGACCCTGAAACCAGGCGTCTCTACGAAACGTGGGACGAAGTACTCGGGGGGGAAAAGGACGAGCCACTCACTCTGCTGTTCGATGAACCACTCTGCCTTCCAACCCCGGCAAGCCTTTGCGACGAAAATCACGCCTGGCAGGTACTCTCTCAACTCCTCAAAGCCATGGCCCTTCGCGGTGTTGCCTTCGATATGTGCCACCACGTATCTGCAAAAGAGGCCTACCGACTGCTGATCGAAGAATTGCTTCCTGAAGCCGGAGTGCATCCAGGGCTGGTTGACACTGGATTTATCTGTCACTTTGGAACCGCAGAGTTCTGTCCACACTGTCAGGCGGAAGTGGATGGGTCCCCCTGATCACCCTCCTCGGCTTCTCAGTGTCGGGATTGACCTGACGCTTCTGGAATTACCGAGATTCCGGGGCTAGATTTGACAGCAGAACGACCGATTCCGTCGCTTCGACTTTCGCCTCAAAAGGCCTCATCACCATGCCCCAGGTCAAGTTTGTCAACGAAAAGCTCACCGTGGACGTCGCTGCAGGCGAAAACCTCCGCAAGGTGGCCCTGAAGAATGGTGTACAGATTTACGAGGGCCCCCATAAATACCTGAACTGTATGGGTTTCGGACAATGCTGCAGCTGCAGTGTCGTCCTTAGTAAGGGCCGCGAAAACGCTTCTCCCCGCAGCATCTTTGAACGTCTTTGGAAGTGGCTGCACCCGCTGTTCGGACTCAAAATCCTCAGCAACCCCGGGAAGGAAGTTCGCCTTGCCTGCCAGACGTGTGTCCGCGGTGACATTGACGTAGAGACCCATCCCCCAATCAACTGGCACGGTGAAAAGTTCTGGGGCTGATCTTCATTTCCTCACAAACCGATATCCAACACCCCGCACCGTTTCAATCAGATCTGCCAGTCCTTCCATTTTCTTCCGCAGTGACCTGACGTGCACATCGATCGTGCGTTCCAGCGAATTCGCGTCTTCCCCTCGAGACGTTTCCATCAGTTCGTTTCGCGAAAATGGACGGCCCGGCTGTGACATCATCGTCCACAGCATACGGAACTCTGTCGGTGTCAAGTCCATCAAAGAACCGTTCAGAACGGCGGTGTGATTCGTGCGATCGATCTCAATTCCGTGCAGGGTGATCACACTGCGACCGGATTCAGCCGTCTCAACCCGCCGCAACAGCGCCTTCACGCGATGAATGAGCGGTTGCATGCGAAAGGGCTTGGTCACATAGTCGTCCGCCCCCATGTTAAATCCCACGATTTCGTCAGTCTCTGCGCTGCGGGCGGTGAGCATCATTACGGGGATTGTGCGAGTTTTGGGTTCGCTCTTGAGCACTCGACAGATTTGCAGACCGTCGATTCCGGGGAGCATCAGATCGAGCACAATCAGGTCGGGAAGGAGGGACTGCGCACGAGCAAGTCCGGTGCGGCCGTCGCGTTCCCACTGAACAGCAAAACCTTCCTTCCGAAGATTCCAGGTGAGCACATCTGCGATGGACTGTTCGTCTTCGATCACCAGTATCGTTGGCTGCATGGAATCCTTTTTACCTTCCTGAAACAGGAACCAAACCCCAAATCTATTCTGCACCTCCAATCCGCAGATTGCCGGATCTTCGGGGCAGCCTTGGGTGGCGGATAATTGCACCTTCCACCAGATACACCACATCTTCCGCTATGTTCGTCGCGTGATCCGCAACACGTTCCACGTGGCGAATCACGGAGAACAAATGCAGCCCCGGATCCACCAGATCCGGTCGCTGCTTCATCATCAGTACGACTTCCTGAATGAGCTCCCGATTGAGCTGATCAACGGCTTCGTCCCGCTGACAGACTCGACGAGCGAGCACTGCGTTCTGCTGGACAAATGCGTCGATGCTGTCGTGGAGCATACTGAGGGACTCGCGAGTCATTTCGGTGAGTCGTTCCGGCATGGGAAACGCAGAATGCTCAGCCAGACCACTGGCCCGCTCTGCAATACTCACTGCCAGATCCGCAACACGCTCCAGTTCCCCGCAGATCTTCATCACCACAGTCACCCGTCGCAGATCATTTGCCACCGGGTGATAGAGTGCGAGGATCTTCAGGCATTCTTCTTCAATTCGCACATCCCATTCATCGACCTCCACATCCCTGCCGGATAGTTCCCGAGCCAGTTCCGCGCGACCGGAACGCAACCCGTCCATCGCGTCGTGAATTAACTCCTCAACGGTGGAGCACATTGCGAGTATTCCACGATGCAGATGGGCCATCTCTCGCACAAAGTGAATCGTCATCTCCACGCCCCCGAGTATCTCTGCGAATGTGAATATTTCGTTAAGTGATTGTTGGAAATTGAAGCAGCCAACCCAGCTGTCATTGCAGTCGTTTTCAGCCAAAACGACCGGTGATGTAGTCCTCTGTCTGCTTTTCAGAAGGACTGGTGAAGATCGTTGTCGTCGGCCCGCACTCCACCAGTCGCCCCTTGAAAAAGAAGGCTGTCTGATGACTTACACGCGATGCCTGCTGCATGTTGTGAGTCACAATCACAATCGTATAGTTGGCACACAGCTCGCCGATGAGGTTTTCAATGCGGTCAGTGCTTGCAGGATCCAGCGCTGAGGCGGGTTCGTCCATCAGAATGATGCGAGGATTTGTGGCCAGCGTTCTGGCGATGCAGAGCCGCTGCTGCTGACCACCGCTGAGCGCCATAGCCGAAGTCTGCAGGCGATCCTTGACTTCATCCCAGAGCGCAGCGCGGCGCAGACAGGATTCCACCAGATCTGCCAGCACCGCACGGTTACGCTCCCCCGCGACTCGCGGACCATACGCCACGTTCTCGAAGATGCTCTTGGGAAACGGAGTGGACTTCTGGAAGACCATGCCGACGTGCTTGCGCAGGAGCACCACGTCGACGGCGGGATCCATGATGTTCTGGCCCTCGACCAGACATTCACCTGTACAGCGAGCCCCTTCGATGAGGTCATTCATCCGGTTGAGCGTTCTCAGGAAGGTGCTTTTGCCACACCCCGAAGGCCCGATTAAGGCCGTAACAGATCGCTCAGGTACCATCAGCGAAATGTCATAGAGCACCTGATGGTCACCGTAGTAAAAGTTCATCCCGCGTACGTCGATGGCTGCTGGATGAGCCGACGTATCGAGGTTTCGGTCCACTCCGGGAACTGATGGAGGCACTGATGACATACCTCCCGAAATTGCCGCCATTTCAATTCTCCTACCATTTCAGGTTGCGGGCAGCTCGGGCGCGGACGAGCATGGCTGTGGCGTTGATGGTCAGAAGCACCGCCAGCAGCACCACAATCCCGGCTGCCGCCACCGCTGCAAACCGATCCTGCGGATCCGGCTGCTTGGACCAGTCATAAATTGCCACCGGCATGGCAGTGAACTGGTCAAACGGAACGGCCAGCAGCCTGGAAGGGTTCATCAGCACCTGCAGGGGAGATTCGATGCCGCCGGGACATAAACTGGTCATCGTCAGCACCCCGATCATCATCAGCGGTGCCGCTTCACCGATCGCACGTGAAATGGAAAGGATCACTCCAGTGGAGATACCTGGGAGCGCTGCCGGGAGGACCTGGCGCCAGATCGTTTGCCACCGGGTCGCGCCGAGGGCCAGAGATGCGACGCGGATCGTCGATGGTACGGCCCGCAGAGCTTCCTGCGAGGCAATAATGACGGTTGGAAGGATCACAAGACTCACCGTCAGCGCCCCGGCAAGCACACAGCCATCAAAGATCTCAAGCTGCAGCAGCCTGATCCTGAACAGTCCCAGCACCTTGATTGCGTGACGACCGTCGAAGAGGATTTCGAGCGAGTCCATGAGTGGTCGAAAGATTGTCAGTCCCAGAATTCCATAGACAATCGACGGAACGCCGGCCAGATTCGACAGATTCACGCGAATCACTCGCACAATGAAACTGTCCTTCGCCAGTTCCTCCAGGTAGACGGCAGAACCAATTCCGACCGGAATCGAAAACAAGGCTGTCAGTGCCACCAGCCAGAACGTCCCCCAGATGCCGGCCAGCATGCCGGCCTTTTCCGGATTGAAGGATGTGTAACTTGTAACGAAATTCGGCGATAATCGCCCGAGGCTCTTCCAGACGATCGACGCCAGCAGCACACCAAGGATTGCCAGTGACGAATAGGTTACCACGCGACAGGACCAGAGAAACGCGCGGGATACCAGCAGTCGCCGCCGAATCCACGGATCGTTACCTGATCTGAAGTTGACCGATGTCCCGGAGACTTCGGCGGATACAGGTGGGATGGATGCAGTACTCACTGGTACACCTCGCGGTATCGTCGGAGTATCCAGTTGGAGATGAGGTTGATGATCAGAGTGATTGCAAAAAGGGTGATCCCCACCGCATACATGCTCATGCGGCCGATCGAAGCGGCATCGCTGTCTCCCGTGCTTGCATGAACCATGAAGCCGGTCATTGTCTGAGCACCTTCAAGGGGATTGAGGGCCAGAGCAGGACCGCTTCCAGCTGCGATGGCTACCGCCATCGTCTCGCCAACTGCCCGGGAAAAAGCCAGCAGAAAGGAGGCGAGAATTCCGGAGAGAGCGGCAGGGACGACAACTTTGACCGAAACGTCAAATCGAGTGCTTCCGAGGGCGAAGGCGGCCTCACGCAGACTTCGCGGGACCGACCGAATCACGTCCTCGCTCAGTGATGCAATCAGTGGCGTGACCATAATCCCCACCACAATCCCGGCACTCAGGCTGTTGAAGACGGAAACATGGAGTCCCAGCAGCCCGAAGAGGGGCTTGAGCACCCAGGGGGTGATGAACTTTAAAGCGAAAAAACCGAAGACGACGGATGGGATGCCGGCGAGTATTTCGAGGATGGGCTTGATCCATTCACGTTCACGCGGATGCGCGTACTCACTCATGTAAATCGCAGCGCCAAGACCCGCTGGAATGCTCACCAGCGACGCTATCAACGCGACCATCAGAGTACCGGAAAAGAGCGGCAGAATTCCGTATTGCCCCCCCGATTCTGCAGGACGCCAGTGGCTGCTGGTGAGGAATTCAAACAGCGAAACTCGTTCGAAAAATGCTGCTGACGAACCCGGTGAATACACCGCGTTCCCCAGCAGCACAACGATGATTCCGCAGGTGGTAAAGACAGATAAGGCCGCGCAACAGAAAAGTAACCACTGGATGGCTGTCTCGTGGCGGCGGTTGGTTTGGCGATTCGCCCATGTCGACATGCGGCTGATACCTGTCACCCGGGAACTGACTATTTCGAAACCGACAGCTCAGAGATTGCTTTTTCCAGAGTTTCCTGGCTGGCCTTCAACTGGGCTTCATCAAGTGGCACGTAGCCAACTTTGCTGACCTGAGCCTGACCATCACCAAGAATGTATCTGGCGTATTCCTGCACTTCCTGTCGCGCCAAAGCACTTTTGCGGACGTAGATGAACAGCGGTCTTGCCAGCGGAGTGTAGTTTCCTGAACGAACCGACTCCACCGTCGGCCCCACTCCGTCCGCAGGATTGTCCGTGGCGGAAATCTTCAGCGCCCGCACCTTGTCCTGGTTTGAAAAGTAGTAGGCACAGCCGAAGAATCCCATGCCGCCTTTCTCGCCAGCGATCCCCGTGACCGTCACGTTATCGTCTGAACTGGCTCCGTACCCCTCCCGAATCGCGTCCTCCTTACCGTTGATCACTTCCGTGAAGTAATCAAAAGTTCCAGACTCGTCGCCCGGTCCAAACAGTTTCAGTGGCTCCGCCGGCCACGAAGGATCCACGTCCTTCCACGTCTCCACCTGACTGCCCGGCTTCCAGATTTTATTCAGTTGAGCAACCGTCAGTGATTCGGCCCAGGTGTTTTCCTTGTTTACACAGACGGTCAGACCATCCAGACATATTCTGAGCGCCACCAGCTCGATTCCGTTCTTTTTGCACTCTTCCAGTTCCGAGGCCTTGATCGGCCTCGACGCGTTTGCAATATCAATACGCCCCGCAATCATCTCCTTGAATCCCGTACCCGTCCCTGTACTCGTCACCTGAACTTTGACGTCCCGAAACTTGTCCTCAAACTCCTCGTTCATCGGAATCGCCACGCGGTAAACAGTGCTGGATCCGTTCACCTGTATTCTCCGCGGTGTCTCACTCACTCTGCCTGATGCAGCCGCATCGCCGGAAGTCGATCCCCCGGATGCTTCGCTGGCACCCGCCACGGGCTGGTCCACAGACTCGATCGTACATCCCGCAAGCGAACTCAGGCAGGCTGCGATCAGGCCCAGCACCCTCCCGGCAGAACTTATCCAGCCTGATCCCACTACTACACCCCTGCTTACCATCGCTTCGCCGTAATTCAACACGTTTGCCTCCGTTGTGACGGTTCCTGAATCCTGAGGAATCACTTGCTTCTCTCAGACAGTCAATTCAACGCATCGTTTGTTAAGAATATATGAAGTTTTTGTGTGAACCGTTCCTCAGCAATTCCAATGCCGCCAGCCTCCCATTACTCGATATATTCCTCAACAGCCAGCAAAAACCTGCTTTTCACGTAATTTCGCCCGTTGAGCACAGGCTGGCCGAAACACTACGGTATCCTGTAAGATTCACAACTACGCCCAAAATTCCCCGCGGTCGCCTCCAGGCCACTGCTCGAACCTGACCCTGTGAGATTTCCATGTCGGCGTGGTCGCCAGGCTCCTGGACAACCAAAACTGCTCTCCAGCAACCCGAATACCAGGACCCGGAACAGCTTAAATCTGTCCTCCGCACCCTCGCACAGCTCCCCCCGCTGGTGACTGCCTGGGAAGTCGATCGGCTGCGGACGCAGCTCCAGCAGGTGGATGCAGGGCAGTCGTTCATTCTCCAGGGCGGAGACTGTTCCGAAAGTTTCGACGACTGCAGCAGTGCCACCATCCTGCGAAAGCTCAAGGTCCTCATCCAGATGAGCCTTGTGCTCATCTGCGGTGCTCGCAGACGCATCGTCCGCATCGGTCGCATCGCAGGTCAATACGCCAAACCTCGCAGCTCAGCCACCGAAATCCGTGGCGGCGTTGAACTCCCCAGCTACCGCGGAGACATCGTCAACCACCCCGGATTTACCCCTGAAGAGCGAATTCCTGATCCCCGCCTGATGCTCCGCGCCCACGAACGCTCCGCTCTTACCCTCAACTACATCCGCGCCCTCAGCGAAGGTGGTTTCGCGGACCTTCATCACCCCGAAAACTGGGATCTCGAATTCGTCCGCAACACACCCGGTTCCCGCCGCTATCAGGAACTCCTGCGCTCCCTCAGCGATTCCATTCGCTTCATGGAAGTCATCTCCCCCGGCGAACTCACTCAACTCACTCGCGTCGATTTTTTCACCTCCCACGAAGCCCTGCTCCTGCACTATGAACAGGCGCTCACGCGTCCCGAACGCAGCCGTGGCGCCTACAACCTCGGCGCTCACATGCTCTGGATCGGTGACCGCACCCGCGCTCTCGACAGCGCTCACATCGAATACTGCCGCGGAATTCGCAACCCCATCGGACTCAAAGTCGGCAACTCCATCAGCCCCGCCGAACTCATTGAACTCATCGGTATCCTGAATCCCGCCAATGAGCCCGGCCGACTGACGCTCATTCACCGCTTCGGCGCTGAAAAGATTGCCAGTCGATTGCCCGGACTTGCTGAAGCCGTGCAAAAAGCCGGCCTGCGGGTACTCTGGAGCTGCGATCCGATGCATGGCAACACACAAACCGCCCGCAACGGCATCAAGACCCGCGCCTTCGACGACGTCGTATCGGAAATCATCAGCGCGTTCCGCATTCATCGCCAGATCGGCACTCGACTCTCCGGTATCCATCTTGAACTCACCGGCGAAGATGTCACCGAATGCACCGGCGGACCAGGCAACCTCACCGAATCCGACCTCACTCGCGACTATCGCAGCACCGTCGATCCGCGACTGAACTACGAACAGTCCATGGAAATCGCCTTTATGCTGGCCGAACAGATGCGCTGATCCTGCCACCGCCAGGCTACGGCAAGCCGTTCACCTTCCGCACCACCCACTCCGCCATCAGCAACCCGCTGAAGAGTATGATCACCAGCCAGTGATCCCAGAGTGTGCGTTCCTGCACCTTCTCTTCAGGTTCATCCTTTGGCTGCACCAGCTCCAGCAGCTGCCGCGCGTCCCACGGTTCGATCATGCGCCCGCCGCTGAGTTCCGAAAGCTGCTTCAAAAACTCCCGATTGCAGCTCACATTCGCCAGTTCCGCTGACAGCTGGCGACGGACAAGAACTTCCGTGGCGATGGTTTCTGCTGGGGTCGCCGGAGTTCCGGTGACCTGCAATCGCAGTCGCCAGGTGCCTTCCGTAAGCGGTGGCATTCTGGCATTGAAGCGTTCAGGAGCGTCCGCTGCTGGACGCAGTCGAGCCGTGATTGCAGCCTCACCCTCCCGCGGCGGCAGGACTTCTCCCTGAGCATCCAGGCGCTCGGCCACCACTTCCATCACGGCGCTGGCCAGCTGAGGCACGAGCCGACGATCCCAGCGAACAGCCACCTCCGCAGCTTCCTCCTCACCCAGCACAACGTCCGCAACCGACATTCGCACCTCACTGTTGCCCGCAGCAGCCTTGTTTCTTGCAGCCCAGCGAATCAGCTGGCCCCAGAACTGATAATGCCATTCGTCTCCGGACCGCAGTCGCCAGCGCCAGGTACTGTCAAGCCCCATCCACACCGTCTGCCCAAATCCGTAATCCTGATGCACGATTGCCGGAACCGTTGCACCACCTCCACCCGGAACCAGTGCAGACGCCCAAACCTTCGCACCCGGTCGCGGTGTACCTGTATAAATCCATGGGTGTCCCGGGAGTGTCGCCAAACCTCCACTTCCATCCGCTCCCTTTCGCCCCAGCTGAAACATCGGCAGCTCTTCTGCTTCTGATGACAGCGACAGCCTGAACACGGACGGCTCCCCACCCTGCACCGACGCCTGCAACTGCTCCGCCAGCTGCTGCCGAAACTCAGATACCGGCAACAGCCCTGCCAGAGTTTCCGATGCGTAACTCGCCGGCATGCTGCGACGTCCTGGAATTACCAGTAGTGTCAGGCCGTCGCGAGTCATTGCGTCCTCGATCAGCTTCCAGACGTCCTCTTCCACCTCCGCAGGATCCACATCACCCACAACCAGCAGATCCGTGAGCGCCAGCTGCTGGCGGAAGGCTTCCGCCGGAGGCAGCTTTGATTCCATCGCCGGCTCGTTGAGAATCTCCAGATAAGGCTGACGGAAGAGCACCGTTGTGGCCTGCACCTGCTTGTCACGCTCCAGCACGTTCCTCAGATAACGAAACTCCCATCGCGCGTCACCCTCCAGCAGCATCACGCGGGCTTTGTTGTCAACCACTCGAAGATTCACATCGCGCGCATTGTTGTCCTCGCGAAGCTCGCCAGTCTGCACGTCGCTGACAATCCGATAATCAAATCGACCAGTCCTGTCCGTTGGCACAGTGAACTCCACCGATGCCATATCTGCAGCCGGAGTCACTGTCTGCTCCTGCAACGTCTTTCCGTCCTGCTCCAGACGCACCGTCAGCGGCTGACTTTCAAAGCCCGAAGTTCCAAGGACCACGCGAATACGAGCATTGTCGTTGAGAAATACTGTCTCTGGTGACTCCAGAGCTGCCACCGAAAGATCCCGTGGCGGGAGCTGCGAACCAACCGGAATGGTGTGCACTGGAATTCCCAGAGCAGCCAGCCGCTGCGCCTCGACCACAGCGTCCGCCGGCAACGTCTGACGGCCATCCGTAATCAGCACAAAGCTTCGCACCTGCCGACCGGATTCTTCCGCCAGCACCGACTGCAGCGTCTGCACAGCCCCCGTTCCACCGGGCAGCAGATCCCGCCGGTCCGTCGCCAGTCGCTGTTCCAGCTCTTCCGCAGACGTTGACTGCTGTTCCGTTGCGAAGACACGCAAATCCACCGGCATCACGTCGCCAAGGTTGCGCAGGAGTTCGCGGGGTTGAGCCAGCAGCAGGCGTCGGACAAACTCAGTTCGCGGCATCTGCCCCAGTTCTTCAAGGGTGTCGTCCACCTGACGTTTGCGAGCATCTGCGGAGGCACGCTCGACGGCGTTCTGAGGCTCACGACCACTGCCCAGCCAGTCAGGCTCATTGCCGGCTTCGGCCTGAGCGACCCAGGTGTCGATCTGAGCGGACGTATCGTCACTTCCCAGCATCCCCAGAGCCTGAGCCCAGCGGAGCTTTTCCGGGAGTGAGGCGTGGCGGTCCTGAGTTTCCATGCTCAGCGAAGCATCCACCGCCACCACCACTCGACCTCGCTCCTCAACGTCGAAACGCTTCGTGAGCAGTGGCTGGAGCAGGATCAGAAAGAGCAGGGTCAGCACAAGCAGTCGCAGGCCAAGCAGCGTCCAGCCGGCTGCCGGGGGGACGAGGCGACGTTCCAGACGCAGCAGCCAGACACTGAGCACCAGCGCCAGCAGCACACCAAGGCTGGCGAAAATCAGCCAGCCCGTGGAACCTGCTCCCGAAAACATCAAATGCCAGCTCATAGACGCTCACGCACTGTCGCAGTCGTCCGGCCTGGTATCGGAGCAGACTCGGCTGACCGATCCACCGTTTCCGCGGCATCCCGATAGACTTCCGTCAATTCGTCCAGCATCCGCTGCTCACTGAATCTCGTCCGCATCAAATCCTGACCGGCCACTGCCAGCTGTCTCGCGAAATCCCGCTGTCGCAGCAGTTCCAGAATTCGCTCCGATAAACTGGCACTGTCCGATGGAGGCACTATCAGCCCCGTCACCCGGTCCTCGATGACGCTCGTCACTCCACCCACGCCCGAGGCAATCACGGGGCGACCAAGCGCCATGGCTTCCAGCATCATCACGCCAAGGCCCTGCTGAAGCGAGGGCAGGCAGAAAATATCAATCGCCGAAAGATAACCCTGCATCGAGACGCCACCGTCCACAAACGTGAGCCGACGGGAAAGATTCAGAGCTGCCGCAAGCTGACGCAGACTGTGCTCCTCAGGACCACTCCCCGCAATCACTATGCGAATGTCCTGACCCGCTTTGACTACCCGATCACAGGCCTCCAGAAAGAAACGAGCCCCCTTGACAGCCTCCAGCGGCCCCGCCATTCCAATCACCGGAGGACGGTCGTCGTCCAGCGGAAGATCCACCGCCGAACCTGTTGGAATCTCCACGCCTGGCAAGATCACCTTTCGCTCGACGGCTGCGAGCGCCGGCAGACGGGGTATCTGCGACTGCACACTCTCGCTGACGGAAATGAGCATTTTCAGTTGGGGAGCAGGGCGACGCAGGGCGATCGCAGATGCCTCGGTATGGTCCCCGACACTGGCTATGAGCGGTCGATTGAGCTTTCGCGCAAGCACCAGGCCCTGTGAGAGCAGACTGCTGTCCTGCAAATGAATCACGTCAGGACGCTGGTCTTTCAAGTCGCGGTAAATCGTTCGCAGCACCAGCCGGCCCCAGATCGGCAGCGTGTAGCCGGGAATCTCATGCAGCCGCACGCCGCGAAGCAGCGACTCCTCTATCCCCTCGCAGCCAGTACAAACCAGCGCCGTATCCAGTTCCCGTCGCTCCAGCCCCCGCGCAATGCGCAGCGTCAGCAGCGACGAACCCCGAAAGGAAAGTTCCCCGTCCATCAGTAACACGCGGAGTGATGAATCAGCCATGCATGGAGTGTACTGAGGGACTAAAGGGAAGAAAACCAAAGTGCGAGGAAGATGCTGCGGAACAGTGACTCGATGTTTTGGGTGACGGACAGAGACACCCCGAATGCCCCCTCTGTGCGATCGCCCTCAGAGGAGGGGCGGCACGCTGCGGACGAACTGCGGGAAAACTATGGGCGAAGTCTCAGCGGACCTTTGCGACGTCTTCGACGAGCAGTGGGCTGCTGGACTGCTGGAGGCTGCGGCGGAGACGGATGATCAGTCCGGCGTCCTGGTAGTTCCAGAGCTCTCGAAGGGTCGAGCTGCCGCCGAGTCGTGCGATGCGGGTGGGACGGCCGAGAATTCTGGAGACCTGTTCCGCGGTCATACCGGGGACAACGCGGCCTTCGCGGGCGGCAAGCTGCAGGTCGTTGCCGGGGACGGAGGACATTTGTTCGCGCGTCATCCACGCGCCGCGGAAGTGTTCCCAGCCGAGCGTTTTCAGGCGATCAGCGATGGCTGCAACTTCGGCCGGGGATTCCTTTGCGGCACGTTCCCACGCGGCTTTGAGCAGTTTGATGGCGCGATCGCGGAGGCGTGGGTCACGCCACTGCTCGGCCGCAAAAAGCGTTTCCTCAGCTGTTCGAAGCATTCCTGCGAGCGTCGTTGTGCCGAACCGCTGCTCCTGGGCCTCCAGCCACCGCTGTCGAAGTTGCAGCGACTCGTTCTGCCGCCCCAGTTGTTCCAGAAGCTGAACGGACTCAAGCAACTGCTGGCGATTGAGCTTGTCGGCGATTTTCAGGTGCCACTGAACTTCCATGTCTTCGAATTCGGCCGCCGCTGGTGCTGCTTCGGGCAGTTGTTCGCGGGTGAGTTTTGAGATGGCCACGCCGTTGCTGCCGTCGGGTTTGAGCTGGAGCCTGAGACTGGCCAGCTGCAGTCGGGAGTAAAGCAGTCGGTGGAGCAATGGTCGGTTGGACTCCGTCGTTTGCTCCCACGCTCGGGTTGCATTCTTCCGAAAGGCATCGGTCAGAGCCTGCGGAGGTGTGAGGGCCGTTTGGTTCCAGCCTGGGAGTGCTCTGGCGAAGGTGGCGAGTGAATTGGGGTCCTCACCGGCAGCTTCGGCAGCCAGGAGCCAGTCCCAGGTGATGTTCTGGATGGCGCCAGAGGCCAGCTGCAGCTGTTCGGCGGTTTTCAGAAGTTCTTTGAGCTGTGCGGGCTGGCCACGCAGCTGTTGCCTGCGGACGCTGAGAGCGGTTGTGCGGACAGCGGTGATTTCCTGTCGCAGCACTTCATCTTCATAGAAGTCCGCGCGCGCCGTGTATTCATCAGCCAGCTTAAGCAGTTCTTCCCACGATCGATCTTTTGCTTCAAGCGCGCGGCGACGCAGTTGCTCCTCATCCATTTCACGTATATGCACCTGATTGACCTGAAAGTGGAGCCGGTTACCATCGAGCAGGAAGGTGCCGGTAACCTCCAGTGTCTGTCCGCGACGGACGCGATCCGGCAGGCGAATGGTGCTGGGATGTCGGAAGACGATGTCAATCTTCTCCATCCCAAACGACTCGCTCACGCGACTTAGAAAACGACCTTCAATCAGAAACTTCTTCTGATCGCGGGCGTGCTGCTCCCAGAGATTCTTCTGCTGCAGCAGCTGGGGAACGGTCACGATCTGCGCGGTTGCCGGGGGGGCCGCTGCAAAGAGCAGCATCAGTAGTACCGCGACCTGCAACAACAACGCACGTCCACCGCACGAAGGCGAGTGGGAGGTGTTAATCCCCTGGCAACTGCGCGTGATCGTGCGATGATCGCCACAGCAGCAGCAGCAGCGCACCGGGGCCGAAACGGCCGTGTGACGTCGGCGGCATGCAGCAGGGCGTTTGTCGACAGATAAATTTCTGCGTTCAACAGACAGGAAGCATCTGATCATGGTGCGGCAGCCTTTGCGGGATCAGTGGGACTGTCAGAAACAGCAGCAGGGTTGCTCTCTGCGGACGGTGCGATCAACTGGGCCTGTCGCTGCAGAATCTCCGGCAGTTCCGGCAGCGACTCGGGGGTCAGTCCCGCTTCTGATGCCAGAAAATCAGACGTCAGCAGTGTGATGCTGCCGGGGTCGAGTTCCAGTTGGAGCGGGCCTGAGGGATCCATGGCGATGCTGCAGGAACGAATACAGGCAAGAAACAACGCGGACTGCCCTGGGTGCTGTTGGGAGAACTGGTGCAGGATACCGGAGCTGGCGGACAACTGAAGCAGGCGACCATGGATCACAAGAGGCAGATCAAGAAGAACGGCAGGAGGAGCAGAGGGGGCGGGCTGAGGAGTGGCTTCGAAGAGCAGGTACAGTCCGCGGAGTTCGGCCGTGAGTTTTTCGGGGTTGGGCGGCCGATCAGGTGTTGTGTTGTCCGTGAGTACTGCAACGGGATCAACGGCGGTCAGCTGATTGAGGGCTTCGCACTGTTGCAGCAGCGAGCGGGCGATGTTGACATCGTGATCGCGTTTCTGCAGGAGGTCGGCGGCTTTGAGTGCCTGTTGCAGGGATTGCTGCAGGACGCTGCGATTGCGATCGTTCTCTGCGTCGAGAGCGGCATCGTATTCACGACGCCATGTGCGGCGCGCAACATCAAGCTGCTGGCGATAGACCATCCAGCCGCCGGTGAGCAGCAACAGCGCGAGGCAACCGGCGGTGAGCAATCGAAAAGGGGTGAAGACGCGGCGAAGTCTGACAGTGACGGGTGTCCGCCGGGGTGTGAGCAGCGAGGTGGGTGGCAGGGTGGGAGCGGGGTTGGGGGCGGTGGAGCTGGCGGATCTGTCTTTCGCCGCAGCGGCGTCGGGCGACAACGGGGCTCTTGTTTGCGATCGACCGGCAGACTGTTCAGGAGTGGGGACGCCCGGGCGTTTCTTGGAGCGGTTGGCGTGGGCCTGCGTCGTTTCGATGCTGTCAGTTGCCCACGCAGGAGCATTGGCGGGGGATGCAGCAGGCTCGCTGGGGGCTGCCGTCGCGCGATCGGTGGTTCTGGTGTCGATCGCAGGCGCTGATTTTCGTCGGGCGGCCGGGTAGACGTTCAGCGGGAGCACAAACAGAGATTTTCCGCAGGCCGAACACAGCGCAATCTGGATACGGGGGCGACGGATTCCCGCGACCGAATGACCGCAGTCACACGGAAGTTCGAAAGGCGTGGGGGTATCTGCGGTCGAGCCGCCAAAGAGTTTCGCTCGGGCCTGTGCCAGTCGTTCGCCAATTGTGGTCATTGGAACTGCGCGGTGGGAAATGGGAAAATTCGGGGATGCGTCCGGCAGAAATTGCCGGTTCGGGAGATTTTTCCCGAGAGTTGGTGCCGGGGCAAATGGGAGTCAGGAAAATTCCGGAGGAAGGTCGGGATTTCGCAGAGTGGACTTGTCTGCTAAAACATACTTCAACACTGTTCGGGCAGCGCGAAGCCACCAGGCATATTCTGTGAAAGGATTCCCCACCATGACTCTGTATGACGACAATTCACTGACCATTGGCCGCAGTCCCCTCGTTCGAATCAATCGCCTGACCGCCGGCCTTCCAGGAACAATCTACGCGAAAATTGAAGGCCGCAACCCAGCCTACAGCGTGAAGTGCCGCATCGGTGCTGCCATGATCTGGGACGCCGAAAAAAGCGGTCGCCTGAAGCCGGGCATGGAAGTTGTCGAACCGACCAGCGGCAACACCGGAATCGCACTCGCCTTCGTTTGTGCCGCCCGTGGCTACCGCCTGACCCTGACAATGCCTGAGACAATGTCCATCGAACGCCGCATGATTCTCCGCGCCTTCGGCGCCAATCTGGTACTCACTCCCGGCGCCGAAGGGATGAAAGGCGCGATTGCAAGAGCCGAGGATATGGCGCGACAGCCCAACACTTTCATGCCGCAGCAGTTCAAAAATCCAGCTAATCCGGATATTCACTTCCGCACAACCGGCCCCGAAATCTTCGAAGATCTGCAGGGGAAGGTGGACATTTTCGTCGCCGGCGTGGGTACCGGTGGGACAATTACAGGTGTCTCGCGGTTTCTCAAACAGGAAAAGGGGCTCCCGATCCAGTCGATCGCTGTCGAACCATCTGCCAGCCCTGTACTCTCCGGAGGGGCTCCGGGACGCCATCGAATTCAGGGAATCGGCGCCGGTTTCAAGCCCGATATTCTTGACATGGAACTTGTGGACGAAGTTCTGCAGGTGACCGACGAAGAAGCCATGGAAATGGCCCCCCGAGTTGCTCGGGAAGAAGGCATTCTCTGCGGCATCAGCTGCGGTGCCGCAATGGCCGCTGCTTTGAAAGTTGCCGCGCGTCCTTCCAGTGCCGGCCGCAATATTGTGGTCGTCCTGCCCGACTCCGGCGAACGCTATCTGTCCTCACCGATGTTCGACTACGCCCGCGATCAGCCGGCTGCGTGAAACACACGCGGTGATCCGGTGCATCCCTGAATACAGCAGTCCTGAACTATCTCGGAATCATCCATGAGCGAACCTGTTCCCTCAGACGAAAACCTGCAGAAAGTCCGCGAGCGAGTGATGCAGCTGGCGCGGGAGATTGAGCAGCTTTCCGGTCAGGATCTGCCACCTCAGAAGTTCTTTCAGGAATTTCTGGTGCGCGTCGTCACGGCCATCGGTGCCAAAGCCGGCGCCGCGTGGGTGGTGGACGAATCAGGACGGCTCAGCCCAATCGCCCATCTCAACCTCGATCAGATTAAGCTGTTTGAGCGCCCCGGTGCTCAAAGCAGCAACGAAAAAATCCTGATGGAAGTGCTCAATACCGGCGAAGCCCGCACAATTTCGCAGGGCGGCGAAACACAGCTGCCCACCGAACATGTGCTCGTGCTCGCCGCACTCCATCGCGAAAAAAAATGCGTTGGTGTGGTGGAGCTCTTCCAAAGGCCCGATGTGCCTGTTCGAGCTCAGTCAGGCTACATGCAGTTTCTCGAACAAATGTGCGGATACGCCTCCCGATTCCTCGAAGGTCGCCGCCGACACCCAACCGAATCCGTGGACCTGAAAAACCAGTTCTGGACCGACTTTGAACAGTTTTCGCTGCGCCTGCAGCGGTCCCTCGATGAACAGGAAGTTGCAGATGCCGTCGCCAGCGACAGCCGACCACTGCTCGGCTGCGACCGCGTTTCCGTCGCCACGCGCCGCGGACGCAGCGTGCAGGTACGCGCTGTCAGCGGGCAAAGCAGCGTCAATGCCAGAGCCAACCTCATCGCCGCCATGCGCCGGCTCGCTGCCAGTGTCATCGATATGGGCGAAACACTTACCTACACCGGTCGCATCGAAGGACTCGCCCCGCAGATCGAAGAACCCCTCGCCGCATTCGTCCAGGAAAGCGGCTCGCGGATGGTCATGATCATCCCAACCTTCGAAAACGCACCGCTGGTCCGCAAACAGGGTGAAGAAGCTGATCGCGAACAACGCAAAAAACTACTTCGCGCCTCCGGGTGCATTATCGTCGAACAGATGGCCGAATCTGAACCAGTGCCGCAGCTTGAACAGCGAGCAGAACTCATTGCCGACCACGCCGGAGCTGCTCTCTGGAACAGCCGCCTCCACAACCGCATCTTCGGACTCAGACTCTGGACCTCCATCGGTGTCACACTCGAATGGTTTCGCGGTCGCAAACTGATGATCTCCATGGCCGTGCTCGCTGTCATCGCAGCACTCGTTGCCGCAATGACGCTGATTCGAGTTGATTATCCCGTGACCGCCGAAGGTTTCCTGCGGCCCGTCGAACAACATGCCATCTTCGCTACCTGGGATGGTCAAATCTCCCGCGAAGGGCTGCATGTTGACGAAAACACCATCGTCGAACAGGGACAACTCCTGATCACCCTCACAAACGATGAACTCGATGGACAGGTCGAAGAAGCTCGCGCTAACCTCGAAAAACAAAACAATCTGATCCTCGCCAAAAATGAAGAAATCAATGTCGTCAGCAGCCAGCAACGGGCTGGGGATCCGGATACCGCCCGAAATGCAGAAACCAATCGCCAGAGACTGCTCGTCGAACTCGCACGACTCGAAGGTGATCGCGCCATCGCCAGTGACCAACTCCGCACTCTCGAAAAACGCCGCAACGAAAAACTTCGCATCCTCGCACCCGCACAGGGACGCGTCCCAAACCCCCAGCTCCGACAAATGCTCGAAGATCGCCCAGTACGCACTGGTGATTACCTCTTCGACGTGATGAATGAAAAGGGGCCATGGCACATGGAACTGCTGGTTGAGGAAAAACGCATGGGCCACCTGCTGCGCGCACTTCGCGAACGCGAAGCTGCCGGCGAATCCACCGAACTCCCCGGCAACTTCGTCATCACCTCCAGCGCCGAAGAAAAATACACCTGCCGCCTCAACCGCATCGCCACTCGCTCCACCACCGATTCCGAAAAAGGAACCGTCTTCGAACTGATCGCCGTCGCCGATGACGGACAGACGCTCCCACCCTTCAGCATCGGTACCGAAGTCTCCGTGAAGGTCTACTGCGGAAAAACGACGCTCGCTTATTGGTGCTTCGGAGATGTGGTGGAGTTTCTGCAGAAATACCTCTGGCTGTAGAAACGGCGTTCAGCCTCATCCAGTCACCGACGGTTTGGCCCCCCGGTGTACAACACACCAGAAAGCCAATGCCATTTGTCGGCGGCTCGCGGGCCACGACCTGGATGATGAAACAATGTTGAGTGCGCATCAGTCGGTGTTTCAGAACAGGCCCCAACCAACCGAGACGCGATCGATAACAGCAGCGATGCTCTTACTGTCGTGGTAATTGCCGCTGCGTTTCCGGCCTGTACCGCCAGTTCTGTCAGACTGGTATAAAATCTCTGGGCAACTCTGTTTTCCGGTTGGCACACCTCGGCCACTGCCTGGACGTGGTGATGTTGGATTCGTGCGCGCCGCGCAGGCGGTTTTCCCTTGCCCCGGAATCAAGTGCACCCTGACGCAGTGACCAGCCCCATTTCCCGGCCACCACCCACTCCAGCACGCCCGCCGCTGTGCCTGCAGGGACTGTCCCCACGGTCGTACCAAATGACGCGGCTGCCAATAAATTCTCTGGGATTTTAGCTTCAGGTGCCATGCACCTTACAGCGTGATTTTGGGCTCAAAGGGGCTCAAAGTGCCATGCACCCTCTAGCAGTATCCGGCCCCATTTTTCGGCGGCCACCCCACCCGGTTCCCCGGTGTCTGCGACTGCAGGGACTGTCCCCGACGACTGGCCGTAACTGCGGATTCTGGCACTTCGTCGGTTTGTGACGATTCTGACGCCCGTCCAGTGGCCGCTCCAGCACGCCCGCCACCGTGCCTGAAGGGACTGTCCCCACGGTCGTACCAAGTGACGCGGCTGCCAATAAATTCTCTGGGATTTTAGCTTCAGGTGCCATGCACCTTACAGCGTGATTTGGGCTCGAAGTGCCATGCACCTTGAGGCAGTATCCGGCCCTATTTCCCGGCGGCCGACCCACCCGGTTCCCCGGTGTCTGCGACTGCAGGGAC